>NZ_JACCQC010000007.1:0-298132 GCF_015712225.1 Burkholderia sp. 9775_39 | reverse complement strand
CTCTTCAGTTCAAACCTGTTACTGTTTTCGGTTCAGTTAAGAACCGGTCGCTCACTCAAAGCTGACAGGAATATGAATCACTTCATAAACCTGACTTACTTTAGTGTGAGACTCTTGATACTTTTGCTATCTGATCCGAGGATCAGCTCGCTGCCATCAAGCGCCCACACTTATCGGCTGTTAATTTTTAAAGAGCATGTCTGCGAGGGATCTTGAACCCCTCAGCAGCGCTGCGTTTTCAGCAGCAGAGAAGCGAGATTATCAACCGTTTTTTGAGACTCGTCAACAACTTTTTTAACTACTTCGCTGCGACGACTGCGGTTTAATTTCACGTGCACTGGAATCGATAAAACCGACTTCTACAGCGCCGCTTCCCTCTTCTTCCCCCGCGCTGCGTTTCCGTTAGCGCGAAAGAGGCGTGATTCTATGCATCCGCCCCGGTCTCCGCAACCCCTTTTGTGAAATATTTTTGACGTGCTATGGCGGGGACCGCTGAGCCTTCCCAGTGCCCCTATATTGGCGGCACGGCAGGCGCAGCCTCGGTCGCCCTTGAAGAGCCCCGCCATATCGCACCCAACCTTCCGTCGGTTACCGCCCCACCATTGCCCTCACCACGCCGTCCCGCCGAATCAGCCCGTGATACAGCGCCGCGGCAAAGTGCGCGAGGAACGTCAGGAAGAACAGATAGGCCAGCACACGATGCGCAACCCGGAGCCATGCGAACGTCACCGGATCGGCCGACACCAGCGCCGGCAGTTGCACGCCGCCGCCCAGCGTCACCGGATACCCGCCCGCCGACAGCATCGCCCAGCCGATCAGCGGCATCGCGACCATCAGCGCATACAGCACGAGATGCGACCCGTGCGCAGCCACCTTTTGCCACCACGGCAGATCGTCGGGCAACGCCGGCGGCTTCGACAGCATCCGCACCACGATCCGCACGCACACCAGCACCAGCACGGCCACACCGAGCGGCTTGTGAATCGCCACCAGGATTGCATGCCGTTCGGAAACGGACGCCACCATCCCCACCCCGATGAACAGCATCGCGAGAACCATCGCGGCCATCACCCAATGCAGCACTCGCGCCGGCACACTAAACGTCGTCGAAGCCTTCATCATCGTCCCTCCCCACTCAGTCGCGCCGCGCCCGCCACGCCGGCCTCTTCACTCGTGCGCCGCAGATACGAATCCGCATACGCGGCCGAGCGCGCGGCCAGCAGCGGATCGCCCGACACCTGGATCCCCTGCGGCAGCACCGTCGGGTCGTAATTCACGTCGCGGCACGGGCCGCTGTCCTGCGCCTCCACGCGGTCGAGCACGAGCGTGCCCGCATCGATCGTCGTGCGCTGCGCGGGCCAGACCTTCGTCGCGTCGTCCACCGGGTCACCGGGCTCCGCCAGCGTGACCAGCAGCTTCCACTTCTGCGCACCGGCCGCGATGCGCTGCGTCACATCCTGTTGCAGCACGTTCGGATCCGCGGCCGTCGCGACGTCGCCGGCGCCGGCCGTCTGCTCCGGCACGACGCGCCACCGCACCGCCTGGCGCTTGCCGGCCGCGTCGACGAAATAGAACGCGTTCAGCCCGTAATAGCTTTCGGTGACGTAGCTCGCGCTCGGCTTCGCACCCTTCACCCACTTCAGGAACGCGCCCGCTTCCGGGTGCGCGCCGAAGAACGCCTTCACCTTCGCCGGATCCGGCTTGCCCGTCTTCGGATCGGGGCGGGTCGCGAGCGTCTGCTCGTAGAACGCCTGCGGCGTCGCGACCGGAAACACCGGCATCGCGTTCATCCCGGTCCGCCATTGCTCGCCGTCCGGCGCGGTGAGCTTCAATGCGAGGCTTCGGATCGGCACGCTGCTGTCCGGCGCATACGGATTTCCGCCCGGCAGCGCGAAGCGCCCGACCGCCGGCGTGCGCACCGCCTTGAAGAACGGCGCGACCGAATACGCGCTCGCGGCGCCGTTGCCTTCGAAGTAGCCGGTCACGCACACGCCCTTCGCGTGATTGCGCCGGAAGCCGGGATGGATGCCGCTGTTGGTCTGCAGCGCGTCGACGAGCCGGTGCGGGGTCAGACGCGCCGGCGCGAGCCACCCGCCGGCATACCCGAACGCCGCGGCCACGCCGGCCACCGCGCCGCCGATCACGGCCCAGCGCCACCACCCGCGCCCGGGCTCGCGCTGCGGCGAAGAAGAGGAAGATTGCTTCATCAATGCACTCCCGATCGTCAGATCATTGTCGAACGCGCGTAGGACGCCGCCCGCGCCGCTTTATTCCACGAAAAGTTTTTTCGTATGCTGGAGGGAATAATCGATGCCGGCCGGCGTCCTACGCGGCATCCACGACCCTTTCGGCAACCGGCCCGGCCATGCCCTCCAACGCCCTCGACGACGAAGCATTGCGCGAACTCATCCCCCGGCTGCGACGCTTCGCGCTCTGGCTGGCGCGCGACGTCCATGCAGCCGACGATCTCGTCCAGTCGACGCTCGAGCGCGCGCTGTCGCGCTGGACGAGCCGTCGCGACGATGCATCGCTGCGCAGCTGGCTCTTCACGATCCTGTACCGGCAGTTTCTCGACGGCAAACGCAGCGCGAAGCGCTACAGCTGGCTGCTCGGCCGCATCCGCGACGACGACGAAGCGCACTGGCCGTCCGCCGAACGCGAATTCGCGGCGCGCGCGACGCTCGAAGCATTCGGTCGGCTCTCGGACGAGCAGCGCAGCCTGCTGTTGCTCATCGCGGTCGAGGGCTTCACCTATCAGGAAGTCGCCGACCTGCTCGACGTGCCGATCGGCACGGTGATGTCGCGGCTCTCCCGCGCGCGCCAGGCGCTGCGCCAGCTCAGCGACGGTGAGCTTCCTGCCCCTTCCTTGCGGTTGATGAAGAAATGAACACGCCTCCGAACGAACACGACCTTCAGGCCTATGTCGACGGCCAGCTCGACGACGATGCGCGTGCCGCGGTCGAGCGCTATCTCGCGCTGCATCCGGAGCGTGCGGAACAGGTGAAGCAATGGCAGCAGGACGCGCAGCGGTTGCGGGCCGCGCTGGAGAGCGTGCGGATGCCGGCCGATAATCCCGCGCTCGATCCGGCGGCGATTCGCGGCCGGCGAGCCGAACGCTCGCGGATGCGGTTCGCGATGGCGGCTTCGTTCGTGTTCTGCGTCGGGCTCGGGACGTTCGGCGGATGGCAGGCGCGCGGGTGGAACGCGCCGCCGCCCATCGCGCCGATGAGCGATGCGGTCAAGGCTTACCAGATGATGGTGGTCGATCGGACGGCCAAGGTCGATTACCGGCCGACCGGTGCGGGTGATTTGCAGGGCTGGCTCACCCGGCGCGTGGGCGCATCGGCGAAGCTGCCGGATTTGAGCGCGGCGGGGTTCAGGCCAGTCGGTGGACGGTTGTTCACGACGGACAGCGGGGCCACCGCCGCGATGGTGCTCTATCAGGATGACGCGGGGCGGACGCTGAGCTTCTATCTCCGGCCCGCGGAATCGGAACATCGGCTGCTAACCGCTGGACAACGCGTGGATGGCGCGCTGCTGGCGCGGTATGGATCCGTGAACGGGCTCAACTATGCGGTGGTCGGGCCGGCCGGGAGTCTCGGGGAAAAGGCGGTCGTGCAGGCGCTCGATCAGCAGACTTGAAGCGGCAGGATGCGCGTCCGGCTGGCGGTCGGTAATGGCCGCCAGCGCCTTTTTTGGCGCGGCTTGGCCGGCTTGCACCGGTGCGTGCTCACCACTCGAATGCACAGCGTTTCGACTGACTTGCTCGAACTGTTATTCACACCGAAACCTCGCTGGCATCCTCACCTTTAAAATCACAGGGTTTCGAGTCGCCGCGGAACGGGATATCCACACCTCTCCTGATGGTGCTGCGTGCTGACTTCGATGGGTTCGCTCACCTTTGGCATGCACAGCGTTTCTCGTTGTTTTGGGCATCGATATCCACAACCCGGGTAATTGACCGCTCGTCTTCGCCGGGTTCGACTACGCTCACCCGTTGAATGCAGCCGGTTTCGAGTGGCTTCGAGTCAACGATATCCACACGGCATTCGACATCCGGACGTCGCCGGCGATTCGTTCGCTGCCCTCTTTCATGGTCGGCAAAACCTTGCCGGGCATGCATTCAGGCCGACGAGCCCATCGAAACCAGGACGCTCACCGCTCGGATGCACAGGGTTTCAACTGGATCGTGCGCCGGTTATCCACACACCGCCGCTCGCGCGTCGGGTCACTTCGTCCCGACTCTCCCGAGAATCTCGCCGGTTTCCGGCGCGATGACGTAGTGGATCGACTTCCCGAGCCGGTTTGCATTGCCCAGTCCGCGCATACCCGGAATCAGCTTTGCCACGAACGTGATGGTGACGACATCGTCATCTGGCACGGGGTCCACCGTGGATGCCCTTTTATCCGTGATGCAGATCTCGAAGTTATGCAGATCCTGCCCGGTCGCCGCAAAGTCTTCGTAGGTAGCCTTCAGGCCCAGCAGCGTCGCTGTGTTGAGCGTGACCGAACACTGGTCGACCGTGCCGAAATTCAACGTGCTCATCGTGCTCTGCGAATATCACCGGGCGAAAACTGCCCGCGCTGCCGGATGCGCGCGGCAATGCCCGCGGATATCGTGATCCCGTTATCGTGTCCGTGCGGACGGCACATGATCGGTCCCGTTACCTGCTCCCTTTGCAAGCGCCGCTCGCATCACCCTGCTCTTTCCTCGGTTTCGTGACTGGCTCAGGATTCGAAATCAACCGTTGTACGTCGCGACAAAAAAATAGTCGGTGATCGCCGAGATCACGGCCTCGCACGTGGCGTTATCGATCGTCTCGCCATCGCCTTGGGGCTCGACGTACTTCATCGAATCGACATAGACGACGAATGCGGGGCCGGTGTCCACGCCGGACGACAATGCCTCGCCAGGCACCCGCACGGTACGGTTTCCGTCGGACAGCACGATTTCGCCGCGCGACACCATCGGGACCGTGTACGTCATCGCGTTGCCTCTCGTGATTCAGTCATGTCGTTCGACCATGTATTGCGACGGCCCGCGCCATGCAACCGAACGGTAACCACTTCGAACGACACCGATCTCCCGGTAATACTCGACGAGTGCCTGCGGGCTCCAGTCACGGCCTGCGGAGAACAGCGCATCGAGATCGATGAGCGCGGCTACGAGCGCCTGGCGGTCATGGTCATCTGCGATCGCGCGTTCCCAGCGATCGGATTGTCGAGCGAAGCCCAACTGCTTCAGCACATCGGCGGCAGCTGTCAGCTCGGTCACGACGACCGCAACGCGGCCTGCGATATCCGTCACCAGCATCTCATTGACAGGTGCCTTCATCGATCGCTTCGCCCCGTATCGTCTGCCGTGATCACCCTGCCTCCTTCGTGAGCCATCCAACGATCTTCGCGACGTCCTCGGCGGACAGCATGCCAACACGCTCGACAAACATGCCGTAGTCGAGATCGAACTTCACGTTGAATCGCTCGCCCTCGTAGCGGCAACACAGGACCTCGGCTTCCGGTATCGACACGCGTTGCTCGAACACGATGTCGCCTGGATGGTGCTGCATCGTGCGTACGATCGTATCGATATCGAGTGCCTGGAGACGGGGCGATGAAGCATCGGTCATTTGCCGTGAGCCCGTTCGCCGAGCCTTTGCATCCTGGATGCTGGCGATTCTACAGACATGACGGCTCACGTATCGCTCGAGCACTTCACAGCGTTCCGCTTCGTTCATCCAGCCGCTGCACGCAGTGCATGTCCTGAGCGGATCACAGTCGCCGGACTGTGCTTATCCAAAGGTGTTAACAGGGTTCGTATATATACGTAGTGATAGTTAACAAACGCTGTGCCCCACAGTGGATAACCTCCGTAACGCACTGAATTTTCAACGCGAAGCGAAATGCATAACCCTGGGTGCGCGACGTGAACAGCGCGCGGCAGCACAGAACAACTTTTCGTCGATTCACAGACTCGCCGACATATCCTCAATCGTTCCACTGTGAATCCAGAGACTTCCCGGACGGTTATCCAGAGGGCAATGTGGATAACACCGCATCACATCGACGCGTTTTGCTGTGATGCGAACAGGTGAAGCTCACGCTCGCGACCTCGCGAGGCAACATCGATCGTCAGCCCACCGCACACGTCGATTCAAAAAATTTTCACGAAGGGGCTTGTGCTACCCCGAAACCCTCTCTATAATTCGCGGCTTCTTAGGCTCGTAGCTCAGTTGGTTAGAGCACCACCTTGACATGGTGGGGGTCGTTGGTTCGAATCCAATCGAGCCTACCAACGAACAAAATGAAGGGGTCCGGCAGCACAACTTGCCTACAGGCAACGCGGCTCGCCAAACATACAAACGCCACGCGGCAACTTCGCGTGGCGTTTTTCTTTTCCGGTCCGAAACGACGCGCGAAGCCCCGATGCGTTGCCGGAACCGCGGCATCGTATGCTCTCTTCGACATCCCGATCTGCCACACAACGGCCGCTGCACGGCGCGTAGAATCGTCTGCGCATCGACGCGGCGACTTCGCCCGTCACCCGATTTCCACCGCATCAGAACAACGACGCGCGTTCCGCGCGATTGAGAGCACACGATCATGTCCGAGGTCTCGACCGCTGCATCGCCTGCGAGCAACGACGAAATCGTCGCTTACGTCGGCAAGAACGCCGCCTGGTTCGAACGAAAATGGGCGATCGCCGACTCGCGCAAAAGCCGGCAATCGTGGAACTGGGCCGCGTGCTTTCTCGGCCCGGTCTGGTTGGCGTACCGATGCATGTACTGGCAGGCGGCCACCGTGCTCGCCGTCACGCTCGGCATCACGCTGGTCGAATTGCTGTACTTCCCGGGATACTTCGAATCGAGCGTGCTCGACCCGGCCACGATCGCGATCGCGGTGTCGCTCGGCTGGTACGGGAACGGCCTCTACAAGCGGCACGTCGAACGCAGGATCGAAAAACTGCGCCCGAACGCGACGTCCCGCGAATCGTTTCTCGCGCTGCTCGAGGCGCAAGGCGGCACGAACTGGCTGGCGGCGGCCGGTTTCGCCGTCGCGACGCCGCTGCTCGGCGTACTGCTGTTCATGATCGGCAACGCCGGAGGCGCGATGTACTGATCGCGGTAGCCGGCAACCGGCAACGCAGGGCAGAAAGAAGAGGGCGGCGCCGGCGCCATGCGTTCATATGGCACATCGCACACGGCGCATGCGCGCGCCGCCTTCAGTGCAGATGCTTCAATTTGTCAGGATTCCGCACGACATAGATCGCGACGATCTTGCCGTCGTCGATCTCCAGCGCAGTCGTCTGCAGCTCGCCGTCGGCTTCCCGCGTGACGAAGCCCGGCAGCCCGTTGATGAACCCGGCCCGCACGAGCGTCGACGCATGCGTCGCGAACAGCTCGGCCAGATACGCATGCACCCGCATCACGCGCTCGAAGCCGAACACCGGCTTGCCGGCCGCCGCGCGCTTGCCGCCACCGTCGGAATGCAGGCTCACGTCCTCGGCGAGCATCGCGCCGAGCGCACGCATGTCGCCGCTGCGTGACGCCGCGAAGAACGCTTCGGCCAGTTCGATCCCGCGCTGCTTCTCGACATGAAAACGCGGCCGCGCGTCGCGCACGTGCGTGCGGGCCCGCGCGGCGAGCTGCCGGCACGCGGCCGGGTCGCGCTGGATCGTCGTGGCCACTTCGTCGAATTCGAGGCCGAACACGTCGTGCAGCAGAAACGCCGCGCGTTCGAGCGGCGAGAGCCGTTCGAGCGCGAGCAGCAGCGGCAGCGTGACGTCGTCCGGTTCGTCTTCCTCGACGACCGGCTCGGGCAGCCACGGGCCGATATAGGTCTCGCGCTGGTGTCGCGCGGACTTCAGCTGGTCGAGGCACATGCGCATCACCATGCGGCGCAGGAACGCCTCGGGCACGCGCACCTCGGTACGGTCGACGTCCATCCAGCGGATGAACGCCTCCTGCACCATGTCCTCGGCATCCGCGACGGAGCCGAGCATCCGGTACGCGACGCGGATCAGCGTGCGACGCAGCGGATCGAAGCTCGCCGCCGCGTCGGTCTGTTCGTCGGCGCGGCCGCTGGCCGGGTCGAGGCTCGGCATCAGGCCACCATCTTCGCGGCGGCGGCTTTCGCGTCGGCCGGGTCGACCCACAACCCGAAGCCGACGGCGAGCCGGTTCCAGCCGTTGATCACGTTGATCATCACCGTGAGTTTCACCTGTTCTTCCTCGCTGAAATGGTCGTTCAGCGCCGCGTAGGCCGCTTCGTGCGCCGCATGGCCCTCCGACAGCCGCGTGAGCGCGTCGGTCCAGCCGAGCGCCGCGCGCTCGCGGTCGGTGTAGCAGGGCGCGTCGCGCCACGCGGACAGCAGGTAGATGCGCTGCTCGGTCTCGCCTTGCTCGCGCGCCTCGACGGTGTGCATGTTAAGGCAGTTCGCGCACGCGTTGATCTGCGATGCACGGATCTTGACCAGCTCGATCAGCGTCGGCTCGAGGCTCCCGGCCGCGGCGACCGACACGGTCATCCAGCTCTTCATCAGCGCGGGGGCGGCGGCAAACGGATTGAGTTTCGCAGTCATGGTTCCTTCTCCTTTCGTGTGGGTTCCGCTGATATGACGAGCGAGCCCCCCGCGTGTGTGACATCGATGCAAAAAATTTTTTGGACCGCCGAAGCGAGCAGCGGCAAGCGAAGGGCCGATGAGCCGTTGAGCAGGGCGTCGAAGGACGCGATATCGACCGCCGAAGCGTCCGCATGACGCGACGCTTCCGACGAACGCGCGCCATCGACCTTTCACGCCCGCCGTGCGGTTGTCACCGGACGTCAGGAGTGCGCAGCCGCGGGCATGGGTATTGCATCCGCCGGCCGAGCCCCGTCGCGACCGGCGCCGACGGTCCGTTGCACATGCGATGCCGACATCACGAATGCTTTCATTTTTCTTTCTTTTTCGTTTCACCCGAAATCCGATTCGCGACGTTCACATTTCTGGACCATACTGTTCTGCACGGGCAGATGAAGTGACGCCGCATCCGCGGCCCGGCGCGCGCGCCGGCTGCCCGACGACGCAGCAGCAAATCGCACGTCAGCCGCGCGCATTCGAGCGCAAGGCTTTCCCTTTTCCGGCAACGCAACGCAGCGAATCGCGACGTGGACGGTAAACCGATGAGCCTTCTTGCATCCCAGCTTCAGCGCCGTTACCAGGACGTGCGCGCCCATAGCGTCGCGCTGACCGCGACGCTGTCCGCCGAAGACCAGGCCGTGCAGTCGATGCCGGACGCGAGTCCGACGAAATGGCACCTCGCGCATACGACCTGGTTCTTCGAAACCGTCGTGCTGATGCGCCGCGTGCCCGGCTACGCGCCGTTCGACGACGCATTCCAGTTCCTCTTCAATTCCTATTACGAAGCGCTCGGCCCGCGCCATCCGCGGCCGCAGCGCGGGCTGCTCACGCGTCCGTCGCTCGACGAGGTGCATGCATATCGGCAATACGTCGACGATGCGATGCTGCGCGCGCTGGCCGGCGCCGATGCGGCGCTGCTCGACGCGATCGCGCCCGAGCTCGTGCTCGGCCTGCATCACGAGCAGCAGCATCAGGAGCTGATCGTCACCGACATGCTCCATGCGTTCTCGTGCAACCCGTTGCGGCCGGCATTCCGGCCGCGCACGGGCGACGAGGCCGGATGCGCGCTCGCCGCGGGCGACGCCGGCCCGTTGCGCTGGCTGCACCAGCCCGGCGGGCTCGTCGAGATCGGCCACGATGGCGACGCGTTCTCGTTCGACAACGAACGGCCGCGTCACACCGCGCTCGTGCGGCCGTACGAGATCGCCAACCGCCTCGTGACGAACGCGGAATTCGCGGCGTTCGTCGCCGACGGCGGCTATACGCGCCCCGAGTTCTGGCTGTCCGACGGCTGGGCCATGGTGCAGCGGGAAGGGTGGCAAGGGCCCGCGTACTGGATGCCGGACGACGACGATGCGGCCGCCACGCGCGTGCGGCGGACCTTCGGCCTGCACGGCGTCGAGCCGCTCGCACCCGACGCGCCGGTGTGCCACGTGAGCTTCTACGAAGCGGCCGCGTATGCGGAATGGGCCGGCGCGCGGCTGCCGACCGAATTCGAATGGGAAACCGCGTTCGCGGCCGACGGTATCCGGCAGATGCTCGGCCACGTGTGGCAGTGGACGCGGTCGTCCTACGAGCCGTATCCGGGCTTTCGGCCGCTCGCCGGGGTCGCGGCCGAATACAACGGCAAGTTCATGGTCGGCCAGCAGGTCCTGCGCGGCAGCAGCATCGCGACGCCGCCCGGGCACGAACGGCCGACGTACCGCAATTTCTTTCCGCCGGCGGCACGCTGGCAATTCACGGGAGTGCGACTTGCGCGAGACGTCTGACCTGACGGCCACGAGCGGTGGCCTGCAACCCGCCCGCGATTCGCGGCCGAGCGCGTTCGAGCGCGACCTGATCGACGGACTGTCGCGCACGCCGCGCAGCATCCCGCCGAAATACTTCTACGATGCAGCCGGCTCCGCGCTGTTCGACCGCATTTGCGAACTGCCCGAGTACTATCCGACGCGCACCGAGCTCGGCATCCTGCGCGATCGCGCGGCCGAGATCGTGCAGCGCGTCGGCCCGCATGCGGACATCGTCGAGTTCGGCGCGGGTTCGCTCGAGAAGATCCGCGTGCTGCTCGACGCATTCGCGAACAATTACGCGAACGCACCGGCGCGCTACGTGCCGGTCGACATCTCCGCCGATTACCTGCACGGCGCGGCCGCGCGGCTGCGGGCGGCCTATCCGTGGCTCGACGTCGCGCCGCTCGCGGCCGACTACACGAAGGCCGAGCAACTGGCCGCGCTGACCGAGACGCCGCGGCGGCGCATCGGCTTCTTTCCCGGCTCGACGATCGGCAACTTCTCGCCGGAAGAGGCCAACACGTTCCTGCGCGACGCGGCGCGGCTGCTGCGCGGCGGCGGCCTGCTGGTCGGCGCCGATCTCGTGAAGGACGAGCGTACGCTGCATCACGCGTACAACGACGCGCAGGGCGTGACCGCGCAGTTCAACCTGAACCTGCTGGTGCGCGCGAACGCGGAGCTCGGCGCGGACTTCGACGTCGACGCGTTCTCGCACTGCGCGTTCTACGATCGCGGGCGGCAGCGCATCGAGATGCATCTGATCAGCGACGTCGCGCAGACCGTGCACGTGCGCGGCCACGTGTTCCGTTTCGAAGCCGGCGAACGCATCCATACGGAGAATTCGCACAAGTTCACGATCGACGGCTTTCATGCGATGGCGCGCCGCGCCGGGTTCGAACCCGATACCGTGTGGACCGACGCGGACAACCTGTTCAGCGTGCACTGGCTGCGCAGCGTCGACGATATCCGCGCGTAACGCAGCGCTGCTGCGAACCGCTCGCGCCGCGAAGGTGAGGGCGGTTCGCTCGCGATGCCCACCGGCGGGTTCGATCCCGTTGCCCGGTTTCGTGCCGAAAATTCCCCTTTTTACCGACCCGACGCATCGTTGCAACGGGGTGTGGAACGCCGCCTCTTCCTTGTCCCGCAAGGCTTTGCGGGCACCCGTAAACGTCCGTTACCTGTCTCGCATACCCGTTTCACCTGTGTCAGCGTCCGGTGCCTAGACTCCGAACCGTATTCACATGAAGCACGACACGTGCAGGGAGTCGCGAGATGAGCAAGAAACTGATTCTCGGTGCAGTTCTCGGTGTAGCGGCGCTGGCAGCCTCGGGCGTCGCATCGGCCCACGTCGACCTGTCGGTCGGCATCGGCGTGCCGGGCGTCTACACGGCGCCGGCGCCGGTCTACGTCGCGCCGCCGCCGCCGGTGATGTACGCGCCGGTCGGCTATCGCGATGACGACTGGCGTGCGCGTCAGTGGCGTGAACACGAGTGGCGCCGCCGTGAATGGCGCGAGCACGAGTGGCGCGAGCGCGCCTGGCGTGACGGTGGCGGCTGGCGCGGCCGTTGGGACTGAGCGCG
This sequence comes from Burkholderia sp. 9775_39, assembly GCF_015712225.1. Classification (NCBI taxonomy): domain Bacteria; kingdom Pseudomonadati; phylum Pseudomonadota; class Betaproteobacteria; order Burkholderiales; family Burkholderiaceae; genus Burkholderia; species Burkholderia sp. 9775_39. The sequence continues at coordinate 286,146 of NZ_JACCQC010000007.1, read as the reverse complement.
ACCGGCTCACGAGCGCACTGATCACGACGACCTGAGGAGAGTGATCACATGAATCCCATCCGGTACATCGGACGGTATGCAACCGCCGCAGTCGTTGCGCTCGCAACGATCGGCAGCGCGCACGCGGCGGGCTGCATGAAGGGCGCGGTGGTCGGCGGGGTGGCCGGCCACTACGCGGGACACCACGCGGTGGTTGGCGCGGTCGGCGGCTGTATCGTCGGCCATCACATGGCGAAGAAGCAGGCGCAAGAGCAGGCCGCGCAGCACAAGGCCGCCGTGCAGGGCATGCAGCCGGCGCAGTAAGCGACCTCGTTACCGGGGCGATGCCGTGGCGTCGCTCCGGTGCTTCGTTCCGGCGTTCATGCGCGCACCGAATTGATCCGACGAATGCGTGCCGCACGCGTCGTTACGATCATTTACAACGTCGTGTGGCGCGAATGTCGCGCGTTCATAAAATGCAGTCACACAAACGCGCTCCAGGGAGCACCAGATGAAACAGCAACGATATCTGTCCGTCCTGACGGTCGCGCTGCTCGCGCTCGGCTCGGTGTCCGCCCATGCGGCGGCCGGCGGCAATGGCGGTGGCGGGGGCAACGGCGGCGGTCATGGCGCAGGCGGCTCGGGCGGCAACGCGGGCGGCATGTCCGGCGGCCACATGAGCGGCCAGGCGCTGAGCAACTCGAACGGCATGCACGCGGGCGACCGCGACAAGGGCCTCGCGCGCGCGGCCGACCGTTCCGACACGATCGCCGATCGCGCCGGCACGCAGCCGGGCCGCGGTCACTCGCACGCGCATGGCCATACCGCCCATGCGTCGACGTCCACGCATCATTCGCATCGCAACGCATTCGGCCGCACGCTGTAAGCTCGGCCAGCGAATGCAGGAGAAGGGCGCTTCGGCGCCCTTTTTTCATGGTGAAAACGCAACGTGGCCGGCGACCGGAAACATCGTGCCGACCCGATTTGCAACCAGCCGTAACCGCCGAGCCCGCCCGCGAGAATACGGATTGCTTTCACGCGAATGACAGGATGAAAACCGGCCGGAGCAACAGGCGACACGCGGGCACCCGGCACGATCGATAAAAGCCGAGCCACGCCGAAAAAAAGGGCGGCTCGTCGCCGCCCTTCGTCTTACCGCCCGCCGCCCGCCGGCGGCGCACCGGAGGCCGATTCGAACAACGCATCCGCCCGCCCGACGCGCACGAAGCGCGCCGCGTCGTCGCCATCGACCAGCGCGCGGAAATGCGCGTCGCCGCACGCGAGCTTCGCGCGCTCGTGCTCGCTCGGCACGTGGCCGTCGGCATTCGGCGTATCGACGACGAAGTACAGCCGCTCGCCGCCGTCCTGTTCCGCAAGCACGGCCCAGTCCGGGTGATAGCTGCCGAGCGGCGTCTGCACGCGGAACCACGCCGGCAGCTTCGCGTACAGCTTCACGCCGTCGTGCGCTTCGAGCGCATCGGCGAACGCGCGCTCGGCGTCCGTCTCGCACACCACCGCTTCGTGGATCGACTTGCGCGCGTCCGGCCGCAGGTTGCGCAGGTAGCCGGTCAGCGCCTCGCTCTCGAACGATTCGAGCGCATGCACGTGGCGCTCGCCGAGCTTGCGGTACGCGATGCCCGCGACGAGCGCGAGCCGCTTGCAGCGGTTGATCGCATCGGCCGCGACCGCGATGAACTGCTGCGGATTCACGCGGAAATCGTCGAGCCGGCCGCTGTCCGCGAGGATCGTCGCGAGCGAGCGACGCGTGAGCTGCGTGCGGTCCTGCAGCTCGGTGAGCAGGTCGGGCAGCGGCAATTCGCCTTCGTCGAGCAGCACGGTGCCGGCGCCGGCCACCTCGATCGCCTCGATGCCGGCCTTGCCGATGTCGATCTCGGCCTTGCGCCACTGCAGCCGCGCCCGTGCGATGTCCGGCGCGTCGCGCAACGCGGCCGTGCAGTCGCGCACCAGCTTCGCGTTGTCGAACTCGACGCGGTACACGGTGCGATGGCGAATGCGATCCCACAGCGCGCGGAAATCCTCGCCGAACACGACGGCCTTGCCCGACGCATCGCGCCGCAACGCGATCGCGCGGCGCTCGTCGGCGTTGCGCACCGCGAAGCGGCCGGACAGCTTGCGCAGCGTCGCGACGATCGGCGCGCGCAGCCGCTCGAACGCGTCCGGCAGCACGAGCGCGCTCTGGCGCAGCGCATCCTTCAGCCGGTCGAGCACCTTGCCCTGCGCGTCGACGTAGCCCTGCTCGTGCAGATGGTTCCACAGCACGCGCGACAGCTCGATGCCGAGCGCATGCGCGGGGCCGTCGTCTTCCTGCACGGGCAGCGCCGCGAACTGGTGTTGCTCGACGATCCCGAAGCGGATGCCCGTATCGGCCTCGATTTCCTTCTGGAGATTTTCCGCGAACGACTCGTAGCGCTCGGTCGCGATCACGGTGAGCGTGTTGACGCCCGCGTCGCGCACGCGTTCGCCGTCCTGGTCGACCGCGAGGCGCAGCCCGCGGCCGAGCGTCTGGCGGCGCTCGCGTTCGGTCTGGATGTCGCGCAGCGTGCAGATCTGGAACACGTTCGGGTTGTCCCAGCCTTCCTTCAGCGCCGAGTGCGAGAAGATGAACTTCAGCGGCGTGTCGAACGACAGCAGCGCTTCCTTCTCGCGCATGATCAGGCCGTATGCGCGCTCCGCGTTCTCGCGGGCCGCCGCGCTGCTTTCGCTCGTGTCGGTCCAGCCGCCCTTGCGGTCGATCGAGAAGTAGCCGTTGTGCGCACGCTCGACCTCGAGGGCGATGTCGACGCCGTCGAACAGCGCACGGTAGGCCGGTACGCGGGCCGCGCGCGCATATTCCTCTTCGAAGATCAGCGCGTAGTCGCCCTTCACCGGCATGCCGTTCTCGTCGTAGCGGCGATAGCGTTCGACCGAATCGACGAAGAACAGCGACAGCACCTTCACGCCGCGCTCGGCCAGGCGCAGCTCCTTGTCGAGATGCTCGCGGATCGTGCGGCGGATCATCTCGCGCTGCACGGCGAGCGTGTCGATGTCGCCGAACGCCTCGCCGAGCGACAGGAACGCCTCGCCTTCCGGATGGCGCAGCTCGACGTATTCGGCGCCCTTGACCGCATGCACTTCGCCGATCCGCAGCCCCGCATACAGCGCGCGCTTGGTCAGGCGCTCGAGATCGTCGCCGTCGGTGGCCGACACGATCTGGCGCTTCACGCCGGCCGCGGTCGCGACGTCGAGCTCGACGCGCGCGCTGATCGCGCCGCGCCGGTTCGACACGCCGACGAGCCGCACGTACGGCTTGTTGTGCGCATCCTCGACGATCGCCGACGCGATCTCGATCTGCTTGACGAGCTTGCGCTCGTACGCGTCGACCGCATCGAGCCGGTACACCATGTGGTGACGGTCGACGTGGGTGGCCGAATAGCGCAGCGTGCAGAGCGGCGCCATCGCGGCGAGCGCTTCGCGCCCGCGCCCTTCGAGGCCGCCGTCGACGCTTTGCGGCTCGTCGACGATCACGATCGGCCGCGTCGCGCGGATCAGGTCGATCGGCTTCTCGCCGCCGGTCTTCTCGCTGTCCTTGTAGAGGTTGTTGATCTCTTTCTTGTTGATCGCGGCGACCGTCATCACCATGATCTGGATCGCCGCGCTCGCCGCGAAGTGGCGCACCTGGCCGAGCTTCGCGGAGTCGTACAGGAAGTAGTCGTACGGCACGCCCGCGTACAGCGCGCGGAAGTGATCCTCGGTGATCGCGAGCGTCTTGTGCACGCCTTCCTTGATCGCGATCGACGGCACGACGATCACGAACTTCGTGAAGCCGTAGCGGCGGTTCAGCTCGAAGATCGTGCGCAGGTACACGTAGGTCTTGCCGGTGCCGGTCTCCATCTCGACGGTGAAGTCGCGCGAGCCGGGCAGGCCGGACGGCGGCAGCCCGCCGCGCAGCTGCACGTCGGCGAGATTGCGCGCGAGCGCGTCGTCGGTCAGCGACAGCCGGTTGCCGACGCCTTGCTCCGACACCGCGAAGCCGAGCGAGCCTTGCGCGGCGGCCGTCGTGCCGGGCGCGGCGTTCGCGAACACGCTGAAGTCGCCGCGATACGATTCCTGGCCGCGAAACAGGTCGCACACGGCGTCGATCGCCTCGCGCTGGTAGTCGAGATCCGCTTCGAAATGCAGCCGCATCACAGGCTCCGCACGCGCTTCACGCCGTGCTGTTCGAGCAGCGCGGCGAGATTGAGCTTCGCGACGTCGTCGACGAAGCCGCTGTCGCGGAACAGGCACGTGACGTCGCGCGACGCGCCGGTGGCGTCGAGCAGGTCGACGATGCCGTCGGCGAGCGGGCCCGCGTCGTCGCGCGACAGGCGCGCATCGAAGCACGCGACGATCGCGCGCCCGATCAGGTGCACCGTCTTGCCGGCCACCTGGTGATGCTCGACCGGCGTGCACAGGTCGAGGCCGAGCTTGAGCGTCAGCTCGGCGAGCAGGTCGTCCTCGGTGCGGCCGGTCTTCACGTGTTCGACGGACGCGAAGAGCGCATGGTCGAAGTCGTCGCGGCGCGGGTCCCACTCGATCACGTTGGTCGTGTCGAGCCGGTACACGCGAAAGCCGAGGTCGCCATAGCTTTCCGGATAGTCGCGCGCGACCTGCTGCGCGGCGCGGCGCAGGCGTTCCTTCGTGATTTCGGCGAGCGTCAGCGGTTTTTTCAGCTTCGCGCAGAAATCGGCGGCGGCCGTCTGCGTCTTGTCGCGGCGGTCGAGCGCCTCGGGCAGCTGCACGAGGATGTAGCGGCGCGCGCCGCCGTCGGTCGCGTTCACCTGCATGACAGCGTGGCCGGTCGAGCCGGAGCCGGCGAAGCAGTCGAGCACGATGTCGTCGCCGCGCGTGCACCAGCCGATCACGGCCGCCGCGAAGTCGACCGGCTTCGGCAGGTCGAACGGGATGCCGAGCGTCTTCAGCAGCGCGTCGTCGGAGCCGGCGAACGGCAGCACCGACGGCACGTTCTCGTACATGTTCTCGTCGAGGTAGTAGATCCGCTGCGGCTGCGTGGTTTCATCCGGGCCGAATTCGATCTGGCCGCGTTCGAGCAGCGCCTGCATCGTCGCCGGCGGGTTGCGCCAGCCGCGCGCCGGCATCGCGCACGGCTTGCCGGTGACCGGGTGGATCAGCGGCGTGAAATATTCTTCGGGCGCCTTCTTCTTGTTCGGCCAGGCCATCGACACGAGGCGGTACACGCGGCCTTCCGCGGACAGCCGGTCGTACATCACCTCGCCGCCGGACAGGTTGGTCTGCGCCTTCATCCACGCGCGGTACGCCTTCTGCGCGTCCTTCGGGTTGCCGCTGCGGTACACCGCGTCGTGCGCGGCGTCGAGCATGCGCTGCGCGTTGCGCTTCGGGCGCTTGAGCGGCGCCCGTTCGAGCAGCGTCTCGGCGTTGCGCGCGAACAGCACCAGCGATTCGTGCTGGTACGCGACGCCGCGCGCGTCGCCCTTCGGGTTGCGCTTGTCCCACACGGCCACGCCGAGCTCGTTTTCCTCGCCGAAGATCTCGCGCAGCATCAGCACCAGCGCATGCACTTCGTGCTCGTCGATGTGCACCGCGATCAGCCCTTCGTCGGACAGCAGCGCGTGCGCGAGCTTCAGGCGCGGATACATCATGTTCAGCCAGTCGGTGTGGAACCGGCCGTTCGCCTCGGTGTTGGTGCTGCGCTTCACGCCGGCTTCGGTCTGGCCCGTCATCGCCAGGTAGTGGCGGATGCTGTCGCTGAAGTCGTCCGGATAGACGAAATCGCTGCCGGTGTTGTACGGCGGATCGATGTAGACGAGCTTCACCTTGCCGGCGTAGCTCTTGTGCAGCAGCTTCATCACGTCGAGGTTGTCGCCCTCGATCACCAGATGGCGCGTGTCGTCCCACGCGACGCTGTCGTCGGGGCAGGGCCGCAGCGTGCCCGTCGACGGCGTGAGCGCGGCCTGGCGCGCGGCGCGCTTGCCGTGCCAGTGGAAGCCGTAGCGCTCGTCGGCGTCGCCGACCGTGCGCTCGCCGACCAGCGCCTTCAGCACGTCGACGTCGACCGACGCGCCGTGCGGGCCTTCGGTCACGAGTTCGGGGAACAGCGCCTTCAGGCGCGCGACGTTGTCGGCGGTGAAATCCGTCGACATCGCCTGCGGGCTGGCCGCATCGAGTTTCTGCATCGTCTTTTCCATCGGAACCCGGCCGCGCGCGCCAGGACGTCGGGCGCGCTCACGGCACCGGCGGCAACGGCCGCCCGGGCAAACCCGAAACGCTAGCGAGTCGGTCGGCGCAGGTCAAGCGCCGATGTGGGCCGGGCGCGTGCGCATCGGCCGCGATCGCCCGCCGGACGGGCCGCGAGCGGGTTCGGGCCGGTTGTCGCACGGGGCGGCCGGCGGGCGCGCGACGGCGCCGCGCAAAGGCTGAAAAAGGACGAAAAAAAGGGCACGGTCGGCGCAAGCGCCGGCGTGCCCGCATGGAGAATCCCGGAAGGAGGGTGCGGCAGGGCCCGGCGGGCCCCGCCCGGATGACCGCCTCGGGTCAGAAGCGCGTGCGGATGCCCGACGTCAGTTCGAGCTGGTTCTTCGCGCCGAACGTCGACGACACCGTGTAGCCGCCGTGCAGCTTCATGTAGTCGCCGGCCAGGTACACCTCGGTGCGCTTGCTCAGGTGATAGAACACCGACCCGTAGATCGTCTCCTTGAAGCCATTGGCGACGCCGTTGGTCAGGCTGAACGCGCCGAGGTTGGCGTTCGGCGTGAAGCCGTCCGCGTTGTTCGCGGCGTTCTTGATGCGCATCTGCTGGTAGCCGAGCTCGTAGTCGAGCGCGCCCTTCGGCGCGATCTTCATCGACACCGTCCACGAATCGTCGTGGCGCTGGCCGAGCGGGCCCTGGTCGCCGTTGTAGCGGAAGTAGCCGGCATTCAGGCGCACGATGTCGAACGTGTAGTTGCCGCCGACCGAGAACGTCTGGTTCCGGAAGCCGTTGTGGTTCACGTGGTTGTAGAAGCCCGACACGGCGAACGGCCCGCCGTTGTAGCCGAGCGCGGCCTGGTACGCGGAGCCGGTCGCGAACGACGTCGAGTTGCTGAACTGGTAGCCGGCGCTCGCGAAGATGCCGTTGCTGAACAGCTTCTTCCACGCGATGCCGTTGTTGTAGCGCGTGCCGGTCGGGCCGGCCGCGTAGAAGATCATCTGCTTGAAGTTGTTCGAGTTGGTCCAGCCGCCCTCCTCGGTCGACAGCTTCGCGGAGCCGTACGCGTCGCCGTAGATCGTCGCCGCATCGCGCGCGATCGTGTTCTGGAAGCCGGCCGTCAGCTTGCCGAAGCGCTCGTCCTCGACGCCGACCCACGCGTCGCGGTCGAAGATCTGGCCTTCGTCTTCCATCTGGCCGTTCGCGACCACGAATTCGCTTTCCAGGCGGAAGATGATCTTCGTGCCGCCGCCGATGTCTTCAGCGCCTTTCAGGCCCCAGCGGCTGCCGCTGAACCACGGTTCGCCTTCGTTGCCCATCCCGATCACGTGCTTGCCGTTCGCATCGGCATGGGTCCGGTAGGTCGGAAAGCTCAGGTCCATCAGGCCGTAGAGCTGCACGCTCGACTGCGCATGCGCATGGCCGGCGCACAGGCCCGCCGCCGCGATGGAAAGGGCAAGGGTTTTTCGTTTCAAGATCGTCTCCTCCGAGCTGCCGCATTGAAATCCGGTCGTTGGCAGTACGTAATGTATGCCGAATCTTGCCGGCCACAGCGAGCGGGCCGACGCATAGCATCGTAGAGGGGGCAATCCTTCACGGCGCTTTCCCGGCGGAAAGAATCGGATCGGTGAAAACACCGAACGCGCAGCCATCACGGATCGGGCACGCGAGCGGAAGCGGTTCTGCCGGACGTCGGGCAGGCTTCGACGATGATTCGCGCTACGAATTGATGTGCGGAAGGCGGGAAGCGCGCCGCGTCAATCGTGCGCGCTCTTCATGCGCAGGATGTAGCCGAGCCCGCGCAGCGTGATGATCTCGGCCGTGCTGCCGGCGAGATGCTTGCGCAGCCGGTGGATGTAGATGTCGATCGCGTCGGCGCTGGGCTCGTCGTCGAGCGCGAACACGCTGTCCATCAGTCGCGCCTTCGACACCGTCTTGTTCTGCTGCAACATCAGCGTTTCGAGGATCGCGTGCTCGCGGCGGCGCAGCGCGAGCACCGCGTCGCCACAGCGGAATTCGCGCGTGCCGAACGCATAGACGAGGTCGCCGCACACGAGCTGGGTCGTGCCGACGCCGGCCTGCCGGCGGATCAGCGCACGGATGCGCGCCACCAGCTCGCGCGACTCGAACGGCTTCACGACGTAATCGTCGGCGCCCGCGCCGAAGCAGTCGACCTTGTCGTCGACCGAGCCGTGCGCGGTCAGCATCAGCACCGGCACGTTGTCATTGCGGCGCCGCAGCCGTGCGAGCACTTCCTTGCCGCTGATGCCGGGCAGGCGCATGTCGAGCAGCACCGCGTCGTAGCGTTCGGTCTTGAGCACCGTGTCGGCCCGTTCGCCGTCGCCGACGCAGTCGACCGCGAAATCCTCGCCGCGCAGCAGGTTCACGATCCAGTGCGCGAGCTCGGCGTTGTCTTCGACCAGCAAAAGTTTCATGACGGCGTTCTCTTCAATCGAAAGCGGGCAACCGCACGGTCACGACGATCCCGCGATTGCCGGGCCCCGGCGCGAGCGACACGCTGCCGCCGTGCGCCTGCGCAATTTCGCGGACGATCGCGAGCCCGAGGCCCGAGCCGTCGGTGTCGGCCGACACGCGGTAGAACCGCTTGAATACGTGCGGTCGCGCTTCGGCCGGGATGCCGGGGCCGTCGTCGACCACGTCGAGCACGATCGCCTCGCCGTCGCGCCGCGCGCAGACCGTCACGCAGCCGCCCGGCTGGGTGTAGCGCACCGCGTTGTCGACGAGGTTCATCACCAGCGCGGTGAGCAGGCTGTCGCTGCCCGCGACGTCGAGCCGCTCGCCGAGATCCGCGCCGAGGTCGATGTCGCGCCGCTGCGCGAGCACGATCGTCTCCTCCAGCACGCTCGACACCACCGCGGCCAGGTCGACGCGCTGGGTCAGGAGCGTCGACGGCGTCGCTTCCGCGTGCGCGAGCAGCAGCAGCTTGTCGGTCACGTCGGCCATCTTGCGGCTGCTGCGCTGCATGCTGTCGAGCACCGACGCGAGTTCACGATCGTCGTTGCCGCGCTGCTGCGCGTACTGGATCTGCGTGTCGAGCACCGCGATCGGCGTGCGCAGCTGGTGCGCGGCATCCGCGATGAAGCGGCGCTGCGTGGCCGTGTGCGTGTTCAGGCGCGCGATGCACTGGTTGATCGCGTCGACGATCGGCCGCAGTTCGTATTGCAGCCGCTCCGGGCGGATCGGCTCGAGTTCCATCGGCCCGCGGTCGGCAACGTCGTCCTTCAGCTTCATCAGCGGGCGCAGCTCGAAGGTGAGGCCGAGATAGACGAGCACCACCGCGAGCACCAGCATCAGCGACAGGCGCACGAGCTGCGGCCGCCAGATCGTCGCGACCATCGCGCCGTACGAACGCGTCGTCTTCGCGACGACCACGGTGACCGTCTCGACCTGCCCCTCGTCGTACAGCTGGCGGTCGTAGGCCACCGCGCGCAGCGGCACGCCGTCGAGCGACGTGTCGTACAGCGTCGGCTCGATGCCGTGCCGCGCGGGCAGGTCGAGCGCCGGATTGCCGGCGAGCAGGCGGTCGTGGCCGTCGATCACCTTGTAGAACACCGAGTCGCCCGACGGCGATTCGAAGATCTCCAGCGCGGCAGGCGGCACATCGGCCGCCGGCCGGCCGTTGCGCCATTCGACGTCCTCGCCGATCGTGCGCGCGGACGCGACGAGCGCGCTGTCCTGCACGAGCGCGGCCGTGGTCCGCGCGGTGTCGTACGACATCGCGCCGGCGATCAGCACGAACACCGCGAGCGGCAGCAGCAGCCACCACAGCAGTCGTCCGCGCAGGCTGTGCGCCATCCTGTTGCGCTCCTTCCCGGAAATGCCGAACCGCGCCGGGGTCGCCGGCGCGGTCGGGGTGTCATGTCAGGCGCCGGCGGGCGGCGTTCAGAACGCCGCGGGGCGCCACTTCAGCAGCCGCTTCTCGATCCGCGTCAGCAGGTAGTCGGCGGCCAGCGCGACCACGGCCAGCACGATCATCGCCGCGAACACGCCGCTCGCGTTGAACGCGCCCTGGGCGGTGGAGATTAACAGCCCGATCCCTTGCTTGGAACCCAGGAATTCGCCGACCACCGCACCGACCAGCGCGAAGCCGAAGCTCACGTGCAGGCTCGCGAGAATCCAGGAGAGCGCGGACGGGATCACGACCGACGTGGTGATCTGCCGGCGCGACGCGCCGAGGATCTGCGCGTTCGCGATCAGGTAGCGATCCGCTTCGCGCACGCCCTGGAACGCGTTGCCGAACACGACGAAGAACACCATCACGACGGCCAGCGCGATCTTCGACGCCATCCCGAGGCCGAGCGCGATCACGAACACCGAGCCGAGCACGACGCGCGGAATCGAGTTCGCGATCTGGATGTACAGGCCGAACACGTCGGCCATCAGCTTGTTGCGGCCGAGCACGATCCCGCAGATCACGCCGGCCACCGAGCCGATCAGGAAGCCGATCGCGGTTTCCTCGAGCGTGACCCACACCTGCGTGAGCAGCGGACCCTGCGACGTGCCGTTCACGAACCAGTCCTGGATCTGCGCGAAGATCAGCGACGGCATCGAGAAGAAGAACGGATCGATCCATTTCAGCCGGGCGGCGAGTTCCCACCCGCCCAGCACGATCACGAGTACGGCGATCCGCAGCGTGACGATCAGCGTGCGCCGGCGGCGCAGCCGGCGTTGCGCGGCGCGCTCGTCGTCCTCGAGCGTGGTCGCCGGAAGGGCGGTGGTGGGAAGCGTCATGTCGGTCATGCTCCTGTCCTTGCTGTTTCTTGCCGGTGCTTGTCGTGCGGCGTATGCGTCAGCCGATCTGCACTTCTTCGCGCAGGTCGTGCCAGATGTCCTTGGAAATTTCGATGAAGCGTGCGTCGTAGCGCACTTCCGACATGACGCGCGGGCGCGGCAGGTCGATTTCATACACGCGCTTGAGCGTCGCGGGGCGGGCGGTCAGCACGAACACGCGGTCGGCGAGCGCGATCGCTTCCTCGAGATCGTGCGTGACGAACACGACCGACCCCTTGTTCGCGGACCACAGCTGCAGCAGCTCGTCCTGCATCAGCGTGCGGGTCTGCATGTCGAGCGCGGAGAACGGCTCGTCCATCAGCAGGATCTCCGGCTGGTTGATGAAGGTCTGCGCGAGCGCGACGCGCTTTCTCATCCCGCCGGAGAGCTGGTGCGGGTAGTGTTTGGTGAACTTGTCGAGGCCGACCTTGCGGATCCACTCCTCGGCCTGCGCGTACGCGACGTCCTTCGAGCGGCCGCGAAACAGCGGGCCGGCCGCGACGTTGTCGATCACGTTGCGCCACGGGAACACGGCGTCGGCCTGGAACACGAAGCCGATGCGCGGGTCGATCCCGTCGACCGGGCGGCCCATCACGCGGACTTCGCCCGACACGGGCTTGAGCAGCCCGGTGATCAGGTTCAGCGTGGTCGACTTGCCGCAGCCGGTCGGGCCGACGATCGCGATGAATTCGCCGCGCGCGACGCTCATGCTGAAGTCGCGCAACGCGACGGTGGCCTTGCCTTCCGGCGAAATGAAGCGGCACGACACATTGCGAAACTCGATCGCCGGTGTGCTCGGGGAGACTGCCTGATTCATCGCATCGATCCTGCGGGTGAGGAGGGCGTCGCAGTGGCGGCGCCGGGCCGGTCAACCGGGCCGGAACGGGGAACGCGCGGCGGCGGGATCGCCGCCGCCGGCGTCGCGGCTTACTTTGCGTTCACGAAATCGTTCGTATAGGTGCGCGCCAGGTCGATGTGCTTGCCCTTCACCGACGGGTTGAACGCCGACAGCACCTTCAGCACGGTCGCCGGGCCGTCGGCCGGCATCTTGCCGTCGGCCGTGTACATCGGTAGCGACGCCTTCAGCGCGGCCACGTACAGCGCCTTGTCCTTCTGGTAGTCGGCCGGCATCTTCGCGGCGATTTCGTCGGCGCTGTGCGTGTGGATGAACTGCATCGTCTTCGCGAACGCGTGCGCGAGCTTGGTCGCCTCCGCCTTGTGCGCATCGGCCCACGCCGACTGCACGTACAGGCTCGCGGCCGGGTAGGTGCCGCCGAGCGCGGCGCGCGTGCCGTCCAGCGTGCGCAGGTCGACCAGCACCTTCGCGTCGCCCATCTTCTCGAGCGCGGACACCGTCGGCTCGGTCGTCATCCCGGCGTCGATGCGGCCCTGCTTGATCGCGGCGATGAAGCTCGCGTCGGCGCCGACCGGCAGCATCGTGTACTGCGTCGACGGCACGCCGTGCTGCAGCGCAAGGTATTGGGTGAGGAAGCTCGTCGACGAGCCGAGGCCCGTCACGCCGAGCGTCTTGCCCTTCGCGTCGGCCATCGACTTGAAGGTCGGCGCGGCCTTGGTCGAGACCATCTCGACTTCGCCCGGCACCTGGCCGAACACGGCGATCGCCTTCACGTCCTTGCCCTTGCTCTGCAGGTCGATGGTGTGATCGTAGAAGCCGACGACGCCTTGCACGGCGCCCGCGAGCAGCTCGTTCTCGGCGTCGACGCCGGCCGGCTGCGACAGCAGTTCGACGTCGAGCCCTTCGGCCTTGAAGTTGCCGAGCTCCTGCGTGAGCCGCGCGGGCAGGTAGATCAGCTTCGCGATCCCGCCGACCATGATCGTGATCTTGCCGCCGTCGTCGGCGAACGCGGGATGAGCGGCGAGCGCGCAGCTCAGGCTGGCTGCAACGGCGAGGGTGCGCAGGATGGGTCGCATCGGGGTCGTCTCCTTCGTTGTATTCGTATGGCGCGATGCTTGCTGCATCGTCATCACGAGTATAGGGAGGCGAAACCTTCCGCAACCTTTCGCGGGTCGGCGGTTCGTTTAGGGGTTTTCCAGCAACGGGGGCGGAATGGGGGCGACCGGCGCCGAAGCGGGTCGACAGGGGACCGCGGGGCGTCTAGCGCCAGCCGAGCAACACCCGCCCCATCGCATCGAGCCCCATGTCGAACAGGTGCGACACGAACGGCACCAGGTTCGGCACCATCAGTTGCACGAGCAACAGCCCGACGAGCATCGTCACCGGAAAGCCGACCTGGAATACGCCGATCTGCGGCGCCGCGCGGTTCAGGATGCCGAGCGCGAGGTTCGCGATCAGCAGCGCCGCGACCACCGGCAGCGCGAGCAGCAGCCCCATCTCGAACACGACCGCGCCGAAGGTGGCGAGCGTGCGCCAGCCCGGCGCGTGCAGCAGGTCGCCCGACACCGGCAGCGACTGGAACGACGCGGCGAGCGCCGCGAACATCTGCAGGTGGCCGTCCACCGCGAGGAACGCGAGCATCGCGACCGCGTTCAGGAAACGGCCCATCACGGGTGTCGCGCCGCTCGTGTGCGGATCGAAGAAGGTCGCGAAGCCGAGGCCCATCGACAGCCCGATGAAGTCGCCGGCCGCCTCGACGGCCGCGAACACGAGCTGCATCGTGAAGCCCATCGCGACGCCGATCAGGAATTGCGTGACGAGGATCCAGATGCCCGGCGCGGAGAACACGGTGACGTCCGGCATCGCGCCGAGCGTCGGCGCGACGACCAGCGCCATGAACGCGGCCAGGCCGATCTTCACGCGCACCGGCACCGCCGCGTGGCCGACGACGGGCGCCGTCGCGACGAGCGCGAGCATTCGCACGAACGGCCACAGGAACGCCGTGAGCCAGCCGTTGAGCTGCGCGTAGGTAACCGAGAACATCGTCGCGGAACGGGGCTGCCGGCGCGCGGCTCAGCCGACGCCGATTGTCGCGACGTGCAGCAGCGTCTGCCGCAGGTAGTCGAGCATCGTCGTCAGCATCCACGGGCCGGCGATCACGAGCGTCGCGGCGACCGCGAGCAGCTTCGGGATGAACGACAACGTCGCTTCGTTGATCTGCGTCGCGGCCTGGAACAGGCTCACGACGAGGCCGACCGCGAGCGCGACGAGCAGCAGCGGGGCCGCGAGCAGCAGGCCGACCATCATCGCCTGGTGCGCGAGCGTCATCACTTGTTCGGGCGTCATCGCGTGATCCCTCCGCGGCTTACGTGAAGCTCTGCGCGAGCGAGCCGATCAGCAGCTGCCAGCCGTCGACCAGCACGAACAGCATCAGCTTGAACGGCAGCGACACGGTGGACGGCGACACCATCATCATCCCCATCGACATCAGCACGCTCGCGACGACCATGTCGATGATCAGGAACGGGATGAACACCGTGAAGCCGATCTGGAAACCGGTCTTCAGCTCGCTCGTGACGAACGCGGGCACCAGCAGCGACAGCGGCACGTCGTCGGGGCCCTGCATCGGCGCGGCCTTCGAGATCTTCGCGAACAGCGCGAGGTCGGTCTCGCGGGTCTGCTTCAGCATGAAGGTCTTGAACGGCGCGACGCCGCGCTGCACGGCCTGCTCCATCGGCATCGAGCCGTCGGAGAACGGCTTGTAGCCGTCGTTGTACGCGCGGTCGAGCACCGGCGACATCACGAAGAAGGTGAGGAACATCGCGAGGCCGACGAGCACCTGGTTCGGCGGCGTCGTCGCGGTGCCGAGCGCCTGGCGCAGCAGCGACAGCACGATGATGATGCGCGTGAAGCTCGTCATCATCAGCAGCATCGCCGGCAGGAACGACAGCATCGTGAGCAGCAGCATCGTCTGCACGCTCAGCGAATAGGTGGTGCCGCCGTGCGGCCCCGGGCTCGCGTTGAACGCGGGCAGGCCGTTCGCCTGCGCATACGCGAGCGCAGGGGCGAGACAGAGGATCAGCACGGGCGCGACGCGCGCCGCGTGACGCAGGAATGCGTGTTTCATCGGAATGCGGAGACTGGAAGAGGGCGCGGCGCCATGTCAGCGGTCCTTGCCACGCCCGAGGCGTTTCGCGGCTTCGCCCGCGAGCGCGTCGCGAAACCGCGAGCCGAACGTGCCGGGCAGGCCGGCGTCGGGCGCATGGCCGCCGGCGGACGCGTCGGCCGGCGCCGACCCCGCGGTCGCGGTGGCCGCCACCGAGGCGGCCGGCAGCGTATGCAGCAATCGCACGTTGCCCGGCGCGACGCCGAGCACGAGCCAGGTGTCGCCGATCTCGACGATCGTCGCGCTTTCCTTCGCGCCGAGCCCGACGCTCGACACGACCTTGAGCGGGCCGCCGCGCCGCGCGGGCTGGAAGCCGAAGCGGCGCGCGAGCCACGCGCACGCGAACACGAGGCCGATCACGACCGCGAGCCCGACGAGCGTCTGCAGCACCGCGCCGATGCCGAGCGACGGCGCGGCCGAGCCGACCGTCACGCTCGACGCGATCGAACCGGGGTGGTTCACCGCGTTCATGTCCGCGGCGCCGGCCGGCGTGCACACGAGCGACGCGACGACGGCAAGCACCGTCGCCGCCATCGCGCGGCACACACGCTGGCCGGGCTTGACGACGTTCATCGATTCAGCTTCCGGATACGTTCGGCCGGCGTGATGATGTCGGTGAGGCGAATGCCGAACTTGTCGTTGACCACCACGACTTCGCCCTGCGCGATCAGGCAGCCGTTCACGAGCACGTCCATCGGCTCGCCGGCCATGCCGTCGAGCTCGACGACCGACCCCTGCGCGAGCTGCAGCAGGTTGCGGATCGCGATCTTCGTGCGGCCGAGCTCCACGGTCATCTTGACCGGGATGTCGAGGATCATCTCGATGTCGTTGTGCGTCGAGCTCGCCGCGGCCTTCGACAGCGGCTGGAACACGCCGGCGCCCGTCGCCCCGGCCGCCACCGGCTGCTGGTTCTGCTCGGCGAGCGCGGCCGCCCAGTCGTCCATGCCCGGATCCTCGTCGGCCGCGGCCGGCGCCTGCGCGTCGGCGGCCGACGCCGCGAGCGCTGCATCGGCCATCGCCTGCATGTCGTCGTCGGGCGTCTGGTTCAGCTCACTCATATCCACCTTCCTTCATCGAATCGCTCGCGCCGATCATCTTCTGCACGCGCAACGCATATTGACCATTGAAAATTCCGTAGCCGCATTCCATCACCGGCACGCCGTCGACCTTCGCGGTGATCGTGTCCTCGATCTCGAGCGGCAGCACGTCGCCCGCGCGCAGGTTCAGGATCTTCTCGAACGTCGACGAGATCTCGGCGAGATTCGCGGTCAGCTCGACCTCGGCGGCCTGCACCTGCTGCGACAGCACGCGCACCCAGCGGCGGTCGACTTCGAGCGCCTC
Source organism: Burkholderia sp. 9775_39 (assembly GCF_015712225.1). Classification (NCBI taxonomy): domain Bacteria; kingdom Pseudomonadati; phylum Pseudomonadota; class Betaproteobacteria; order Burkholderiales; family Burkholderiaceae; genus Burkholderia; species Burkholderia sp. 9775_39. The sequence goes on along the minus strand of NZ_JACCQC010000007.1, from coordinate 269,811 downwards.
GCCCTGGATCGGCGAGCTGAGCACGTCGCGGATCGGCTCGATCATCGAGTACGGCATGCAGATGTGCAGCGTGCCGCCCGTCGGCCCGAACTCGATCGAGAACTGCGTGACGATCACGATCTCGTTCGGCGTTGCGACGTTCGCGAACTGCGTGTGCATCTCCGAGCGCACGAATTCGAACTGCAGCGGCCGCACGCTCTTCCACGCGGTCGTGTAGTGCTCGAACACGAGGTTCAGCAGCTTGCCGATGATCCGCTGCTCGGTGGCCGTGAAGTCGCGGCCCTCGACACGCGTGTGGAAGCGCCCGTCGCCGCCGAACAGGTTGTCGACGACGAAGAACACGAGGTTCGGGTCGAACACGAACAGCGACGTGCCGCGCAGCGGTTTCACGTGCACCAGGTTCAGGTTGGTCGGGATCGGCAGGTTGCGGGTGAATTCGCTGTACTTCTGCACCTTCACCTGGCTGACGGAGATTTCCGCCGTACGCCGCATGAAGTTGAAGATGCCGATCCGCAACAGGCGCGCGAAGCGGTCGTTGATGATCTCGAGGCCGGGCATCCGGCCGCGGACGATTCGCTCCTGCGTCGCGATGTTGTAGGGGCGGACGCCCGATGTGTCGCGCTGCTCGTCGACTGCATCGGTTTCGCCCGTGACGCCCTTGAGGAGGGCATCGACCTCCTCCTGGGACATGAACTCCTGGTGACCCATACGCGCTCCTTTCGCGGCCGCGTTACTGGACGACGAACTCGGTGAACAGGACGTCGTCGACCTTCGCGCGCTGGTTGCCCGGCTGCGTCGGCTGCTCGATCAGCTCCCGCAGCTCCGTCGCGAGCGAACGTTTGCCGTCCGGCGTCGCAAGCTCCTCGGGATGCTTGTTCGACAGCGCGAGCAGGATCCGGCTGCGGATTTCCGGCATCCGCGCGGTCAGTTGCTCCTGCGCCTTCGGGTCGGTGAGTTTCAGCGACAGGCCGACGCGCAGGTAGTGCTGCGCGCCGTCGTCGGACTGCAGGTTCACGGTCAGCGGGTCGAGCGGGAAAAACACCGGCGCGGCCAGCGGCGCCGGCTCGGCGGGCGCGCTCGCGTGGCCGACGCCTGCCTTGCCCAGGAACACGTACATGCCGCCGGCGGCGGCGGCAGCCGCGCCCAGCGCGATGACGGCGATGAGCGCGATGCGCTTGAACTTGCCGGACGAAGCCGGCTTGTCGGCGGTCGGGTTTGCGGTCGTGGCCATGTGAATGCGTGCGTGATGTCTCGTAGCATGCATTGTTCGGCATCCGGGCCGAGGCCGATGGGCGGAAAAGAGGGGGGAATTGCGGCTATCTCAGCCGATTGTCGGCCGGCGCGGCTCGATGCAGGGCAGGAACGGCGGGGAAACGATCCCCGGGGAGGAGCGGAGTGCGGCCGGCGGGAACAGACCGTCAGGCGAGGAACGCGGCAGGGCGGCGAGCGGCGCCCGCCCGCGCATCCGTCGTCAGATCGGCAGCAGCGTGAGCAGCGGCGCGATCAGCACCATCGCGACGCCCGCGATCATCATCGTCAGGCTCGACACGACGCCTTCCTCGCTGCCGATCTCGCGCGCCTTCGCGGTGCCCACGCCGTGGGCGGCCGCGCCGAACAGCGCGCCGCGCGCGAGCCGCGTGCGCATCGGCACGAGCGCCAGCACGAGCTCGCCGAGCAGCATCCCGCAGATGCCGGTCGCGATCACGAACAGGGCCGTGAGGTCCTTCGGCGCATGGATCTTGTCGGACACGGCGAGCGCGAACGGCGTCGACACCGAGCGCGTCATCAGCGAGCGCTGCAGCTCGGGCGACAGGTGCAGCAGCTTCGCGAGCAGCAGCGACCCGCATACGCCCGCCGCGATCCCGACCGCGACGCCGACCGACAGCGACAGCCAGTGGCGACGGATCAGGTCGCGATAGTCGTAGATCGGCACCGCGAACGCGATCGTCGCCGGGCCGAGCAGCCACATCAGCCAGCGCGTGTCGCGGAAATAGACCGAATACGGGATGCCGGTCAGCAGCACGAGCAGCACCAGCACGCCCGGCACGAACACGAGCGGCGAGAACAGCAGCGTTTTCTTGTACGCATAGAGCCGCTTCGACGCGAAATACAGCACGACGGTCAGCACGAAGCAGCCGACGGAGATCGCGGTATTCACCCGGTCGGCGGGCAGGTTCGATAGCGCGGCGAGCATGAACGGCTCCGGCTCAGTGCGCGATGGCGCTCAGGCGCGCGCGGCGGCGTTCCGCGAACACGCGCTGCGCGGCGAGCCGGCGTTCGAGCTTCGCGGCGAGATCGACCGCGACGGCCACCGCGACCATCACGAACGCGGTGCCGGCGAGCATCACCAGCGCGATGCGCCAGCCGTCCTCGCGGAACAGCCCGCCGTACTGCACGGCCGCGACGGCGGCCGGCACGAAGAACAGCAGCATGTCGGACAGCAGCCAGTTCGCGCCGTCCTTCACCCACGCCGGCGCGACGCGACCCGAGAACAGCAGCACGAGCAGCACCGCGAGGCCGATCACGCCGGACGGAATCGGCAGCCCGACCTTGCGCACGGCCCAGTCGACCGCCATCCACAGCACGCCGAGCGCGGCGGCCTGCAGCACGATCCGGCCCGTGTGCGCGAGGCTGCCCGAAGCAGCGGGGCGGGCGGCGGCAGTGGCGGTCGGCTTGTTCATGGCGGGCTCCATACAGATGTTTCTGTCAATGGAGCAAGTATAGGGTTTCCCCTAACCATAAATAAAATGACTTGTCTCTATCCTTGTCATTCCAATTCGGAATTCGCTTGCATTCAGCCGCACCAATCTGGGGAGTGATCGATGGAATTGCGCGCACTGCGGTACTTCGTCGAGGTGGTTCGTCAGCAGAGCTTCACCGCGGCGGCCGACAAGCTGTTCGTCACGCAGCCGACCATCAGCAAGATGGTGAAGGCGCTGGAAGACGAGATCGGTTCGCCGCTGTTGCTGCGCGACGGCCGGCAGATGGTGCTGACCGACGCCGGGCGGATCGTGTTCCAGCGCGGCCAGGACGTGCTGGCCGCGCAGGCGCAGCTGCAATCGGAGCTGAACGATCTCGGCACGCTCGGACGCGGCGAGCTGACGATCGGCATTCCGCCGCTCGGCGGTTCGCTGTTCACGCCGATCATCGCCGCGTACAAGCAGCGCTACCCGAACATCGAGCTGAAGCTGTTCGAGCAGGGCGCGCGGATGATCGAGGCCGCGCTGACGTCGGGCGAGCTGGAGCTCGGCGGGCTGCTGGAGCCGGTCGATCCCGGCACGTTCGAGCGGCTGCCGATGGTGCGCGCGCCGCTGTGGCTCGTCGCGCCGCGCGAGTCGCGCTGGGAGGACCACGCGGCCGTGCCGCTCGCGGATCTCGCGCGCGAATCGTTCGTGTTCTATGCGGAAAGCCTCGCGCTGCACGACGCGGTGCTCGATGCGTGCCGGCAGGCCGGCTTCACGCCGTCGATCGTGAGCCGCAGCGGCCACTGGGATTTCATGGCCGCGCTCGTGCATGCGGGCGTCGGCATCGCGCTGCTGCCCGAGCCGTATTGCCGGCGGCTCGACGCGGGGCAGTTCACGTGCCGGCCGATCGTCGAGCCGGAAATCACGTGGGCGATCGCGCTCGGCTGGCTGAAGAAGGGCTACCTGTCGCACGCGGCGCGCGCCTGGCTCGACGTCGCGCGGGCGACGCTGCCGCTCGCGCCGGCCGACGATCTCGCGTTCGGCGGCTTGCGGGCGCGGGAGTGAGGCAAGGACGAGACGTTCGGCACGCTGATTTCATTCAGTGCCGTCGAATCTGTTTCGAATCGTGTCGGCGTGCAACGCATCGAAATCCTCGGGGACCCGAATCTGCCCCTTCATGAATCCGACCCGCGATACCGGAGCAAGCGTCGGTGCCGAGGCAATCGGCACGACTTTGACCAGCGGCTTGCCGTCGTTCTCGATGACGAACGGTTCACCAGAACGAATTGCGTCATCGATCAAAAGCGACAGGTTCCTTGTCGCATCACGTAGGTCATAAGTCGGCATTTCACTGTTCCGCGAGTCCGGGTCGGCCAGCTTAGCTCTTTATCTATGTGGCGGACGCCGCATGGGCGGCGTGCCGGGAACCCGAACGCGACCGCCTCAATGCCCCATCGCCGGCCCCGCGCCCTTCTTGGGCTTCGTGATCCACACGAGCGCCGCGAGCGCGATGAACACGCCCGCCGACAGATGGAAGAAGTCGTTGGTCGCCATCATGAAGCCCTGCTGCGTGACGAGCTGGTTGAGTTGCGCATTGGCCGTCTGCCCGACGATGCCGAGCTGCGCGAGCGCGCCCTGGTAGTCGGTCGTGTTCTGCGCGTAGACGCTCACCGATTCCGACAGCCGCGCATGATGGTAGATCGCGTCGTTCTCCCAGAACGTCGAGCTGGCCGCGGTGCCGATCGCGCCGGACAGCGTGCGCAGGAAGTTCGACAATCCCGACGCGCTCGCGAGCCGCTCGTCGGAGATGCTCGACAGCGTGATCGTCGTCATCGGCACGAAGAAGCACGCGACGCCGATGCCCTGCACGAGCCGCGGCAGGATCACGTGGTTGAACGGCACGTCGAGCGTAAACGTCGCGTTCCACAGCGACACGCCCGCGAACACGATGAACGCGAAGCTCGCGACCATCCGCAGGTCGAGCCGGTGCATGTTGCGGCCGATCAGCGGCGACAGCACCAGCGCGAGCAGCCCGACCGGCGCGGTCGCGAGGCCAGCCTTGCCGGCCGTGTAGCCCATCACCGTCTGCAGCCACAGCGGGAAGATCACGACCGAGCCGAAGAACGCCATGAAGCCGAACGAGATGATCAGCGCGCCGAGCGCGAAGTTGCGGTCCTTGAACAGCGACAGGTCGACCACCGGCTCCTTCTCGGTCGCCTCCCACACGAGCATGAACGCGAGCGACACGACGGCGATCAGCGCGAGCGCGACGATGAACGACGAGTTGAACCAGTCGCGGTCCTTGCCGAGGTCGAGCATCATCTGCAGGCACGACACGCCGATCACGAGCAGCGCGAGGCCGATCGCGTCGATCCGCTGCTTCGACGTCTTCGTTTCGCGGCCGCGCAGCAGGAAGTACGCGCAGGTCGCCGAGAACACGCCGATCGGCAGGTTGATGTAGAAGATCCACGGCCACGTGTAGTTGTCGCTGATCCAGCCGCCCAGCAACGGGCCGAAGATCGGCGCGACGATCACCGTCATCGCCCATAGCCCGAGCGCGAGCCCGCGTTTCGCGGGCGGGTAGCTGCGCATCAGGATCGTCTGCGACAGCGGCACCATCGGCCCCGACACGAGGCCTTGCAGCAGCCGGAACGCGATCAGCGTCTCGAAGTTGGTCGCGAGGCCGCACAGCGCCGACGCGATCGTGAACGCGAGCACCGACAGCGTGAAGAGGCGCACCTCGCCGACCCGGCGCGCGAGCCAGCCGGTGAGCGGCACCGCGATCGCGGACGCGACCGAGTACGACGAAATCACCCACGTGCCTTCGCTCGTCGCGACGCCGAGGCTACCCGAGATGGTCGGCACCGCGACGTTCGCGATCGACGTGTCGAGCACTTCCATGAAGGTGCCGAGCGCGAGCCCGACGGTCAGCAGCGCGAGTGCGCCGCCGGTCAGCGGTGCGGGTTCGGCGGCGGGGGAGGGGGCGGATGCCGTGGTGGCGGACATCGGAATCTCCTAGACGCGGCGCGCGCGACGCGCCGGCACAACGCACGGGCGCGCGACGCAGCGCGGCCCGGCCGGGTGGAATGAAAAAGGGAAAAAGCGGAGCGCGTGCCTCGTCATCTTCTGCCCAGACAGAGAAATAAGCGAATGCTTAACCTAGACATGAGGGCTCCGCGCACATCAGCAGTCGGGTTCGTCGGGCTTCGGGCAGCCGGTCGAGCCGGGCCCGTTGGCGATGAAACGCTGCAGCAGGCCGGTGAGCGTCGCCAGTTCGTCGGCCGAAAAGCCCTCCAGTTGCGCGTTGAGCGCGGTCGCGACCAGCGACGGCAGCGCGCGGGCGGCTTCGAGGCCGCGCTCGGTCAGCGTCAGCTCGACCATCCGACGGTCCTGCTCGCTGCGCGCGCGTGCGATCAGCCCCTTGCGTTCGAGCCGGTCGAGCATGCGCGTCATCGAGCCGCTGTCGTACGACATCTTGCGGGACAGTTCGAACGGCGTGCGCGCGTAGCCGCGCGACAGCAGCAGGATCACGCCGATCTGCTGCGCGGTGAGGTCGAGCGGCTCGAGCGCGCGATCCATCCGCTCGACGAGCGCCTGCTTCGCCTTCGACAGGTAATAGCCGAGGCTCGTTTCCAGCGCGATGTTCTCGGGATCGTAGAGGCCGCCGGTCATACGATTGCGCGCGCAGCAACAGTGCGTTTCGGGTTAAAACGCGCCCAGTATCTTGAAAAATGATTGCTTAGTCAATATTATTTGAGTCAACCAGTTACGACGTGCATGTTGCACTGCCGGAGACTATGTTCTGACCGATTGGCCCGCGCTGCCGGGCACCCGAGGATGTTCGCGATGCTGTTCCTGAAAAATGCCGCCGGCGCGCTGCGCCGCAACCTGACCGATACCGCTCATCATGTGTTCTCCGGGCCGCACCGCGGCTGGAAGATCGCGCTGTATGTGACGATGCTGGTCGTGCCTGGCGGCTCGCTCGCGGCGCTCGGGTTCGCATGGTTCGATCATCGCCGGCAGCGCAACGCGAAGGGCGGCGCCCGCCGTACGAGCCAGCCGGCCGTGACGGAGCCGTCGACATGGCGGGCCGCCGCCGAACCCGTCCCGGTGCCCGTGCGCTGCCACTGACGCTGCACCGCTCCCGCCGCTCTCCGCACGATCCTGTCTGATCGCCGGCCGCGTCACGCGCGGCCGGTGTCGTACGCCCGTTCGCACGCCCGTTTTCCCGCAAGCCGGCCGTAATGGCCGGTAAACCGGCCGGCCGCGCCGGTAACACATTCGGGCTGTCGCCCACCGTACCCTTAGGGCTGCGCAGCTTTCCCGCCGTCAGTTACCATTTGTCCGCCAGCGGCATGACGACCGCATCGCGCGGCGCCGCTCGCCGGCCGTCACGCCCAGACAGGAAAACCACCATGCCGTACGCCCCCCTCCCGCGCGCCGTTCGCCCGCTGAGCGCCGCCGTCGCCATCGCGACGGCCGTGCTGCTCGCCGGCTGCGCCGTCGGGCCCGACTATCACCGGCCCGACACGTCGATCCCCGCCGCCTTCAAGGAAGCGCCGGCCGGCTGGAAAGTCGCGCAGCCCGCCGATCGCGCCGACCGCGGCCCGTGGTGGACGGTCTACAACGATCCGCAGCTCGATGCGCTGATCGGCAAGCTCAACGCGTCGAACCAGACCATCGCGCAATCGGCGGCCGCCTACCGGCAGGCGCGCGCGCTCGTCACCGAGGCGCGCGCCGCGTATTTCCCGACCGTCGGGCTGACCGCATCGGGCTCGCGCGCGCGGACGCCGCGCACGTCGCTGTCGTCCGGTTCGTCGTCGAATTTCGGCAGCGGGTCGACCGGGTCGATCAACAACAGCTACAGCGTCGGCCTCGACGCCAGCTGGGAACCCGACCTGTGGGGCAAGGTGAGCCGCACCGTCAGCGCGCAGCGCGCCGGCGAAGCGGCCGCCGCGGCCGATCTCGCGAACGCGCGGCTGTCGCAGCAGGCGCTGCTCGCGCAGACCTACTTCCAGTTGCGCACGTCCGATGCGCTGCAGAAGCTGCTCGACGACACCGTGAAGTCGTACCAACGGTCGCTGCAGCTCACGCAGAACCAGTACGCGCAGGGCGTCGCCGCGCGCGCCGACGTGATCCAGGCGCAGACGCAGCTGCAGAGCGCGCAGGCCGCGCAGATCGACAACGGCGTCGCCCGCGCGCAATACGAGCATGCGATCGCGACGCTGATCGGCGAGCCGGCGTCGACCTTCTCGCTGCCGCCGAGCCCGCTCGCGGCCGAGCCGCCGATCACGCCGGTCGACGTGCCGTCCGCGATCCTCGAGCGCCGGCCCGACGTCGCGGCGGCCGAGCGCCGCGCCGCGGCCGCGAACGAGCAGATCGGCGTCGCGATCGCCGCGTTCTTCCCGACGCTCACGCTGTCGGCCACCGGCGGCTTCCAGAGCTCGGTGTGGTCGCAGCTGTTCACGCTGCCGGCACGCTTCTGGACGGTCGGCCCGCAGCTCGCGGCCACGCTGTTCGACGCGGGTCTGCGCGCCGCGCAGACCGATGCGGCGCGCGCGACCTACGACCAGGACGTCGCCGCCTATCGGCTCGCGGTGCTCACCGCGTTCCAGGACGTCGAGGACAACCTCGCGTCGCAGCGCATCCTCGCGCAGGAAATCGACGTGCAGCGGCAGGCCGTCGACAGCGCCGAGCACGCGCTCGCGATCGTCACGAACCAGTACAAGGCCGGCACGGTCGCGTACCTGAACGTGCTGACCGCGCAGACCACCGCGTTCACCGCGCAGCAGAAGCTCGCGACGATCGCCGGGCAGCGGATGGTGTCGTCGGTCGGGCTCGTGAAGGCGCTCGGCGGCGGCTGGAACGTATCGGAGATGGCGCGCGAGAACGGCGACATGGCAGCGCCGGCGCCCTTGCCGGCGTCCGGTGCGGCCGTGCCCGCGGCCACCGCACCGTCAGTCGCCGCGCCGCTCGCGCAGAAGTAGGAAGGAAAGCGGGCGACGCGCGCGTTCAGCGCTGCGCGTCGCCGAAGATCAACGACACCTGGTTGTTGCCGATCGGGTGGCCGAGCAGGTTCAGCAGCCCGGCGAGGTTCGCCTGTTGCTCGGGCGCCGCGTGCGCGGTGCCGCGGAACGATCCCTGGCCGGGGCCGAAGCTGCCGTGCCCGTCGAGGAACAGCGGGCCCTGCGTCGTCGACAGGTCGAGATCGGCGCCCGCGCCCTTCGCCTGCAATACCGCGCGGTACGAACCGAGCGGCTTCACGCGCGACACGCGCGAACTCATCGAATCGATCGTCACCGTCAGCTGACCGAACGCGTTGTTGCCGATCAGCCGCCAGTCGCTCCAACCGAGCCGCACGTCGCCCTGCAGGTCGAGCGTGTTGAACGGCGTGCCGAGCCCCGTGAGCAGCGACGCAGGCACGGCCATCGTGCCCGCCGACAGCACCGCGCCGCGCCACGTCGCATCAAGCGTGACCGCGTCGGGCATCGCTTCCGTCTGCCGCATGCGCATCTGCACGCGCCCGGTCAGCAGCGGCCAGAAGCGCGTGGTCCATTCGACCCGGCCCGGCAGCAGCGTCGCCGCGCTCTGGTCCGCGCCCGGCGCGAGCATCAGCGTGCCCGAGCCGTGCCACAGCGACCCGTCCGGATCGACGAGATTCACGTGGCCGCCGGTCGCCCGCGCGAACTGCGGCGCGATCCACGCGGCCGGCGCGAGCGCGACGAGCGTCACCGCCGTCGCCAGACCGCCTGCCAGCACCCACGGCAACACGGCGACGAGCCGTCTCACCCACGGCCGCATCGGCCGGCCTTCGTTTGCGTCATCCACAGCCGTCATCTATTTCTGGACGGAAGGTTGCATCACGGCCGTCAGGTCCACCTGGCCGTCTTCCTTCAGCGCCGTCGCATGCGCCTCGCCGACCTGCACCTTGAACTGCCGGCGCGCATCGTCGAGCCACTGCGTCCATGCCGGGAACGACACGTTCTTCATCTGGATCTGCACGCCGTTGCCGACGATCTGCACCTGCGCGCCCTGCAGCCCGTGATCGGACAGCGACGCGGTCAGCGCATCCTTCAGCGCGAGGCCGGTCGGCGCGACACCCTGCGCGGCGGCGGCCAGCGACTTCGCCTCGTTCGCCTGCGCGGTCATCTGCGCGAGTTCGTGACGCATCGTCGGCAGCTCGCGCTGGATCCGCGCACGGCCTTCCTGCGCGGGCGACCACAGCACCGAATACGCGATCGCGACCGCCAGCACGGCGCCGCCCCAGCCGAGCAGCGTCTTCTCGCGCGGCGTGCGCTCGCCCCAGAACTGGGCCAGCGTCTGGTTCAGTTGTTCGGTTTTCATGAGCGGCTCCGGATCGTCCATTTGCCCGTGTTGCTGTCGACTTCGCCGGACAGTCCGTTACGCGCGAGGCGCTGCGTGAAATCGGGATCGACCTTGACCTCCGGCTTGAAGCCGACGTCGAGCCGCCGGTCGTGATAGTCGAGCGACGCGATGCCGTTCAGCGGCAGCGCGCCCATCGAACGCGACAAACCGCTCGACAACGCGAGGAAATCGTTCGGCGACAGCTCGCCGGCCGCGAGCCGAAGCTGGTCGAGCTGGCGCTGCATCTGCGCAGGCGGATCGAGCACGGTGGTCGTCTTCGGGAACGCGGACAAGAGCGTCTCGGTGATCTGCGCGGACAGCGCATCGCGCTCGCGCGACAGCTTCCACCAGTGCAGGTTCATCCCGATCACCGCGACGCCGAGCGTCGCCGCGGCCAGCGCGATCGGCACGCGCAGGCGCTTCACCGTCGCGCGGTCGAAGCGCCACGGCTGCGACTCGAACTCGAACTGGCACAGATCGAATGGCTCGGTCAGCGCCCGGCGCGCGAACGTGTCGAACGACAGCGGCGCGGCGCCCGGCAGCAGCGGCGCGTCGGTGCGGCCGACCGACGCGAGCCGCGGCTCCGCGCCAGGTTCGCCGAGTTCGTACAGTTCGACGTCGCCGCCGCCCGCGAGCGCGGCCAGCGTGCCGGCCGCGCGCGATGCGGGCGCCGCGAAGCCTTCGCCGAGCGCACCGCGCGCGACCGCCAGCTCGAGGCGCGGCGCACCGGCCGCCGCCGGCAGCGCGCCGGCTTCGACGAGCACCGGTTCGACCGCCGTCGCGAGCCCGAGCACCGCGGCGACGGTCGCCGGGCGGGCAGGCGGCTCGGTGACGTCCGCGACGAGCGCGGCGGCGTCGGTCGGCTCGCCGTCGGCCGGCACGGCGGAGGCCGCGTGGGCCGACGCACGCGGCGCCGGCAGGCAGCGGGTCGCGGGGACCGCGCTCAGGTGCCGGTGACCGGCCGCGGTGAATGCGTCGCAGATCGTGCGGAACCACGCGCGATCGACGACGGCCAGCACGCGGCGTCCGTCGGGCAGCGCGGCCGGATCGAGCGCGATGTGGCAGCCGAGCGGGTCCTGGATCAGCTGATCCTCGACGATGTTGGGCAGCGCCTGGCGCAGCTTCGGCCCCTTCAGCGGCGGCACGGTCGCGGCCAGCAGCAGCACGTCGCGCGCGGCGACGATCAGCACCGTCGCGTTCGCGCGCGGCAGCAGCGCGAGCGCGGCGCGGCCCGCGCGCTGCACCTGGCCGGCCTTGTCGACGAGCGTGAACGGCAGCTCGGGCCACTGCCATTCCTGCAACGGCACGGCAGGCTCGCGCGGCGGCAAAGAAACAATCAACGTGCTCACAAGAGCTCCTCTCCCGATTGGCGTCGTTATAGCTGGTCGCGGATGCGCACGACCCGCGTCGAGTGCGTGGTCGGATCACGATACACGAGCGAGGTGCGGTCGACCTCCGCGCGTTCGTGCTGGATCCGGCCATGCACGATGAAATAGCTCGAATTGACGTCGACGAGGCTCGAGTCGATCGTCACGTTCGGCGGCGCGCCGGCGCCGCGCAGCGCGAGCTGCACGTCGCCGACGTTCCGGAAAAACACCGTCTCGCGGCGCGACACGAGCGCCTGCGCGGACGACACGCTCATCCCCGGTATCAGCGCCGCGATCACTTCGGCCGGCGCGGTGTTCATGTTCACGGGCGTGGTAGTCGGCAGCACGGTGACGAACGGGCGCAGCCGCGCGACCATCTCGGGCGTCACGCCGTCGACGTCGAGCAGGCTGTCGACGCGCGTCATCATCAGCGGCGCGGGCCCGCGGTCGCCGCCGGCCATCCCGGGATCGTCGGTGAAGCCGCTGCCCTGCAGGTCGCCGCTCGTCACCGGCGCGGTCGCGGCGTTCGCCGCGGTGCCGCCGCCGCCGGGCAGGTTCGGCATCTGGAACCGCGTGGCCGAATGCAGCAGGCCCGCGCGCACCTGCAGCGCGATGCGCTTCGCGAACGCGCTGTCGTAGCCAAGCGTCGTCAGCAGGCGCTGGAACGCCTGCATCTGCGTGACGTTCAGTTGCAGCACGCCGGGCGCCGGCGACGACACGAGGTTGCGCAGGTTGAACTTCGCCTGCGCGTCCTCGATCGAGCCGGACAGGTAAGTGTCTTCGGCGTCGGTGTCGTTGGGCGCGCCGATTCGGCCGAGGAAATCCGACAGTTTGGTCTTCGCGATCGGCACGCCCCAGATCCCGCCGAGATACGTGATGCCGGGCGCCGTATCGCCTTCGGAGCGCAGGATCATCCGGGTCCAGTCGAGCGCGCCGCGCGCGACCCACTGCGCCTGCGCGATCACGCGCTGGTTCTCGATCCGGCGGATCTGCACCTGCTGGCGCCACAGCATCCCCGACACGAGGATCGCCGACAGCGCGACCACGAGCAGCGCGGTGATGATCGCGGCGCCGCGCTGGCGGCGGGCAGGCATTCGGTGGAGTGGGCGCGCACGCATCGTCATTCCCCGACGAGGAAGATGCGCGTGACCGGCACGCGCAGCGACGTCGCGCCGATGCTGACCTGCAGCCCGGTCACCGCGCGCGCCGGCGGCGCGTTGCCGATCTGCGGCACCTTGAGCGCGTCGTTGTTCTGCGCGAGCGCTTCGTCGGCCGTCTGCAGGTTGGTGGTCCAGCCCACGCGCGGCACGTACAGCTTCGCGTCGATCGCGCCGACGCCGCCCATCAGCGCGACCCAGCTCCAGCCTTCGACGCTGCTGTCCTTCAGCATGGTGCGCAGCCGGTTCGTGTCGTCGATCGGCGGCGACGCATAGCGCACGACGCGCCCGCCGGCGATCCGGTAGCGAACCACCTGCAGCCGCGGCGCGACGCCCGGCACGTCGAGTTCGCGCACGATCTGCAGCGTATTGCCGGCGACGCCGATCGCCGGCTGGCCGGCTTCGTCGTCGGTCGCGGCGAGCCGCGCGTCGATGCGCATCTGGTCGAACATCTGCGCGAACACGCGCTCGTCTTCCATCGCGGCCGCGACCTTGTCGCGACCGCGCATGATCTGGTCGAGCCCGCGCCACGCGAGGATCGCGACCACCGCGAGGATCGCGATCGCGATCATCAGCTCGATCAGCGTGAAGCCGCGGGTGGCGAGGCGCGCCGGGCGGGCGGACGGGCGGCGCATCGGCGCGTCAGAGTGGACGGCTGGTTTCATTCGCGACCACCGTCACCATCTGCGCGAGCACGCCGGCGCGGCCAGGCATGCTCACCGAAATCCGCACGCGCCGGAACACCGGATTCGGCGTGGTGCTCACACGCTGCGTGCAGACCAGCTGCACGTTGCCTTGCGAGCAGTCGAAACTCTGCTCGCCGACTTCCGGCCACGCATGCGTGAGCCGCAGCTGCGCGAGCGCGTTGTCGGCGCTCCAGCCGGCGAGCAGCCGGCGATGCAGGTCGGACGCATTGGTCGCCATCGTGCCGACCGCACGGATCGACGCGGCGAGCGCGACCGCGATGATCGCGAGCGCGACCAGCACCTCGATCATCGTGAAGCCGCGGGATGAAGAAACAGGGAAGGGCAGGCGACGACGCATCGTCATTGCACCTCGTAGCGGCCGTTGCCGGTGCCGACGATCGTCGCGCTGCCGGCGGCCGAATGCAGCGTCACGCGCACGGGCGTGTCGATGCTCTCGGTGCCGAACACGACTCGGCTCGCGCGCGTATCCGACCCCGGGTAATCGATGTCCGCGCCGGTGACGCCGCCATCCCAGTCGCGCGGGCGCAGCAGGTCGTCGCGCAGCGTGCGCCAGCCGTCGGGCGAGCTCACGTCGAACTGGAAGCCGTGCGCGGTCGGCTGCCATGCGATCGGCCGCGCACGCACCTGCGCTTCGTCGCCGGCCGTCTCGAACAGCAGCGCGATGCGCTGCGCTTCCTCGCGCAGGTCGGTGCGCGGATTGCGCGTCAGCGACAGCGACGCGAGCGACACCAGCAGCCCCGCGATCACGAGCACGACCAGCATTTCGAGCAGCGTGAACCCGCGCGCGCGACGCCGCGCCGCGCGGTGCTTCATCGAGCCGCCATCGGCACCTGCCGGTGCGGACGGCACCGCACCGCGACGCACACGGCAATCGCGGCCGCAGCGGGAGGTCGTGCGAATGGCGAGCATGAAGAAGAACGGGAATGAAGCGTCGCGGCGATCAGCGCCGGCTTATTGCCACGAGCCGATGTCGGAGTCGTTGCTTTCGCCGCCTTCCTTGCCGTCGGCGCCGTAGCTGAACACGTCGATCTCGCCGTGCACGCCCGGGTTCAGGTACTTGTACCCGTTGCCCCACGGATCGTTCGGCAGGCGCTCGAGATAGCCGCCGTCCTTCCAGTTGTTCGGGATCGGATCGTTGGTCGGCTTCTGGATCAGCGCGTTCAGGCCCTGCTCCTGGGTCGGATAGCGGCCGTTGTCGAGACGATACAGCTTGAGCGCCTGCATGATCGTGCCGATGTCCTGCTTCGCGGCGATGCGGCGCGCCTCGTCCGGGCGGCTCATGATCTTCGGCACGATCAGCGCCGCCAGGATCCCGAGGATCGCGACCACCACCATGATCTCGATCAGCGTGAAACCGCGCTGACGACGCACGGCCGCGTTGCGGCGAGTGATCCACGTTTGCATGACTGACTACCTCTTTCCAAAAAATGTCGTCGATTGAGTGACGCACCCGGCGCACCGGACGATTGCCTGACGGCAACCTTCCGGACCGGCGGGCGCGGAGCACGCATTGTAAGGCGCGCATCGCCGAGGGCTTTCACTCAACGCAAATTTCACATACATCCGTACAATAGCGCGCATGAACGCGCTCTCGATCCGGATCCTTTCCCTCGCCCTCTTCGCGGGTTTGTGCGCGACGGCCACCTACTGGGTCGTCACGCTGTCGGCCCGCGAAGCGCCGCTGCCCGCCGCCGCCGCGCGGCTGCCGATCCGCACCGAGGACGCCGCGGCGCTCTTCGGCGGCCAGCTCGACAAGAATCCCGTCCAGGACATCCACCTGTTCGGCATTCTCGCGCTCGACCACGGCGGCGCCGCGATCGTCGGCGTCGGCGGCGAACCGCCGCGCGCCGTGTCGCTCGGCGCGGACGTCACGTCCGGCGCGAAGCTCGCCGAAGTCCGCCCGCGCTCGATCATCATCGACCGCAACGGCGCCCGCGCCGAAATCCAGCTCCCGGCGAACACGCCGTCCCCCGCGATCTACATGCGCTGAACGATGGCGGCCCGGCAAACGGGCCGCAGCGTCACTGCACCATGTTGTTCAGCTCGATGATCGGCAGCATCACGGCCAGCACGATCACCAGCACGATGCCGCCCATCGCGAGGATCAGCAGCGGCTCCAGCAGGCTCGTCAGGAACATCGTGCGGCGCTCCAGCTCGCGCGCTTCGCCTTCGGCCGCGCGGTCCAGCATCGTCGTCACGTCGCCCGTCGCTTCGCCCGACCGGATCAGGTGCACCAGCACCGGCGGAAACGTCTTCACGTTGTTCAGCGCGCGCGACAGCGCGGAGCCTTCGCGCACGCGCACGATCGCATCGTCGATGTTCGCGCGCATCGCGCGGTTCGACAGCGTCTCGCCGGCCGCCTGCAGCGCGCGCAGGATCGGCACGCCGGCCGCGGTGAGGATGCCGAGCGTGCTCGCGAAGCGCACCGTGTTGTAGCCGCGCACGAGCTTGCCCGCGAGCGGCGCGGTCAGCACCCAGCGATCGAACGCGAGCCGGGGCCCCGCGCGCGACAGCGTCGCCTTCACGAACCACACGGCGAGCGCGACCGCGATCAGGATCGCCCACCACCAGTGCCGCACGAACTCCGACAGCGCCATCATCACGACCGTGAGGATCGGCAGCTGCTGCTTCGTGCTCGCGAACACGTTGACGACCTGCGGCACGACGTAGCTCAGCAGGAACGTGACGATGCCGAACGCGATCAGCGTGACGATGCCCGGATACGTGAACGCCAGCAGGATCTTCTGCTTGAGCGCATTGCTCTGCTCGATGTAGTCGGCGAGGCGCGACAGCACGATGCCGAGCTTGCCGGTGTGCTCGCCCGCCGCGACCAGCGCGCGGTAGATTTCCGGAAA
This sequence comes from Burkholderia sp. 9775_39, assembly GCF_015712225.1. Taxonomy (NCBI): domain Bacteria; kingdom Pseudomonadati; phylum Pseudomonadota; class Betaproteobacteria; order Burkholderiales; family Burkholderiaceae; genus Burkholderia; species Burkholderia sp. 9775_39. The sequence goes on along the minus strand of NZ_JACCQC010000007.1, from coordinate 253,676 downwards.
ATCGCGTGGATGCTGGCCCAGCGCATTCGCGAGCGAATGGCCGCCGAGCACTTCGGCGCGGATCGCGGCCATCAGTTCGCGAATGTAGTCGCGCTCGGCCTGCTCGGTCAGCACGCCGAGCGCCTCGTCGAGCGGCAGCCCGGCGATCAGCAGGCTCGCGAGCTGGCGCGTGAGGATCGCCTGTTCGCGCTGCGACAGCTTGCGGCCGAACGCGAGCCGCTGCGAACGCGCGCCGCGCGTCGCGCTCGCGGCCGGCTCGACGACGAGCGGCGTGAGTCCCTGCGTGCGCAGCTGGCCGCGCGCGGCACGCGCGCTGTCGGCATCGATCACGCCTTTCTGCGCGCGTCCCGCCGAATCGATCGCTTCGAAACGGAATGCCGGCATCGCGCTATGCGCCTCCCGTCACGCGCAGCACTTCCTCGAGCGACGTCGCGCCGGACGCGAGCCAGCGCTCCGCGTCGTCGCGCAGCGTGCGCATGCCTTCCGCGCGGCCGGCGGCGAGGATCTCGGCATCGGCCGCGTTGCGGTGGATCAGCGTGCGGATCGACTCGTCGACCAGCAGCAGTTCGTAGACCCCGCGCCGGCCCGAATAGCCCGAATGCCCGCACTTGTCGCAGCCGACCGGATGCCACACGGTGCGGCCTTCCTCGTGCCGCTCTTCCTTGCAGACGGGGCAGAGCTGGCGCACCAGGCGCTGCGCGAGCACGCCGAGCAGCGACGACGCGAGCAGGTACGGCTCGACGCCCATGTCGGTCAGGCGCGTGACCGCGGACGCCGCATCGTTCGTGTGCAGCGTCGCGAGCACGAGGTGGCCCGTCAGCGACGCCTGCACCGCGATCTGCGCGGTTTCGAGGTCGCGGATTTCGCCGATCATGATCACGTCCGGGTCCTGGCGCAGGATTGAGCGCAGCGCGCGGGCAAAGGTCATCCCGATCCGCTCGTTCACCTGCGTCTGGCCGATGCCGGCGAGGTCGTATTCGATCGGGTCCTCGACGGTCATGATGTTGGTCGTCGCGGTTTCGAGCCGCGACATCGACGCGTACAGCGTGGTCGTCTTGCCCGAACCGGTCGGGCCGGTGACGAGCACGATGCCGTGCGGGCGGCCGATCAGCTTGTCGAACTGCACGAGCGTGTCGCGGCCCATCCCGAGCGCTTCGAGGTTCAGGCGCTGCGCGTCCTTTTCCAGCAGACGCAGCACCGCGCGCTCGCCGTGCCCGGTCGGCAGCGTCGACACCCGCACGTCGACCGGCCGGCCGCCGACGCGCAGCGTGATGCGGCCGTCCTGCGGCAGGCGCTTCTCCGCGATGTCGAGCTGCGCCATGATCTTGATCCGCGAGATCAGCGCGCCATGCAGCGCCTTCTTCGGGCGCACGACGTCGCGCAGCGTGCCGTCGACGCGAAAGCGCACGACCGACGCATTCTCGAACGGCTCGATGTGAATGTCCGACGCCTGTTCGCGCGCCGCTTGCGTGAGCAGCGCGTTGATCATCCGGATGATCGGCGCGTCGTCTTCCGATTCGAGCAGATCCTCGACTTCGGGAATGTCCTGCATCAGCCGCGACAGGTCGACTTCGCCTTCGACCTCGCCGACCACCTGCGCGGCGCTGCCGTCCTGGCGCGCGTACGCCTGGTTGATCGCCTGCGCGAGCTCGTCGGCCGGCACGCGATGCACGGCGATCGAGCCGAAGTTGCGGGCGATTTCCGCGAGCGCGGCGTCGCTCGTGCGTTCGCTGATCCACACCTCGAGCGTGTCGTCGAGCTGATGCGCGATCAGCACCTGGCCGCTCTTCGCGAAGCCGTACGGCAGCAGGCGCGCGGCGAGCGGCGATGGCGGCTGGCGTTCGCCCGGCGCGCCGTCGTGGGCGGAAGACGCGAGCACGTCGCTCACTGCGAGGCTCCCGGTGCGGTGGTCAGCGGCTGGGCCGGCACCGCCTGCTGCGGCACGCCCTGCGGCTGCGCGGGCGTGGCTTCCGGCAACGGCTGGGCCGGCACCGGCGCGACCTGGCGCTGCAACTGCTGGCGACGCATCTTGTCGAGATCGAACAGGTTGCCGGCCGGCGTGCCGCCCTGGCTCGGACCGATCGGCATCGGCGGGACGACCGGATCGTCCTTGTCGCGGATCACGTTGTTGTCCGACTTGTACGCGCCCGTCACACCCTGGATGTAGTCGTAGCGGTTGGCCGTGACTTCCTGCGCGGTGCTGCGATCGGAAATGATCACCGGGCGCAGGAACACCATCAGGTTCGTCTTCTGCCGCTGCTTCGATTCCGAACGGAACAGCTGGCCGATCCACGGGATGTCGCCGAGCAGCGGCACCTTGCTGTTCGACACCGCGTAGTTGTCCTGCATCAGGCCGCCGAGCACGATGATCTCGCCGTTGTCGGCCAGGATCGTCGACTGGATCGAGCGCTTCGTGAAGGTCGGGCCGGTCTGCGCGCTGGTGGTGCCGCTGACGACCGCCGAATCCTCCGTGTAGAGCTGCAGCTTCAGGATCCCGCCGTCGGTGATCTGCGGCTTCACGTGCAGCGTCAGGCCGACGTCGCGACGATCGTACGTGTTGAACGCATTGCTCGTGGTGCCGCTCGTCAGGTTCGAGTACGAACCGGTCGCGATCGGCACGTTCTGGCCGACGACGATCTTCGCTTCCTCGTTGTCGAGCGTGATCAGGTTCGGCGTCGACAGCACGTTCGCGTCGCTCACGCCCGAGAAATACTGCAGCAGCGCGCCGAGGCCCTGCACGCCGAACATGTTGTGCAGCCAGCCGATGTTGAGCCCCTGGTTCAGCCCCGAAAGGTTGGCCGCGAGGCCGGCGCCGGTACTGCCCGCGGTGCCGGTCGTGAGGTTGATGATGCTGTTGCCCGCGACGTTGCCGGCCGCCGCGGCCAGGTTCGTGCCGCCGAGGAACTGGCCGCTCGCGACCTGCCACTGGATACCGAGTTGCCCCTGCGTCGTCGAGTTCAGCTCGACGATCAGCGCTTCGATATAGACCTGCGCGCGCCGCGCGTCGAGCTGGTCGATCACCGAGCGCAGGTTCCGGTAAACCGGATCGGACGCGGTGATGATCAGCGAGTTGGTGGCCGAGTCGGCCTGGATCATCCCGCCTGGCTGGTTGTCGTCACCGCTCTTGTCCTTGTCGCCGCCGAGCAGGCCGCCGCTGCCGATTCCGCCGCTGGACGAAGAACCGCTGCCGTAGGACGACGACGACGAGCCGCCCAGGCCGCCCGACGGCAGCGGCGGGGTGCCCGACGTGCCGGTCGAGAAGTTGCCGCTCGCCGACGAACCGCCGTTCTGGTTGAAGCTGTTCGCATCGTTGGACGACGCCGACGAGCCGCTGTCGTTGCCGCCCTTGCCGAGCATCCCGCGCAGCGTCTTCGCGAGCTTCACCGCATCGGCGTTGCGCAGCGGCACGACGTGCATGTTGCCGGGCACCGCGCTCGGCGCGTCGAGCTGCAGCGCGAGACGTTTCGCGGCCGCGAGGCGCGACCCGTTCGATGCGCGCAGCAGCAGCGAATTGGTGCGCGGGTCGGCCGTGACCGACACCTTCAGCGTCGCGTCGCTGTTGCCGATCGCACCCGGGTCGAGCATCTTCTGCATCTGCGCGGCGAGGTCGATCGCGTTCGCGTTGCGCAGCGTCACGACCTGCACCTGCGCGCCCGCGGCGCTGTCGATGCCCGAGATGATCTGCGCGATGCGGCGCACGTTGTCCGCATAGTCGGTCACGACGATCGTGTTGTTCGCCGGGTAGGCCGTCACCGTGTTGTTCGGCGAGATCAGCGGCCGCAGCACCGGCAGCAGGTTGTTCGCCGATTCGTTGTGCAGCTCGAACACCTGCGTGATCACCTGGTCGCCACGCGCCTGCGGCGCATTGCCGACGTAGGTCGGCACGCCCTGCAGCTTCGCGTCGGCTTCCGGCACGACCTTCAGCACGCCGTGATCCTGCACGAGCGCAAAGCCCTGCATGCGCAGCGCCGACTGCAGCGTCTTCAACGCCTGGTCTTCCGGCACCGGCCGTTCGGCCACGAGATTGAGCTGCCCCTTCACGCGGGGGTCGACGATGATGGTCTTGCCGGTCGCGGCGCCGATCGCTTTCGCGACCTGGTCGATATCCGCATTCACGAAATTGAGCGTGACCTGAGCGTAGGCGGCCTGCGAGACGATGATGCCGGCCACGAGCAGGGTCGTGGCAACACGCCGCATAACGAAGCGATTTCTTGTCATGGATGAATGGGTCGATGCCGGCTCAGGCCACTTCCGGCGGTAGTGCTGGGATCCAAGTCCGAAAGAGGCGACATTAGCAGTTTTTCATGTCCGAAATATCACATTGATCCGAGGACTGTCTCACATACGACATGTGTCCGGCGAACCGTATGCAATATGTAAGGATCCGCGTCGCCCTCCGCATGCCGGCCCTCTCCCTTGTTTTCGCGATGAACCGACACGGAAATGCGGTATAACCGGGCTGCCGTATTCCTGCCTGTCGCAATCTGACGGTCTGCCGGTATGATACGGGCGGCGCGTTTCTCGTCGCACTAATAACAGGCACGGGTTTTCCCGAGCTTCGCGCAACTCCTTTTCGTTTCCGCACGATGAACAGACGGTTCGCTTCGATCGCGTTGATCGCCGCCGGCGCGTGGTTCGCCAGCGGCAACGCACGCGCCGATTGTTTCGACGAAGCGGCCAAATATCAGCAGGTCAATCCGCTGATCCTGCGCGCGATCGCGTGGCAGGAGTCGCGCAACCGGCCCGGCGCGCTGAACAAGAACACCAACGGCTCGGTCGACTACGGCCTGATGCAGATCAATTCGATCCACCTGCCGACGCTGTCGCGCTACGGGATCGGCCGCGACACGCTGATGGAGCCGTGCAAGAACGTGTACATCGCCGCGTGGCATCTCAAGCAGAAGATGAATCGCTACGGCAACACGTGGCAGGCAGTCGGCGCCTATCATTCGGAAACGCCGTCGCTACGCGACAAGTACGCACGGCAGATCGCCGGCATCCTGACGCAATGGAAGCTGCTGCCGCCCGCGCAGACCACTCAAGCCGCTCAAGCCGCTCAAGCCGCTCAAGCCGCTCAAGCCGCGCAGTGATTCTGCGCCGCGTCACCGGCCGGCGCCGGGCCGGCCGCGCGCGTTTGATGCACAATGCGGGCTGACGCCGCCGTTTCGCCCGTGCGCGGGCCGATCGCGCCCCGGCAGGGCGCCGCGGCCGCTTTTTCATCTTTTCCGTTGGTGCATATCATCATGAATCCGGCAATGAAACAGCCGTTGCCCGTCACCGTGCTGTCCGGTTTCCTCGGCGCCGGCAAGACCACGCTGCTCAACCACGTCCTCGCGAACCGCGCGGGCCTGAAAGTCGCGGTGATCGTCAACGATCTCGCGGCGGTCAACATCGACGCGTCGCTCGTGCGCGATGCGCAGGCGCTGTCGCACGTCGAGGAACGCCTCGTCGAAATGTCGAACGGCTGCATCTGCTGCACGCTGCGCGACGATCTGCTCGTCGAGATCCGCAACCTTGCATCCGAAGGCCGCTTCGACGCGATCATGATCGAATCGACCGGTATCGCGGAGCCGATGCCGATCGCCGAAACCTTCACGTTCGTCGACGACGACGGCGCGTCGCTGTCGTCCATCGCGCGGCTCGACACGCTCGTCACCGTGGTCGACGCGTACAACTTCCTGCGCGACTACGGCTCCGACGACGCGCTCGCGACGCGCGGCATCGCCGCGTCGGAAGACGACGACCGCACGCTCGTCGAACTGCTGATCGAGCAGATCGAATTCTGCGACGTGCTGGTGATCAACAAGGCCGACCTCGTCGGCGCGGACGATCTCGCGCGCCTGCAGCACATCCTCGCGCGCCTCAATCCGCGCGCGCACCAGGTCGTGTCGACGTTCGGCAACGTGCCGCTCGACGAAGTGCTGAACACCGGCCGCTTCGATTTCGACGAAGCCGCGAACGCGCCGGGCTGGCTCGCGTCGCTCGATCACGATCACACGCATTGCGACGCCCCCGACTGCCATGACGACCATCATGCGCACGTGCACGGCGAAGCCGACGAATTCGGAATCGGCAATTTTGTTTACCGCGCGCGCCGGCCGTTTCACCCGGCACGACTCTGGGCGCTGCTGCATCAGGAGTGGCCGGGCGTGCTGCGCAGCAAGGGTTTCTTCTGGCTCGCGACGCGCAACGACATCGCGGGCTCGCTGTCGCAGGCGGGCGGCGTGTGCCGGCATGGCCCGGCAGGCTTGTGGTGGGCGGCGCAGGATCGCGCGGAATGGCCGGACGACGACGAGTTGCTCGCCGAAATCCGCACGGAATGGCTGGGCGATCTCGACGATCGCACGGTCGGCGATCGCCGGCAGGAACTCGTGCTGATCGGCATCGCGCTCGACGCCGACGCGTGGCGCGCGAAACTCGATGCGTGCCTGCTGACCGATGCGGAGTTCGCGCTCGGCGCGGCGGGATGGGCGGCGTTCGACGATCCGTTCCCGGCGTGGGATGTCGATTCGCACGACGACGACGACCACGGCGACTCTCAGATCGTGCACGCATGATCGCTTGGTAACGGCTTGTAAAAGTAACCGTTAACTTTTGCAAGAGCGGCGCGAACTGTGGCGAAAATGCCGCGCGCGCCCAACAAAAAACCCGCCGAGAGGCGGGTTTTTCCTGGAACAGGCGCGGGTTTAACGCTTGTTGACGGCGTCCTTGAACGCCTTGCCAGCCGTGAACTTGACCGTCTTGGCTGCCGGGATCTTGATGGTTTCGCCCGTCTTCGGGTTGCGGCCCGTACGTGCTGCGCGCTTGCCCGAACCGAAGCTGCCGAAGCCGATCAGCTGAACCGCATCACCCTTCGACACGGCCTTCTTGATGACTTCGAGCAGCGTGTCCAGCGTTTCGCCGGTTTGAGCCTTGCTGGCGCCCGTTTGGGCGGCGACGGCGTCGATCAGTTCCTGTTTGTTCATTAAGGTTCCTTTATCAGGTTAGGTTGACACGAACAGCGCGAACGCGCCGATTATACGTGCGCGAACCGTGCCGTCGAGAGTCAGACTCCGACGACACAGCGCCGAATCCTGGCCCGCGCGACGCGCCCTCCGGCTTGCCGGCGGCCACCCCGCGGTACGGCGTTGCTATGATAGCGCAGCGCAAACCCAATAACGACAAGGGTTTCAAAGATTTTCATCGGTATTTCGCCGAATGAATCGTCGATTGCCCGTTTTTTGACCTGCGCCAACCGGACAGGATACGCAGCGCGGTCCGCCCGACCGCCGCCCCGTTGGCTTTTCCCAACGGCCCGTCGGACGGCCTCCCGCAATCCCTTGCCAGGCTTGGCTGCCACGTTTTTTGTTTCGCATGCCCGACCGACTTGTTTCCGCCACGCTCGCGCTTTGCGACGACGGCACGCTCGTTTCGCCCGAGTTCGGCACGCTCCATCGCGGCGCATCCGGCACGCTCGCGCACGCGCATCGCGCGTTCGTCGTGGGCAACGGGCTGCCCGCGCGCTGGCAGCGCCGCCGAACGTTCACAATCGTCACGACGGGATTCGGCGCGGGCGCCGGCTTCCTCGCCGCATGGGCCGCGTGGCGCGACGATCCTGAGCGCTGCGAACGGCTGCACGTCGTCGCGGTCGAACCGCACCCGTTGTCGCGCGACGACCTGCGCCGCGCGGTGTCGCATATGGTTGCAGACACAACCATATCGGCAGACGTCGACGCATTGATCGATGCATGGCCGATGCTGGTGCCGGGCCTGCACCGGCTCGAATTCGACGCAGGGCGCGTGGTGCTCACGCTCGCGTTCGGCGATGCGATCGAGCTGTCGAAGAAGCTCGTCGCGCGCGCCGATGCATTTTTTCTCGATGGCGCCGCGGCGTCGAGCGACGGAATTCGCGCGCTCGCAAAAATGGCCGGCGAGCACGCGACGTTTGCGACGCATGCAACGTCCGATGCCGTGAAACACGCGCTCGGCGAGACAGGTTTCACGTTCCGCGAAGTCGACGGTCGTCTCGTCGGCGAATATGCGCCACGCTGGCGCGCACGCCGGCACGAACCGCCGCATGCATTGCCCGTTGCAGTACGCCGCGCGATCGTGATCGGCGCGGGCCTCGCGGGCTGCGCGGTGGTCGAACGTCTGGCCGCGCGCGGCTGGGACGTCACGTTGATCGAGCGGCACGAACGAATCGCGCGCGACGCGTCGGGCAATCCGGCCGGCGTTTTCCATCCGTTGATGACGCGCGACGACAACGTCGCGAGCCGGCTCACGCGCGGCGGCTTCCTGCACGCGATCGCACGCTGGCGAGCCCTCGAACGTGCGGGCCATGCCTTCGCACGCAGCACGCGGGGGATGATCCATCTCGCCGAATCGGCCGACGATTTCGCGCGGATGCGCGACGCGTTCGATGCCTTCGGTGCGCCGTCCGACTACGTGACGCTGCTCGACGCCGATGCCGCGCGTGCGCACCTGAACCTGCCGGTCGCGCATGGCGGGCTGCTGTTTCCGCACGGCGGCGCCGTCTGGCCGGCCGGGCTGTGCGCCGCGCAATGCACGGCGGCCGGCGAGCGTGTGCGCCTGCTTGCGTCCACCCGCGTCGCGCGGCTCGAGCGGCGGGACGACATCTGGCATGCGCTCGACGAGACGGGCGCCACGCTGGCCGACGCGCCCGTCGTCGTGCTCGCGAACGCGGGCGACGCCGCGCGCCTTGCCGGACTGCAGCACGTCGCGCTGCAACCGGTGCGCGGCCAGCTCACGCTGCTGCCGCCGGGCACGACGGCGCCGCTGCCGTGCCCGGCGATCGGCGACGGCTACGCGATCCCGCTCGACGACGGCACGCTGCTGATCGGCGCCACCTTCGAGCCGGACGACACCGATCCCGCGATGCGCGCGGCCGGCCACGCCGAAAACCTCGAGCGCGTGCGGCGCCTGCTGCCGGGCCTGATCGGCGAGTGGCCGGAGCCCGCCACGCTGCGCGGCCGCGTGGCGTTCCGCTGGGTCGTCGGCGATCGCCTGCCGCTCGTCGGCCCGCTCGCCGACGAAGCGCAGGCCGTTGCGAACGCACGCGCGCTGGGCGGTGCGCAGGCGCGCGACCTGCCGCGCATGCCGGGCCTCTACGGTGCATTCGGCTTCGGTTCGCGCGGGCTCGTGTGGGCGGCGCTCGGCGCCGAACTGATCGCGTCGCAACTCGAAGGCGAACCTTGGCCGCTCGAGCGCGAGCTCGCCGACGCGATCGATCCCGCCCGCTTCCTGATCCGCGCACTGCGCGCCCGCCGCGTCGGTTCGACCGGCTGACCGGTCGCACGCCTGCGTCACAGTTTCCCGATTTTTCCGTGCAAGGTTATCCACGCAACGCTGTGGATAACCGCGCGGAATCCGCGCGCACTTCGTGTGCAATCACAGTGGACGTAAACTGGGCAACTCGGCACTGCTGTGCAGCGGCCCGAAAGTTGCTCAACTCAAATGTCTGTGCACGAACAGCCTGTGCAACCGGTTATGGTTTCGCCAACACCTTGATCTGCCAGCGTAAACCGGAGTTATCCACAGAACTGTGCGTCCTTTGTTAACTTCTACTACGTATATATACAAGTAAACCTTTGAAACCAAAGACCTGCGGTGCCGCACAGCGCCGCGAGTCGATTCAATCGGTTCCGGAGCGAAAAAGCTGTGGCACAATCGGTTTCCTTCGCGTTCGTTCGGCCAGGCGCCGGACATGCTTCAATGGAACGGTCGGCACGATTTCGAATCAGAATCCTCGAGACTGCGCAGTCCGTTCACACACCAGGCCGACAATCCAGATCGGCAACCTGAACGACGTTCCGCCCTGTGGTGGAACAGGCGGACCCCATGTACCGCCGTCGTCGAGCACAACAATCACATTCGGGGCGATACCCAGCCGGCGCGCATCCATTCCTGTCGCTTGACCCCGCGTCGCTGGCGGTTGCTTCCAAAGGAGAAGTCACCACGATGAAGTCGGCGTTCTCATTCCTGCCCAACTGGCCGCTTACGCCGGATGCCGTGTTCTGGGCCGGGCTCGCGCTGTTCGCAGCCGGCCTGTGCGGCGAGCTGTGCTATCGCGCGTGGCGCCTGCCGCGCATCACCGGCTATGCCGTGATCGGCCTGATCGCCGGTTCGTTCGGATTCGGCGTGATCGACGCGAGCACCGACGAAACCTCGCGGCTGCTGATGGACGTCGCGCTCGGCCTGCTGCTGTTCGAACTCGGCAGCCGCCTCGACCTGCGCTGGATCCGGCGCAATCCGTGGCTCGTCGCGTCGAGTCTCGCGGAAGCCACGCTGACCTTCGTGCTCGTGCTGTTCGTGATGCTCGCGCTCGGCGTATCGGGCATGGTCGCGCTGGTGCTGTCGGCGATCGCGATCGCGACGTCGCCGTCGATGGTGATCCAGCTCAAGACCGAACTGCGCGCGGAAGGGCAGGTATCGCAACGCCTGATCACGCTCACCGCGCTCAACAGCGTGTATGCGATCGTGCTGACCAAGCTCGTCACGAGCTGGCTGCACCAGGAAGCGTACGGCAACGTGTTCGCGACGATCCTGCAGCCGCTCTACCTGCTCGCCGGTTCGTTCATCGTCGCGTATCTCGTCGCGCGTTCGTGCAATTACCTGTTCCGTCACATGACCGCGACGATGCGCGACGAGCATTCGTTCGTCGCGCTGTTCGGGCTCGTGATGCTGGCGATCGCCGTCGCGCAGGCGCTGAAGCTGTCGACGCTGCTCACGCTGCTGCTCGCCGGCATCATCGTGAAGAACCTCGAAGCACGGCCGCAACTGTGGCCCGAGCATTTCGGCACGGCCGGCTGGCTGCTGACGGTGGTGCTGTTCGTGCTGACGCTCACGTCGTTCACGTGGGGCGACATCGCGCTCGGCGGGCTGCTCGCGATCGTGCTGATCGTCACGCGGCTCGTCGCGAAGCTGGCCGGCGTCGTCGCGTTCGCGAAGCCGAGCGGCCTCGGGATGAAGCAGGGCGTCGCGCTCGGCATCGCGCTCACGCCGATGTCCGCGCTGTCGTACCTGCTCGTCGACGATACCTACCAGCTTTATCCGAATTTCGACCCGCACCTGCGCGCGATCGTGATGTGCTCGATCGTGATCCTGCAGCTCGTCAGCCCGTTCGTCGTCTATCGCTGCCTGTCGGCGGTCGGCGAACGCAGCGACGGCAACTGATTCCGGAACCTGCCATGGCACTCGAAACCTTCGTCAATTCCGAACCGTTCACGTTCGGCGTCGAACTGGAGATCCAGGTCGTCAACACGCACAACTACGACCTGACCAAAGCGGCATCCGACCTGATGCGCCTGATCCAGGGCGAGACCTTTCCGGGCAACATCACGCCGGAAATCACCGAAAGCATGATCGAGCTGTCGACCGGCATCTGCCATTCGCACGAGCAGGCCGTCAGCGAGCTGCATGCGATCCGCGACGTGCTCGTGAAGGCGGCCGACCAGCTCAACGTCGGGCTGGCCGGCGGCGGCACGCATGCGTTCCAGCAATGGAGCGACCGGCAGATCTACGATGCGCCGCGCTTCCAGTACATCTCCGAGCTGTACGGCTATCTCGCGAAACAGTTCACCGTGTTCGGCCAGCACGTGCACATCGGCTGTCCCGATCCCGACAGCGCGCTGTTCCTGCTGCACTCGATGTCGCGCTTCATTCCGCACTTCATCGCGCTGTCCGCGTCGTCGCCGTTCGTGCAGAACGTCGACACGGGCTTCCATTCGGCACGCCTGAATTCGGTCTTCGCGTTCCCGCTGTCAGGCCGCGCGCCGTTCGTGCTCACCTGGGACAGCTTCGAGGAGTACTTCACGAAGATGGTGAACACGGGCGTCGTCAACTCGATGAAGGACTTCTACTGGGACATCCGGCCGAAGCCCGGCTACGGCACGATCGAGGTGCGCGTGATGGACACGCCGCTGTCGGTCGATCGCGCCGCGGCGATCGCCTGCTACATCCAGACGCTCGCGCGTTACCTGCTGACCGACCGGCCGCTGAAGCTGTCGGAGGACGACTACTTGGTCTACACGTTCAACCGTTTCGAAGCGTGCCGCTTCGGGCTCGAAGGCACCTGCGTGAATCCTCAGACGGGTGAGCGCCGCACGATCGCGGAAGACATCCTCGACACGCTTGACCGGATCGCGCCGCATGCAGCCGCGCTGGGCTCGCGCGCGGCGCTCGACGAAATCGGTGCGCTCGCGAAGGCGCGCGTGAACGACGCATCGTGGTTGAGAACCGTTTTCAAACAGGAAAAATCGCTGAACGAGACGGTCCGGCAGCAGTGCTTACGTTGGCGTGAGTGAAAAAATGTTTTGCAGATTGCAGGATCGACCGAACCGGGATTCGCTGAACGGCGCTCGGCGCCGTGTCCCGCCGAAATCGTTGCCAGGCGTCCTCAAAATCTGTGGATAACCCGATATTCCACTGCAAAGTCAACGCTCTGCAGGCGGGATAACCCGGTGGACCATTACCATGCGGCCGATGGCCGATTCGAACAGGACAATGCCGGCGCGCCCCGTTTTGTGGGCGCGCGACATTGCGCGCACAACGAAAAATGACGGTTATCCAGTGATTTTCCACAGAATGCAGGGGATAACTTAGCTGTGCGATTTTCCGCTCTCGCTTAGAATGTCGGCTTTGCGGACACCGGAACGACGCGTGTCTCTCCGGTCGCCGCGAACGCGACCGCCGCGTGTGCCTCGCGACGGCCGTGCTGACGCACTCGAGAGAGTGTGTCTGTTTTGAGATAGACATTCGATCTCCACACTACGGCTGCTCGGCAATCCGGGCGGCGGCAAAGCGAAAAGACTATGAGCGAAGGCGTTTACGGGAACCAGGCTGCGGGACGTGTGACCCACAGCTTGCTGCGGTTGAGCACGGCCATGCGGAGCGAGGCATGGGATTGGGCGGAAGGCGCTGGCCTCACGCCGACGCAGGGCGAGATTCTCGTGCTGCTGCTGCAGCGCAAGGGCCCGATGCGGCTCGGCGAGATCGCGCGCGAGACGCAGCTCACCGCGGCCACCACGAGCGATGCGGTCAGCACGCTCGAGACGAAGGGGCTCGTCGAGAAGCGCCGTGCGCTGGACGACGGACGCGCGCTGGCCGTGCGCCTGTCGGCGCGTGGCCGCACGGCCGCGAAGAAGGCGCTGCAATGGCCTGAATTCCTGACGAAAGCGGTCGGCAAGCTCGGCGCGGACGAGCAGGGCACGCTGTATCGCGCGCTGCTGAAGACGCTGCGCGAGCTGCAAGTGGCCGGTGCGACGCCGCCGCAGCGCATGTGCCTCACGTGCACGCATTTCCAGCCGGGCAAGCCGTCGAAGAAGACCGTGCATCACTGCGCGGCGCTTGACATCGCGATGTCCGACAGCGATCTGCGTCTCGACTGCTCGGTGCAGGAAGAAGCCGACGCGGCGACGCAGAAGAAGACCTGGAAGATTTTCGCAGGCTGACGTCCGTCGATCGACCGGGAGGCCGATGATGAACGCTGAAGTCGTGGCGATCCGCCACGTGCATTTCGAGGATCTCGGGAGCTTCGAGCAGGTGCTCGGCGAACGCGGTCGACGGGTGCGCTATGTCGATGTCGGATCGTCGCGGGTCGAGGTGCTCGACGTGCGCGAGCCGTCGCTGTTGGTCGTGCTCGGCGGGCCGCTCAGCGTGTACGACGATGCGCAGTATCCGACGATCGCGCCGCTGCTGGCGCTCGTGCGCCAGCGTATCGACGCGGGATTGCCGATCCTCGGTATCTGCCTCGGCGCGCAGTTCATCGCGCGGGCACTCGGCGCACGCGTCTATCCGGCCGCGCAGCACGAACTCGGCTGGGCGCCGCTGACGCTCACCGACGCCGGCCGTGCATCGCCGCTGCGCCATCTCGATGGCGCGACGACGTCGATGCTGCACTGGCATGGCGATACGTTCGACCTGCCGGGCGGTGCGATCCATCTCGCGTCGACGCCGGCCTGCCGCCACCAGGCCTTCGCCTGGGGGCAGCACGTGCTGGCGCTGCAATGTCATCCCGAGATCCGCACCGATCGCTTCGAACCGTGGCTGATCGCGAACGCCGGCGAAATCACCGCGACGCCCGGCGTCGACGCGCGCCAGCTGCGTGCCGATACCGCGCAGCACGGGCCCGTGCTCGAGGCGGCCGCACGGCACATGTTCGCGGAGTGGCTCGGCAGCGTCGGGCTCTGACGTCGCGGGCGGCTCCGCCCGCTGCACAGGTTCGGCCCGACCCGCATCCGTTGCGGGCCGGCGCCTCGCCGTACACCGCGCATTCCGCGTACTGCCGGCGCCCGGCCGGCCGTACCTGACCATCCGCTTACTGCCGATTGCGCCATCTGCACGCTTCAGGCGTGCGTGCTACGCTCGTCCGCTCTTCCCCTTTCCTGACGAGCGGCTTCCATGACTGCGCTGTTTTCTCCGTTCACGCTGCGCGGCGTGACCCTTCCGAACCGGATCGTGATTTCCCCGATGTGCCAGTACTCGGCCGAACGCGGCGAAGCGACCGACTGGCACATGATTCACCTCGGCCATCTCGCGCTGTCGGGCGCGGGGCTGCTGTGCATCGAGGCGACCGCGGTGGAACCCGACGGGCGCATCACGCATGGCGACCTCGGCCTGTGGGACGACGTGACCGAAGCCGCGCTGAAGCCGGTGCTCGCCGCGATCCGCAAGCATTCGCCGGTCCGTATCGCGATGCAGTTGTCGCATGCGGGGCGCAAGGCGTCGAGCGCGGCGCCCTGGGAGGGCGGCCAGCTCGTTCCGGTCGCCGATGGCGGCTGGTTGCCGCATGGGCCGTCGGCCGTGCCGCACAAGGACGGCGAGACGCCGCCGCTCGTGCTCGATGCCGCGGGCCTGAACCGCATCCGCGAAGCCTTCGCGGCGTCGGCGAAGCGTGCCGCGCGGCTCGGCATCGATGCGATCGAAGTACACGCGGCGCACGGCTACCTGCTGCATCAGTTCCTGTCGCCACTCGCGAATCAGCGCACCGACGAATACGGCGGCTCGCGCGACAACCGGATGCGGTTTCCGCTCGAGATTTTCGAGATCGTGCGCGCGGCGTTTCCGGAAGACCGGCCGGTCGGCGTGCGCGTGTCCGCGACCGACTGGGTCGAAGGCGGCTGGGAGCTCGACGATACGATCGCGTTCGCGCACGAACTGAAGCGCCGCGGCTGCGACTGGATCGACGTGTCGTCCGGCGGCGTGTCGCCGCTGCAGAAGATTCCGCTGTCGCCCGGCTACCAGGTGCCGTTCGCGCAGGCCGTGAAGCGCGCGGTCGGCATGCCGACGATCGCGGTCGGGCTGATCAACGAGCCCGCGCACGCGAACCGGCTGATCGAGGCCGGCGATGCCGATTTCGTCGCGATGGCGCGTGCGATGCTGTACGACCCGCGCTGGCCGTGGCACGCGGCGGCCGAGCTCGGCGCGCAGGTGACGGCGCCGCCGCAATACTGGCGCTCGCAGCCGCGCGAGCACAAGGCGCTGTTCGGCGACGTCGCATTCGGCCAGCGCTGAGTACATCGCGCAATATTGCGCGTGATGTTGAACGAAGCAATCTTGAACGTGTAGGATGCGGGTGATTCGCCGCATGCCCCGACGCGGCACCGACCGGTGCCGCGTTTTCGTTTTGCGCGGCGCCCGGCCGCGATCGCGGCTGCTTCCCTTCAGGTCGTCTTCACAAGGATTGGTTCGATGAGTTCACGCAGGATCGCGGTGCGCCGCTCGGGAGTACACGGCAAGGGCGTGTTCGCCGTGGCGCCGATCAAGGCCGGCGAGCGCGTAGTGGAATACAAGGGCGAGCGAATCTCGTGGAAGGAAGCGCTGCGCCGTCATCCGCACGACCCGAGCGAGCCGAACCATACGTTCTACTTCGCACTGGACGAAGGCGGCGTGATCGACGGCAAGATCGACGGCAACAGCGCGCGCTGGATCAACCATTCGTGCGCGCCGAACTGCGAAGCCGAGGAAGTCAAAGGCCGTGTGTACATCCACGCGCTGCGCGACATTGAACCGGAAGAGGAGCTGTTCTACGACTACGGCCTCGTGATCGACGCGAAGCTGACGAAGAAGCTCAAGCGCGAATACGCGTGCCACTGCGGTGCGGAGTCGTGCCGCGGCACGTTGCTCGCGACGTCCGACGAAGGCGGGAAGAAGAAAAAGAAGAAGGACAAGAAGGACGGCAAGTCGGCGTCCGGTTCGAAGGACAAGAAGCACAAGAAGTGATGCAGGCGGCAGCGCATCGCGCGCTGTCGTTGTCGTTTCAGCCGACGGTTGCCGCATCGTGGCGGCCCGTCATTCGCTTTCCGTCTTTCCGCTCCTGTTCCGGCGGGCTGCCCGGTCGACGGGCACGCGGTTGCCCGCCGAACATCGCGCCGCTCAGTGCGTCGGCGCCGCGGCCGGCGTTTCGCTGGCCGGCTTCTCCGTACGCGCGGCGAGCGGCACCCGCACCACGAAGCGCGAGCCGCCTTCCGGTGCATCCTCGTACGACACGGTGCCGCCATGCATCGCGATGATGTCGTGCACGATCGCGAGCCCGAGCCCGGCGCCCGTCTCGACGCCATTGCCGCTTTGCGCGTCGCCACGGAAGAAGCGCTTGAACAGGTCGGCCTGCTGGTTCGCGGGCACGCCGGGGCCGTTGTCCTCGACGACGATCTCGGCGGCCGGCTGGTTGCCCTCGAGCGCGGCACGCGCGACGTTCACCGTGATCCGCGCGCCGTCCGGCCGCGCGAGCGGCACGTACTTCAGCGCATTGTCGAGCAGGTTCGCGATCACCTCGCGCAGCAGCACCGGGTTGCCGCGCACGATCAGCTTCTCGTCGTCGCCCGGGTCGTCGCTGCGCTGGAAGCCGAGGTCGACATGCGACGCGAGCGCGCGCGGCACCCATTCGGCGCCCGTCTCGAACGCCATCGCCGCGAGGTCGACGTCGACGAAGCGCGCGGCCTGTTCGCCCGGCTCGGCACGCGCGAGCGACAGCAGCTGATTGGACAGCCGCACCGCGCGGTCGGCGGCCGCGCGCAGCTCGCGTACCGCGGCGAAAGTCTGGTGCGGGTCGCGCGCGACGGCCGCCTGCTCGGCATGCAGCTTCACCGCGGTGAGCGGCGTGCGCAACTGGTGCGCGGCGTCGGCGATGAACTTGCGCTGCGCGTCGAGCGCGGTCTTCAGACGGCCGAGCAGCGCGTTCATCGCGCTCGTCAGCGGCCGGATCTCCAGCGGCACGTCGGTTTCGTCGACCGGCTCCAGCGACGTGTGGGTCTGCCGGTTCAGCGAATCCGCGAGATGCGTGAGCGGGCCGAGCTGCTGGTTCACGACGCGCCACACGATCCCCCAGCCCGCGAGCAGCAGCAAGAGCAGCGGCATCATGATCGCGACGAGGAATTCGGCCGCGATCCGGTAGCGGTGCCGCACCGGCTGCGCGACTTCGACGACCATCGGCTTGCCGCCCTCGACGTCGTCGACGCGCACCTGCGCGACCCGCACCGCGCGATTGTCGTACTCGGCCTCGAACACGTACGCATGGTGCATGCGGCGCACGTTGATGCCCTGCAGCGGCAGTTTCGGATCGCCGGCGAGTTCCTGTTCGCCGTCGCTGATCCGGTAGATCAGCGCTTCGGCCGGATCGGAGAACATCGCCTGCGCGAGCGGCGGCACCGTGAACGGCGCGTCGGGGCCGGCGATCTGGATCTGTTTGGAGATGGCGGTCGCGAGATCGGCGAGCGAGCGATCGATCACGTGCTGCGTGTACTGCCACGCGAGCCAGTAGGCGATCAGGCCGCTCATCAGCGCGAGCATCGACAGCGGGGCGGCGAGGCGCCGGAGCAGCGAGCGGCGCAGGCTGGTGGTCACAGCCGGATCAGGAGACATTTCGACGGGCAAATGGATGAGCGCCGCTCACGGGGAGCGGCGCGGTCGTGCGCCGGGCGGCGACGCGCAAGCCGCACGCAGGCGCGCCGCGGCACGCGGCCGGCCGGCGCGCGGCGTCGCTCAGACGCTCGCCGTCTGGCGGATTTCCTGCAGCAGGTAGCCGAAGCCGCGCACGGTGACGATTTCGACCCGGCACTGCTCGAGTTTCTTGCGGACGCGGTGCACGTAGACTTCGATCGCGGTGTCGCCGAGATCGCCGCCGAAGTGCGTGAGGTGATCCTGCAACTGCGCCTTGCTGACGACGCGGCCGTGACGCAGCAGCAGCATTTCGAGCACCGCGAATTCGCGCGGCGACAGTTCGAGCGGCTTGTCGTCGTTGAAGATGCGGCGGTCGACGCCCGACAGGCGGACGCCGCCGAGCGACACTTCCGGACGCGGCATGTCGCTGTGCGGGCCGCTGCGGCGCATCACCGCGCGGATGCGCGCTTCGAGCTCGGCCGGCTCGAACGGCTTGAGCATGTAGTCGTCGGCGCCGGAGTTCAGGCCCTGGATCCGGTCGTTCAGCTCGTCGCGCGCGGTCAGCACGATCACGGGCGTGTGGCGGTTGGTCTGGCGGAAGCGCGTGAGCAGCGTCATTCCGTCGATGCCCGGCAGGCCGAGGTCGAGGATCACGAGTTCGTGGCGGTTCTGTGCCAGCGCCTGTTCGGCAAAGATGCCGTCATGCACCATGTCGACGGTGAAGCCAGCCTGCTCGAGGCTGCTCTGGATACCGCGTGCGATGGGGCGGTCGTCTTCGATCAGAAGGAGTCGCATGAAGTTCGCTCAAGTACAATGGGTTGGCGGTTCAGGCACGCGGACAGCACGACGCCGTTTCCACAGGGGCGCCGCCTCGCCTGACATCAAGCATGGCGGCCAGCGAACGATTAGATCCAATCATGTCCGATATTTCGATCCACGACCTAGAAGCCGCGATCAATTTCTGGCGCGCCCGCTCGCCGTCGAGCGGCGACGAACTCAAACTCTGCGAAGAGGCCAGCGCGCTTTCCAAGCCGTATGCGCTGCTGATTGTACAGCGCGAAAGCGCGCTGCAACTGGAAGGTTTGGACCCCAAGGCACGGAAAGCGTACGAGACTTACGTGCGCCTTAAGGATGGCTTGGAAAGCTGAAGGCTTTCGCTGAGTACATCCTAGAAAACGTTCATCGAAATGAAAAGTTGACGCGCCGCGCACCGAAAGACGCGCGGCGGTAGAGGCGGGACTCAGGCGCCGGGTTGCGCGTGCGTCGCGGCGCCGTCGATGAAACGCGCGAGTTCGATGTCGCGTTCGGTAAGGCCGTCGGCATCGTGGGTCGACAGCGTGACATCGACACGGTTGTACACGTTGAACCATTCCGGATGGTGGTTCATCTCCTGCGCCTTGATCGCGACGCGCGTCATGAAGCCGAATGCCTCGTTGAAATCGGCGAAGCGCAGGCGGCGCTGAATCGCGTCGCGGCCCGGCACGGCGGTCCAGTGCGGCAGGCCTTCGAGCCGGGTCTTGCGTTCTTCGGATGTGAGCTTGTGGATCATCTTGCACCTCTCGTTCGGTAACGGCGCCCGCACGCGGCTGCACCGCGCGGCGAGGCCGGCATCGTTCATTGTTTCATAGTTGCGGAAAGGGCGACGGGTGGGCGGCGACGGGCAGCCGGCCGCGGGCGGTCGGCGCCGCGGCGTCGCGGCGCCCGGTGCGTCACGCGTCGGCGTCGTCGGGCCAGCCTTCGCCCGTGCCGCGATGCAGCACGCGGTCGGTGTCGAGCACCGCGCCGGCCGCGAATTCGGGCAGCGCCGCGAGCCGGTCGGCCAGCGCGCGGCCGTCGACGTCGGCGAGCGCGAACAGTTGCGCGAAATCGTCGATCACGAAGTAGGTCTTCTGGAACGTGTCGATCCGGTACTTCGTGCGCATCACGCGCTCGAGATCGAACCCGAGGCGGTTCGGCGCCGCGCTTTCCAGGCTGTACAGGCTTTCGCCCTTGCTCGACACGATCCCGGCGCCGTAGATCGACAGCCCGTCGGTCCCGCGCGGGTCGCGGATCAGCCCGAATTCCACCGTATACCAATAGAGGCGCGCGAGCCGCGCCAGCGCCGCTTCGTCGTCGGCGACCGCGAGCGCGGTGCGGCCGTACGCCTGCATGTAGTCGGCGAACACCGGGTCGATCAGCAGCGGCACGTGGCCGAACAGGTCGTGGAAGCAGTCGGGTTCCTGCAGGTAGTCGAGCTGGTCGGGGCGACGCATCCACCAGGTGACGGGGAAACGCCGGTTCGCGAGGTGCTCGAAGAACACGCGGTCGGGCACGAGCCCCGGTACCGCGACGATTTCCCAGCCGGTCGCGGGCTTCAGCTGGCGATTCACGTCGGCGAACGACGGCACGCGATCGGCCGGCAGCTCGATCTTGCCGAGTCCGGCGACGAACGCGTCGCACGCGCGGCCGCGCAGCAAGGCCGACTGGCGCGCATAGAGCTGCTTCCACACCGCGTGGTCGACCTGGCCGTAGCGCTGCAGCGGCTGGTCGATGGTGAAATCGGCGCGGGTTTCGAGGCCCGCATCGAACTGCTCCTGCAGTTTCGCGGTGACGACGGTGGACATGATCAGGCTCTGCACGCTGTGGGTTGGGACCATGCAAGTGTAGAGCGGGCTGCACGCGGATTGAGCGCATAGTTGGCGTTGATTTGACGAATGATGCGATAATGACGCATCAAATCACGAATCAATGCGGAGAATGCTCATGCTGGAACTCGATCACTTCGATCTCGCGCTGCTGGACGTGCTGCAGCGCTTCGGTCGCGCGACGCATCAGCAGCTGGGTGAGGAGGTGCCGCTGTCGCCGTCGCAGATCGGCCGGCGGCTGCAGCGGCTCGAGGCGGCCGGCGTGATCGAAGGCTACCGCGTGATGCTGCGCCCCGAAAAGCTCGGGCTCGGCGTGACCGCGTTCACGAGCCTGAAGCTCAAGCATCACGGCGATTCGATCATCGAGCAGTTCCAGCAGCAGATCGACGTGCTGCCCGAAGTGCTCGAATGCCATGCGGTGGTGGGCGATGCCGACTACCTGCTGCGGATCGTCGCGCCGGATCTCAACGCGCTGTCGCAGTTCGTGATGAAGAAGCTGATGCGGGTGCCGGGCGTCGACAGCGTGCGCTCGAACATCGTGCTGACGACCTTCAAGCGCAACGGCGCGCTGCCGCTCGCGCATCTGGCGCCCGGCGCTGCGTGACCGGAAGGCGGCAGCGGCAGGGGCGCTGAAGGCGGGACGCGCGGCGCCGCCTTAGACGGGGCCGGATCAGGCCGTTTCAGGCTCGGTGTCGGCGTTCAGCAGATCGACGTACGCGACCGCGACGAGATCGTCCTGCGCCACGCCGAGCTTCGCGAACACCTCGTGCGCTTCCGCTTCGCCGCCGGCTTCGTCGTCGTCCGGGCCGAGCACGACTTCGAGTTCGATGAAATCGCCGAGACCGTCGACGCGGTCGAGATGGATGCGCGTGCGGCCCGCGAGGTACACGTGTCGCTCCTTCGTCACGATCCCGCGCGTGGTCAGCGCGGTCGCGAGCAGCGAATGCATCGCGTCGGGGTTCGTGACCGGGCTGCGCGTGTAGTACGACGCCTTCGGGCCGTCGCGGTCGTCGCGCTGGTAGAAGATCAGCTCGGCCGGCGTGCCGTCCTCGAAGCGGCGCAGCTTCAGCCGGCCGCGCGGCACGTCGTAGAAGAAATCCTGCTGGCGGTAGAACAACGGCGCTTCGGTCGCGAGTTGAGCCGCCTGTTCGCGCAGCCGGTCGAATTCGCGGGCGCGGGCTTTGATCTCGATGTTGCGGGCCATGCGGGTCTCCTTCAATCGGGGTCTCGCGGTGTGCGAACGCACAATCTAGCAAAAAGCCTGCGATGGTGGCGTGACGAGCGGGCGGGGGCGCGGCGACACGACGCGGGGCGGGCGAGGCGGTGATTCGGCCCGCGACGGCGATCCGCGGGATGCATCACGCACCGATACCCGATGCGCAATCGGCCGCATCGACATCAGCAATGCTCATATCGCCCACTGCGCTTCGATCAGCCGCAGCGCGGCCGCGATCGCCGGCTCGTCGCGCCGCGCGGCGAGCGTCACGAACGTCAGTTCGGTCGGCACCGTCACGGGTTCGACGATCGTCAGCGCATGCGCATGCGCTTCGGCCAGCGCGGTCGAATCGCGCGCGAGCGTCAAGCCGATCCCCGATTTGACGAGGTCGAGCATCGACTGCTCCTGGTCGACCTCGGCGACCTTCACCGGCTGCGCGCCGGCCGCCGCGAAACGTCGCGACAGCAGCCGGTGGTGCGCGGACGCCGGCGGCGTCCAGATCCACGGCAGCGCGGCGAGCGCCCGCCAGTCGTGCGCGCGCTGCACGCGCTCCTTCCAGCCGGCGGGCGCCAGGACGCGATATTCGAAGCGCGTGAGCGTGACGGTGTGGAACAGCGCGTCGTCGCGCGGCGAGTCCTCTTCGGGACGGCCGATGTAGTAGCCGACGTCGAGCGCCTGCGCGCGCACCTGTTCGATCACCCAGCCCGACATCCCGTGCCGCAGCGCGGTCTCGATCTGCGGATGGGTCTCGACCAGCGCGCGCAGGAAGCCGCCGAGCCGCAGGAAGCCCGGATCGAGGATCGTGCCGATCCGCAGCCGGCCGCGCACCTCGTGCCGCAGCGCGGCGGCGGCGCGCTGCACGTCGGCCGCCGCGGCGAGCGCGCGTTCCGCATGCGGCAGCAGCGTCTGCCCGTCGCGCGTGAGCGCGAGCCCGCGCGACGTGCGCGTGAACAGCGCGACGCCGAGCGTTTCCTGCAGATGCTTGATCTGCAGGCTGACGGCCGGCTGCGTGACGTGCAATTGCGCGGCGGCGCGCGTCAGGTTGCCTTCGCGCGCGACCGTCGCGAACGCGCGGAGCAGGGTGAGATCCATCGTCGTGATATGAGCGCGGCTTATAACGCAGTTCAGCATAACTCATTGGATCGGCGGCCGCGCGCGGGAGTACGCTTCATCGGGTCGCGGCGCGCGGCCTTGAGCGCGGCGCGCGACACGACGCACTATGCTGAACATGCGCGCGGCATCGCGCCGCGCGGCGCACAACAAGCAGAAGGGGACACGCCGTGAGTACTCAACGCACGCTCGAGGGCGAATTCGACTACGTGATCGTCGGCGCGGGCACCGCGGGCTGCGTGCTCGCGAACCGCCTGACCGAGGATCCCGACATCAGCGTGCTGCTGCTGGAAGCGGGCGGCAAGGACGACTACCACTGGATTCATATCCCGGTCGGCTATCTGTACTGCATCGGCAACCCGCGCACCGACTGGCTGTACAAGACGCAGCCCGAAGCGGCGCTCAACGGCCGCGCGCTGTCGTATCCGCGCGGCCGCGTGCTCGGCGGCTGCTCGTCGATCAACGGGATGATCTACATGCGCGGCCAGCGCGAGGACTACGACCACTGGGCGCAGGAAACCGGCGACGCCGGCTGGTCGTGGGACAGCGTGCTGCCGATCTTCAAGCGCAGCGAGGATCACCATGCGGGCGCGAGCGACGCGCACGGCGCGGGCGGCTACTGGCGCGTCGAGAAACAGCGGCTGCGCTGGGAGATCCTCGAATCGTTCGCGCAGGCCGCGCAGCAGACGGGCATTCCCGCGACCGACGATTTCAACCGCGGCGACAATGCCGGGGTCGGCTACTTCGAAGTGAACCAGAAGCGCGGCGTGCGCTGGAATACGTCGAAGGGGTTCCTGCGGCCGGCGATGGCGCGCCCGAACCTGACCGTGATCACCGGCGCGCATGCGCAGCGCGTGATTTTCGACGGTCGGCGCGCGGTCGGCGTCGAGTATCGCGGCGGCGGCACCGATTACGTCGCGCGCGCGCGAGCGGAAGTGCTGCTGACGTCGGGTGCGGTGAATTCGCCGCAACTGCTCGAACTGTCGGGCATCGGCGATGGCCGGCGGCTGCAGGCGCTCGGCATCGACGTCGTGCAGGATCTGTCCGGCGTCGGCGAAAACCTGCAGGATCACCTGCAATTGCGCATGGCGTTTCGCGTCGACGGCGTGCGTACGCTCAATACGCTGTCCGCGCACTGGTGGGGCAAGCTGATGATCGGCGCCGAATATGCGCTGCTGCAGCGCGGGCCGATGTCGATGGCGCCGTCGCAGTTGGGCGCATTCGCGAAATCGGATCCGGACGATCCCGCACTCACGCGCCCCGATCTCCAGTATCACGTGCAGCCGCTGTCGCTCGAACGCTTCGGCGAACCGCTGCACCGCTTCAACGCCTTTACGGCGTCGGTTTGCCATTTGCGGCCGACGTCGCGCGGCAGCGTGCACGTCACGAGCGCCGATCCGGGCAGCGCACCGGCGATCGCGCCGAACTATCTGTCGACCGATCACGATCGGCACGTCGCCGCGAACGCGCTGCGCCTCACGCGCCGGATCGCGTCCGCACCGGCGCTTGCGCGTTATCGCCCCGAGGAAATCCTGCCGGGCCCGCAATACCGGACCGAGGCCGAACTGGTCGACGCGGCCGGTGCGGTCGGCACGACGATCTTCCACCCGGTCGGCACGTGCCGGATGGGGCGCGCGGACGACGAACGCGCGGTGGTCGACAGCCGGCTGCGCGTGCGCGGCATCGCCGGGTTGCGGATCGTCGATGCGTCGGTGATGCCGTTCATCACATCGGGCAACACCAATTCGCCGACGTTGATGATCGCCGAGCGCGCGAGCGACATGATTCGTGCCGACCGCCGCGCGGCGCGCGAAGCGACGGCGGTGCGAACCGAGGCCGCGGTGACGGCTGTGTGACGACCCGCTGACACGCATGCCAGCGGGCGGTCATGCGAACGCCCGCTGATTCGCTATGCGAAACAAGCTGCCGTCACGTCCGTTCGAACGGCAAGATCCCTGCAAGCC
This sequence comes from Burkholderia sp. 9775_39, assembly GCF_015712225.1. NCBI lineage: Bacteria > Pseudomonadati > Pseudomonadota > Betaproteobacteria > Burkholderiales > Burkholderiaceae > Burkholderia > Burkholderia sp. 9775_39. The sequence goes on along the minus strand of NZ_JACCQC010000007.1, from coordinate 228,888 downwards.
GCGTCGTCGCGCGGCTTTTTTTCGTCGAGCGCGCGCGTGCCGGATCCCGCAGCAGGTCAACGCGTGATGATGCACGTGTCAAAAAAGCGCGGTGCAAAACCGCACGCAGTCGCGGCCGATATGGCGGCCAGCCCTATAAGTGCAAATCCCGATGATTGCACTGCACCAACGGCGCGACAATGTTCTGTAATGTGCATACGCGTCGGCGCGGGAGACCAACCCTCGAGGCGTACCACGGCGCCCGGGGGCAGCCCGCTGATCCGCTGACCTGTTCGCGGCCGCCTGCGCCAGGCATCCCGGTGCTTCGCCTGACTTCGTACGGAAGGGAACATGATTCTCGGCGACACGATTCTGGAAACACGCGGACTGACGAAGGAATTCAGGGGCTTCACCGCCGTGAACGGCGTCAACCTGCGTGTGCGGCGCGGTGCGATCCACGCATTGATCGGGCCGAACGGCGCGGGCAAGACCACCTGTTTCAACCTCCTCACCAAATTTCTGACGCCGACGGCCGGCCAGATCGTCTTCAACGGCATCGACATCACCGACGAGCGGCCCGCGCAGGTCGCGCGGCGCGGCATCATCCGCTCGTTCCAGATCTCGGCCGTGTTCCCGCACCTCACCGCACTGCAGAACGTGCGCATCGGCCTGCAACGCGCGCTCGGCACCGAATTTCATTTCTGGCGCAGCGAGCGCACGCTGAAGCGGCTCGACGATCGCGCGATGGACCTGCTCACGCAGGTCGGCCTCACCGATTTCGCGCACGTGCCGACCGTCGAGCTGGCCTACGGCCGCAAGCGCGCGCTCGAGATCGCGACGACGCTCGCAATGGAGCCCGAACTGATGCTGCTCGACGAGCCGACGCAGGGGATGGGCCATGAGGACGTCGACCGCGTGACCGCGTTGATCAAGAAGGTCGCGAGCGGGCGCACGATCCTGATGGTGGAACACAACATGAACGTGATCGCGGGGATCTCCGACACGATCACCGTCCTGCAACGCGGCGAGGTGCTGGCCGAAGGCTCGTATGCGGAAGTGTCGAAGAATCCGCTCGTCATCGAGGCCTACATGGGCAGCGCCGACGCGGCGCTCGCGGGGGCGCACGCATGAAGCACAGCGAACGGGAGGAACGCGAATTGAGCGGCGTCGAGAGCGGTACGCCTGCGCTGGAGATCACGGGCCTGGAGGCCTGGTACGGGGAATCCCACATCTTGCACGGTGTCGACCTGACGGTGCATCGCGGCGAGGTCGTCACGCTGCTCGGCCGCAACGGCGCGGGCCGCACGACGACGCTGCGCGCGATCATGGGCCTCACGGGCCGCCGCAGCGGGTCGATCAAGGTCGCCGGCCACGAGACGATCGGCCTCGCGACGCACCGCATCGCGCATTACGGCATCGGTTACTGCCCGGAGGAGCGCGGGATCTTCTCGAGCCTGTCGTGCGAGGAGAACCTGATGCTGCCGCCGCTGATCGGGCCGCGCGAGCATGCGATGTCGCTCGACGAGATCTACGCGATGTTCCCGAACCTCGCGTCGCGCCGGCAGAGCCAGGGCACGCGGCTGTCCGGTGGCGAGCAGCAGATGCTCGCGGTCGCGCGGATCTTGCGCACCGGCGCGAACCTGCTGCTGCTCGACGAGATTTCCGAGGGCCTCGCGCCGGTGATCGTGCAGGCGCTCGCGCGGATGATCGTCGCGCTGAAGGCGCGCGGCTACACGATCGTGATGGTCGAACAGAATTTCCGCTTCGCCGCGCCGCTCGCCGACCGCTTCTACGTGATGGAGCACGGCAGCATCGTCGAGCATTTCCGCGCGTCCGAACTGGAAGGCAAGATGCCGACGCTGCACGACCTGCTCGGGGTGTGACGCCGCTCCGATTCCCTTGCCGCTGGCCGTGGCGGCCCCCGAACAACCACAACGCATCAGAACAACAGGAGACGTCAATGAAAATGAAGACCCTCGCACAGGCCTGTCTCGCGCTCGCGACCGCCGCGTTCACCGCCGGCGCCGCCCACGCGGCGGATACCGTGAAGATCGGCTTCATCACCGACATGTCGGGGCTTTACGCGGATATCGACGGGCAGGGCGGTCTCGAGGCGATCCGCATGGCGGTCGCGGACTTCGGCGGCAAGGTGCTCGGCAAGCCGATCGAGGTCGTCTATGCCGATCACCAGAACAAGGCCGACATCGCCGCATCGAAGGCGCGCGAATGGATGGACCGCGGCGGCCTCGACCTGCTGGTCGGCGGCACGAACTCGGCCACCGCGCTGTCGATGAACCAGGTCGCGGCCGAGAAGAAGAAGGTCTACATCAACATCGGCGCGGGCGCCGATACGCTGACCAACGAGCAGTGCACGCCGTACACGGTCCACTACGCGTACGACACGATGGCGCTCGCGAAGGGCACCGGGTCGGCGGTGGTGAAGCAGGGCGGCAAGAGCTGGTTCTTCCTGACGGCCGACTACGCGTTCGGCAAGGCGCTCGAGAAGAACACGTCGGACGTCGTGAAGGCGAACGGCGGGCAGGTGCTCGGCGCGGTGCGTCATCCGCTGTCCGCATCGGATTTCTCGTCGTTCCTGCTGCAGGCGCAATCGTCGAAGGCACAGATTCTCGGCCTCGCGAACGCGGGCGGCGACACGATCAACTCGATCAAGGCCGCGAAGGAATTCGGCATCACGAAGACGATGAAGCTCGCCGCGCTGCTGATGTTCATCGACGACGTGCACAGCCTCGGCCTCGAGACGACGCAGGGTCTCGTGCTGACCGACAGCTGGTACTGGAACCGCGACGCGGCGTCGCGCCAGTGGGCGCAGCGCTACTTCGGCAAGATGAAGAAGATGCCGTCGAGCCTGCAGGCGGCCGACTACTCGTCGGTGACGACGTACCTGAAGGCCGTGCAGGCCGCCGGGACGACCGACTCCGACAAGGTGATGGCCGAGCTGAAGAAGATCAAGATCAGCGACTTCTACGCGAAGGGCTACATCCGCCAGGACGGCAGCATGATCCACGACATGTACCTGATGGAAGTGAAGAAGCCGTCGGAATCGAAGGAGCCGTGGGACTACTACAAGGTGCTCGCGACGATTCCGGGCGAACAGGCGTTCGGCACCAAGCAGGAAACGCGCTGCGCGTTGTGGAAGTAAGCGCTGCGTAGCGGCGCGCGCGAGTCGCGCGCCGCGCGGCGGCGGCCGCAGCGACGTGCCTGCTGCGCCGCTCGCGCGTGCTACGGCCGTAAGGTTGCGCACGCAACGAAACTCATTCTGACGGCTAAGTCGATGGACATCTTTGGCATTCCGTTGCCGGCGATGCTGAGCCAGTTGCTGCTCGGGCTCGTCAACGGCTCGTTCTACGCGATCCTGAGCCTCGGGCTCGCGGTGATCTTCGGGCTGCTCAACGTGATCAACTTCGCGCACGGCGCGTTGTTCATGCTGGGCGCGATGCTCGCGTGGATGGGCCTGTCGTATTTCGGGCTGCCGTACTGGGCGATGCTCGCGCTGGCGCCGCTGATTGTCGGCGCGTTCGGGATCGCGATCGAGCGCTCGATGCTGCGCTGGCTGTACAAGCTCGATCACCTGTACGGGCTGCTGCTCACGTTCGGCCTCACGCTGGTCGTCGAAGGCGTGTTCCGGTCGATCTACGGATCGTCGGGCCAGCCGTACGACGTGCCGTCGCAGCTGTCCGGCGCGACCAACCTCGGCTTCATGTTCCTGCCGAACTATCGCGCCTGGGTCGTCGTCGCGTCGCTCGCGGTGTGCCTCGCGACGTGGTTCGTGATCGAGAAGACGCGGCTCGGCGCGTACCTGCGCGCGGGCACCGAGAACCCGAAGCTCGTCGAGGCGTTCGGCGTGAACGTGCCGATGATGATCACGCTCACCTACGGCTTCGGCGTCGCGCTCGCCGCGTTCGCGGGCGTGCTGGCCGCGCCGGTGATCCAGGTGTCGCCGCTGATGGGCCAGCCGATGATCATCACCGTGTTCGCGGTGGTCGTGATCGGCGGGATGGGCTCGATCCTCGGCTCGATCGTCACGGGCCTGCTGCTCGGCGTGATCGAGGGCTTCACGCGCGTGTTCTATCCCGAAGCGTCGGCCACCGTCGTGTTCGTGATCATGGCGATCGTGCTGCTGTTCCGCCCGGCGGGCCTCTTCGGCAAGGAAAAATGATGCAGAGAAAAGTGCTCTACGGCGTGCTGCTCGCCGCACTGCTCGCCGCGCCGTTCATCGGCGCGTATCCGGTGTTCGTGATGAAGGTGCTCGCGTTCGCGCTGTTCGCGGCCGCGTTCAACCTGCTGATCGGCTATACGGGGCTGCTGTCGTTCGGCCATGCGATGTTCCTCGCGACGGCCGGCTATGCGACGGGCTACTCGATGCAGACGCTCGGTTTCACGCCGGAGCTCGGCGTGCTGGTCGGCACCGTCGCCGCGACGCTGCTCGGGCTCGTCGTCGGGCTGTTCGCGATTCGCCGGCAGGGCATCTACTTCGCGATGATCACGCTCGCGTTCGCGCAGATGGTCTACTTCATCTATCTGCAGGCGCCGTTCACGCACGGCGAGGACGGCCTGCAGGGCGTGCCGCGCGGCCGCCTGTTCGGGCTGCTCGACCTGTCGAACGACGTCGCGCTGTACTACGTCGTGCTGGTGGTGGTCGTGGCCGCGTGCGCGTTCATCGTGCGGGTCGTGCATTCGCCGTTCGGCCAGGTGCTCGTCGCCATCAAGGAGAACGAGGCGCGCGCGATCTCGCTCGGCTACGACACCGACCGCTTCAAGCTGCTCGCGTTCATCCTGTCGGCCGGGCTCGCGGGGCTGGCCGGCTCGCTGAAGGTGCTGGTGCTCGGCTTCGAGACGCTGTCGGACGCGTACTGGACGATGTCGGGCCTCGTCGTGCTGATGACGCTGGTCGGCGGAATGGGCACGCTGTTCGGGCCGCTGCTGGGCGCCGCGCTGATCGTGGCGCTGGAAGACCGGCTCGGCGACATCGGCGAATGGCTCGCGTCGACGACGGGCGTCGCGTGGTTCCATTCGCTCGGCGAATCGGCGACGATCGTCACCGGGCTGATCTTCATCGCGTGCGTGCTGGCATTCCGGCGCGGGATCGTCGGCGAGATGGTCGCGCGGGTCAAGCCGCTCAGGGCCTCGTCATGAGCATGCGGTGCGCGTCGCCGCGCGTTGATGCGAAGCACCATCCGGCACGCCCGGGAAGGGCGTCGCAGCAGGCTCCGGCCGGCGCCGCGCGGCAGGCTGGTGCCCCATTTTCGTGCGGCGATGCACCATAGGGGTAAATGCTAAGTTGTCGTGGTGCTTAAGCCTCTTTAAGATTCACCTTAGTTCTGATGCACCGCGAAACGAATTTGCAGGTGGAGAACGAGGAGACAATCGAGGCACAAAGTGCCCGGACCCCAAAGCGCTGTTGGACGGAATCCAACAGCGCTTTTTCATTTGCGTGCACGGATTCCTTCGATGGTGCATCGGCCCGCGTGACGGCCACTTCCCGCGTTTGCGTTCGCACCGCGTCTTTTCCGCGCTTCGCGCGTCCCCCGTTTTCCGTTTCCGGCGATTCGTTCGCAGACGCTGCGCAGTCCTGCACAGGCGCTTCGGGCTTACCCGGTTGGCGTGCGCGAAATGCGTCCGTTACACTCGGCTTTCGCCGACCGTGCGGTCGGGAAAATGGTCGGCAGTTCTCCTACAAGCACAATGCAGAAGAGGGAGTACGGTTGGATGAGCAGCGCAGCACGGTGGATCGGGGCAGGAGAGGCGGCAGGCGCCGTCCGTTCGTCATGGGGTGTGCGGTGGGTCATCGCGGCGTTCCCGAGCCGTTCCGCGGCCCGTATGCGCGTTCCCGCGCCCTCGCGGGTCGTTGCGCTCGCATCGACATCCGCGTTTGCGTCCGTATTCGCATGAGCGGCCGGTTTTTCGATGTTTCACCCGTCGCGGGCCTGGCCGCAGCAGGCCGGTTCGAGCTGCGCGCCGATCATCGATGCAGCCGCAACGATCACTCGCGCGCTCGCGCATTTCTTCGCTTTCTTCATCCTGACGACACCCCCGCTACGCATCGTGACGGTCGAACGATCGTTTGGGCCGGCATGCGGCGCGCGCCCGGCGTGTCACGGGAAAACGAGCATTGGCGGGGCAGGACGAGATAGTTAATTTATTAACTTGTTTTTGGGGACCGGGAGCCGCCCGAGCGACCCGTGGTTTTTTCGAGCAGCGTTTGGAGACAACGTAAATGAAGACGAATCGATGGATGGAGGCCCTGCTTGCCGCGGGCCTCGTGTGTGCGGCGGCTACGGCGTCGGCGCAGGTCAAGATCGGCGTGACGCTGTCGGCCACCGGCCCGGCCGCTTCGCTCGGGATTCCGGAAAAGAACACGATCGCGCTGCTGCCGAAGGAAATCGCGGGCAAGAGCGTGCAGTACGTCGTGCTGGACGACGCCTCCGACACGAGCCGCGCGGTGCAGAACGTGCGCAAGCTGATCGACGAGGACCACGTCGACGCGATCATCGGCTCGTCGGTCACGCCGAACTCGCTCGCGATGCTCGACCCCGTGTCGCAGGGCAAGACGCCGACGATCTCGCTCGCGGCGAGCGCGCAGATCATCGCGCCGATGGACGCGAAGCGCGCGTGGATGTTCAAGGTGCCGCAGAACGACCAGCTGATGGCCGACGCGATCGCCGGTTACATGGCGAAGCACGGCGTGAAGACGGTCGGCTTCATCGGTTTCGCCGACGCGTACGGCGACAGCTGGTACAAGACGTTCGACGCGGCGGCCGCGAAGAACGGGCTGAAGCTCGTATCGAACGAGCGCTACAACCGGACCGACGCGTCGGTGATGGGGCAGGTGCTGAAGCTGCTGGGCTCGAACCCGGATGCGGTGCTGATCGCGGGCTCCGGCACGCCGGCGGCGCTGCCGGCCAAGACGCTGAAGGAGCGCGGCTACAAGGGCAAGGTGTACCAGACGCACGGCGTCGCCAACAACGATTTCCTGCGCGTGTGCGGCAAGGATTGCGAAGGCGAGATCCTGCCGGCCGGCCCCGTGCTCGTGACCGACCAGCTGCCGGACTCGAACCCGGTGAAGAAGCCGGCGCTCGGCTACAAGGCCGCGTACGAGAAGGCTTACGGCGCGGGTTCGCTGTCGACGTTCGGCGGTCATGCGTGGGATGCGGGCCTGCTGCTGCAGCGGGCGATCCCGGAAGCGCTGAAGAAGGGCCAGCCGGGCACCGAGGCGTTCCGCGAAGCACTGCGCGCGTCGCTCGAAAGCGTGAAGGATCTGCCCGTGTCGCACGGCGTGATCAACATGACGGCGACCGATCACAACGGCTTCGACACGCGTGCGCGCGTGATGGTGCAGATCGTCGACGGCAAGTGGAAGCTGCAGGCCGAGTAAGCGCAAGCATCACGTGAAACCGGCGTGCGCGGCGCGAACGGCGCCGCGTGTGCCGTCGGCAGGGTAGCGCGCCTGACGGCCGCACCCGTGCTGCCTGGAACCACCGGGGCCCGCCGCATGGCGCGCGACGTGCCGATCGCGTCGCGCGCATCCCCGGCCGTTTCCGCTTTTCGTTTCTCCGCAGCCTTCTCTCGATACACGAAACGTATGGATCTCTCGATTGCGGCGATCCTCGCGCAAGACGGCATCACGACCGGCGCCATTTATGCATTGTTGTCGCTGGCGCTCGTCCTGGTGTTTTCCGTCACGCGGGTGATCTTCATTCCCCAGGGCGAGTTCGTCGCCTACGGTGCGCTGACGCTGGCCGCGTTGCAGGCGCAGAAATTCCCCGCCACCTGCTGGCTGCTGTTCGTGATGGGCATCGCGTGCTTCCTGCTCGAAGTCGGTGGCCTGATCCGGCATCGCGAACGCCGCCATCAGCTCGGCCGCACGCTCGCGACGCTCGCCAGCCGCTACATCCTGCTGCCGCTCGCGGTGTTCGCGATCACGCGCAGCTTTGCCGCGCAACCGATGCCGATGCTCGCGCAGATCGCACTGACGCTCGCGATCGTCGTGCCGATGGGGCCGTTCGTCTACCGGCTCGTGTACCAGCCGATCGCCGAAGGCACGACGCTGCTGCTGCTGATCGTGTCGGTCGCCGTCCATTTCGCGATGGTCGGTCTCGGCCTCGTGATGTTCGGCGCGGAAGGCTCGCGCACCAACGCGTTCTCGGACGCGTCGCTCGCGATCGGCAGCATGACGGTGTCGGTGCAGAGCATCCTCGTCGTCGTCACGGCGCTCGTGTTGATCGGTGCGCTCTACGTGTACTTCGGCCGCACGATCGCGGGCAAGGCGCTGCGCGCGACGTCGGTGAACCGGCTCGGGGCGCGGCTCGTCGGCATCGGCACCACCGAAGCGGGGCGGCTTGCATTCACGTTCGCGGCGGGGCTCGGCGTGCTGTCCGGGATCCTCGTCGGTCCGCTGACGACGATCTACTACGACTCGGGCTTCCTGATCGGCCTGAAGGGCTTCGTCGGCGCGATCATCGGCGGGCTCGTCAGCTATCCGCTCGCGGCCGCCGGCTCGCTGCTGGTCGGCGTGCTCGAATCCTATTCGTCGTTCTGGGCGAGCGCATACAAGGAGGTGATCGTGTTCACGCTGATCATTCCGGTGCTGCTGTGGCGGAGCTTCGTGACGCCGCATGCGGAAGAGGAAGAGGAGTGACGCGATGAAGACGATGGTACGCAACAAGACCTTCTGGGTGTTTCTCGTGGTGCTGTTCGCGCTGCCGGTGCTGCCCGGCGCGCTGCAGGTGCCCGAGTACTGGATCACGCTGCTGAACTACATCGGCCTGTATGCGATCGTCGCGATCGGGCTCGTGCTGCTGACGGGCGTCGGCGGGATGACGAGCTTCGGGCAGGCCGCGTTCGTCGGCATTGGCGCGTATGCGACCGCGTTCCTGACGACGCGGTACGGCGTGTCGCCGTGGCTCGCGCTGATCGTCGGCGTCGTGCTGACGGCGCTGGTCGCGCTCGTGCTGGGCGCCGTGACGATGCGGCTGTCCGGGCACTTCCTGCCGCTCGGCACGATCGCGTGGGGACTCGCGCTGTTCTACCTGTTCGGCAACCTCGAACTGCTCGGCAAGTACGACGGGATCAACGGGATTCCGGCGCTGAACCTGTTCGGCATCGAGCTCGAAAGCGGTCGCAGCCTGTATTTCCTGATCTGGGCCGTGGTGCTGGCCGCGATCGTGTCGGTGCAGAACCTGCTGAACAGCCGTCCGGGTCGCGCGATCCGCGCGCTGCGCGGCGGCGGCGTGATGGCCGAGGCGATGGGCGTGAACACCGCGTGGATGCGCGTCGTGATCTTCGTCTACGCGGCCGTGCTCGCTGCCGTATCGGGCTTTCTGTACGCGCATCTGCAGCGCGCGGTGAACCCGACTCCGTTCGGCCTGAACCACGGGATCGAATTCCTGTTCATGGCCGTGGTGGGCGGCGTGTCGCACGTGTGGGGCGCGGTGCTCGGCGCCGCGATCCTGACCGTGCTGCAGGACTATCTGCAGACACTGCTGCCGAAGCTGCTCGGTTCGGAAGGCAACTTCGAGATCATCGTGTTCGGCGTGCTGATGGTGCTGCTGCTGCAGTACGCGCGCCAGGGCGTATGGCCGTTCGTCGCGAAGCTGTTCCCGCGCGGGCCGCGCGCGCATGTGCCGGAGCAGGCCGACCCGCTGCCACAGCGCGCGAAGCCCGTGGCCGGCGAGCCGCTGCTCGTCGTCGACAACGCACGCAAGCAGTTCGGCGGGCTGGTGGCCGTCAACGACGTCAGCTTCGACGTGAAAGCGGGGCAGATCATCGGGCTGATCGGCCCGAACGGCGCAGGCAAGTCGACCACGTTCAACCTCGTGACCGGCGTGCTGAAGCCGACCGGCGGAGCGATCACGTTCCGTGGCGAACGCATCGACGGGCTGACGTCGCGTCAGATCGTCCGCCGCGGCATCGGCCGCACGTTCCAGCACGTGAAGCTGCTGCCGGCGATGACGGTGCTCGAGAACGTCGCGATCGGCGCCCATCTGCGTGGCCACACGGGCGTGTGGCGCAGCATCGCGCGGCTCAATGCGCACGAGGAAGCGCAGTTGCTGGCCGAAGCCGCGCACCAGATCCGCCGCGTCGGGCTGGAAAAGCACATGTACGACGAAGCGGGCAGCCTCGCGCTCGGCCAGCAGCGGATCCTCGAAATCGCGCGGGCGCTGTGCTGCGATCCGACGTTGCTGCTGCTCGACGAGCCGGCCGCCGGGCTGCGTTACCAGGAGAAGCAGCAACTCGCCGACCTGCTGCGGCGGCTGAGGGCCGAAGGGATGAGTGTGTTGCTCGTGGAACATGACATGGATTTCGTGATGAACCTCACCGACCGGCTGGTGGTGATGGAGTTCGGCACGCGGATCGCGGAAGGGCTGCCGCAGGATGTGCAGCAGGACCCGGCCGTACTCGAAGCGTATCTGGGCGGGGTGGAGTGATGACGGACACGACGATGCCGATTCTCGAAGTACGCGGATTGGCGGTGCGGTACGGAAAGGTGGAGGCGCTGCACGGCGCGGCCATCAAGGTCGGGGCGGGACAGATCGTCAGCGTGATCGGCCCGAACGGCGCCGGTAAGTCGACGCTGCTGAATGCGATCATGGGGGCGCTGCCGGTAACGGGGCACGCGTCCGGCGCGATCGTGTATCGCGGCAACGACGTCGGCGCATTGCCCGTCGAGCAGCGCGTCGCACGCGGGATGTGCCTCGTACCGGAGAAACGCGAGCTGTTCAGCACGATGACGGTCGAGGACAACCTCGTATTGGGCGCATATCGGCGCAAGCAGGCCGGGGAAGCGAACTTCCTCGATCAGCTCGATCACGTGTTCGCGCTGTTCCCGCGGCTGAAGGAGCGGCGCCGGCAGGCGGCCGGCACGCTGTCCGGTGGCGAGCGGCAGATGCTGGCGGTCGGCCGTGCGCTGATGGGCAAACCCGATCTGCTGATGCTCGACGAGCCGAGCCTCGGGCTGGCGCCGCTGATCGTGAAAGAGATCTTTCATATCATCAGCGCGTTGCGCGGCACCGGCGTGGCGACGCTGCTGATCGAGCAGAACGCACGGGCGGCGCTGCAGATCTCCGATTACGGTTATGTGCTGGAGACGGGCGAGTTTGCACTGGAAGGGCCGGCGGCCGAACTCGCGCAGAATCCGCGTGTGATCGAAACGTACCTCGGGCTGGCGAAGAAGACGGCTTGATTGTTGGCTCGGGGGGCGGGAAACGGACGGCGTGTTTCACGTGAAACACGCCGTTTTTGTTTTGGGGCTGGGCCGGGTTTCGATGCGTCGACGATTCTGGCCCGGCGGATAAGTCGCGCCGGAATAGTGGGAAGCTCTGTGCGGTGCTGCGCTTGCTTGTTCCACAGGCCGATGATGTGGCGCGCTTCAGTGGATAAGCATGGGGACGACCGACCGAAATGCTGTGTGGTGATGGGCGCAGGATGTCGGGTCTGGCGTGTTGCGCTGGTCCACAGGCATTGGCCAGTTAACGAGTTCCACACATGCTGACGCGACTATCAACCAGGTTTTGTGCACAGGCACGACGATGTGCGTTGAATCGCTCGTAGGCATCGCCGAAGTACGCCTACCAAGGCATTTCACCGGTCCTCAGCCAAAAATCGCCGAAATGCACAGACCCTACCATTCGGACGGCCTTCGGGTGAAAAGCGAACCCGCTATAATTCGGCCCATACATTTCTCTGATAGGTTCGTGCGCAGCTCTGCGTACGGAATCCACCATGCTTTTTCCCACAGAATTTGACGTCATCGTCGTCGGTGGCGGTCATGCCGGCACGGAAGCCGCGCTGGCGTCCGCCCGCATGGGCGCAAAGACACTGCTGCTGACCCACAACATCGAAACGCTTGGGCAGATGAGCTGCAATCCGTCGATCGGCGGCATTGGCAAGGGCCATCTGGTCAAGGAAGTCGACGCACTGGGCGGCGCAATGGCTGCCGCGACGGATGAAAGCGGTATTCAGTTCCGGATCCTCAATTCATCGAAGGGCCCGGCCGTACGCGCGACCCGCGCACAGGCGGATCGCATCCTGTACAAGGCCGCAATCCGCCATCGGCTCGAAAATCAGCCGAACCTATGGCTGTTCCAACAGGCCGTCGACGACCTGATGGTCGAAGGCGACCGCGTGGTCGGCGCCGTCACGCAGATCGGCATCCGCTTTCGCGCGCGCGCGGTCGTGCTGACGGCCGGTACGTTCCTCGACGGCAAGATCCACGTCGGCCTGAACAACTACACGGGCGGCCGCGCGGGTGATCCGGCGGCCGTGTCGCTGTCGTCGCGCCTGAAGGAGCTGAAGCTGCCGCAGGGCCGCCTGAAGACCGGTACGCCGCCGCGTATCGACGGGCGCACGATCGACTTCTCGAAGCTCGACGAGCAGCCGGGCGACCTCGATCCGATCCCCGTGTTCTCGTTCCTGGGCCGCGCGGAGCAGCATCCGCAGCAGCTGCCGTGCTGGGTCACGCATACGAACGAGCGCACGCACGACATCATTCGCGGCGGTCTCGACCGTTCGCCTATGTATACAGGCGTGATCGAAGGTGTCGGGCCGCGCTATTGCCCGTCGATCGAGGACAAGATCCACCGGTTTGCATCGAAGGAATCGCACCAGATCTTCCTGGAACCGGAAGGGCTGACGACCAACGAGTTCTACCCGAACGGGATCTCGACGAGCCTGCCGTTCGATGTCCAGCTCGAGCTCGTGCATTCGATGCGCGGCCTCGAGAACGCGCACATCCTGCGTCCCGGCTACGCGATCGAGTATGACTACTTCGACCCGCGCGCGCTGAAGGCGTCGCTCGAGACGAAGGCGATCAACGGGCTGTTTTTTGCGGGCCAGATCAACGGCACGACCGGCTACGAAGAGGCGGCCGCGCAGGGTCTGCTGGCCGGCCTCAATGCAGGCCGTTACGTGCAGGAGAAGGAGGCATGGTGCCCGCGGCGCGACCAGGCCTATCTGGGCGTGCTGGTCGACGATCTCGTTACGCGCGGTGTGGCCGAGCCGTACCGGATGTTCACGAGTCGCGCCGAGTATCGCCTGAGCCTGCGCGAAGATAATGCCGACATGCGCTTGACCGAAATCGGCCGCGAACTGGGGCTGGTCGACGACGCGCGCTGGGACGCCTTCAGCCGGAAACGCGACGCTGTTTCACGTGAAACCGAACGCCTGAAGTCGACCTGGGTCACGCCGAAGACGCTGCCGGCAGAAGAGGCGACCGCGTTGCTCGGCAAGGCGATCGATCACGAATACAGCCTCGCCGAGCTGCTGCGCCGCCCGGGTGTGAGCTACGACGGCGTATGCGGACTGAAGGGCGGCGAGTGCGGCCCCGCGGAGCCGCTGACGGACGATCCGGTGCTGCTCGAACAGATCAAGGAACAGGTCGAGATCGGCATCAAGTATCAGGGCTATATCGAGCGCCAGGCGTCCGAAATCGAGCGCAACGATGCGAACGAGAACACGCGCCTGCCGGACGGTATCGATTACCGTGAAGTCCGCGGCCTGTCGTTCGAGGTGAGCCAGAAGCTCAACGAGTTCCGGCCGGAAACGATCGGGCAAGCGTCGCGTATCTCGGGCGTCACGCCGGCGGCCATCTCGCTGCTGATGGTGCACCTGAAGCGGCGCGGCCTGGGCCGCCGCAACGGCACGGCCGCAGAGGCCGCGGAGCAGGGGGGCGGTACCGTCCCGACGCAACAATGACGGCGCGTCGCGCGCCGGCGGTTAATCGGGACGTACTGGAACAGATGCTCGTCGAAGGCACGGCGGCGCTCGACCTCACGCTGACGGATGCGCAACGCAACCAGCTGCTCGACTACGTCGCGCTGCTCGGCAAGTGGAACGCGGTCTACAACCTGACCGCGATCCGCGACCCGAAGCAGATGCTGATCCAGCACATCCTCGATTCGCTTTCCATCGTCCCGCATCTGCGTGGTCGTACGTCGGCGCGCGTGCTCGACGTCGGCTCGGGCGGCGGGCTGCCCGGTATCGTGCTGGCGATCGTCGAGCCGGGCTGGCAGGTCACGCTGAACGATATCGTGCAGAAGAAGTCTGCCTTCCAGACGCAGATGCGCGCGGAGCTGAAGCTGGTGAACCTGTCGGTGGTCACCGGGCGGGTCGAATCGCTGCAGCCGGGTGTCGAAGTGCCGGAAAAATTCGACATGATCGTATCCCGCGCTTTCGCGGATCTATCCGACTTCGTTAAACTTGCTCGACATCTGGTCGCGCCGGGTGGTTCGATCTGGGCGATGAAGGGCGTTCACCCGGACGACGAGATTGCGCGGTTGCCGGAAGGCAGCCACGTCAAGCAGACGATCCGGCTGGCGGTGCCGATGCTCGATGCGGAGCGGCATCTGTTCGAAGTGGCCGTCGACGACGCGAATTGAAGGCGCGCGGTAGCGCGCCGTTTGTTTGAAGGTAAAGGGAACACACCAACGATGGCAAAGATCTTCTGCGTTGCGAACCAGAAGGGGGGCGTCGGCAAGACGACGACATCGGTCAATCTCGCCGCAAGCCTTGCAGCGCAGGAGCAACGAGTCCTGTTGATCGATCTCGACCCGCAGGGCAACGCGACGATGGGCAGCGGGATCGACAAGGCCGCCTGCGAAGCGACCGTGTACGAAGTGCTGGTCGATGGCGTGTCGGTGACCGACGCGCGCGTGCGTCCGGAAGGCGTCACCTACGACGTGCTTCCCGCGAACCGCGAGCTGTCCGGCGCCGAGATCGAGCTGATCAGCATCGACAATCGCGAGCGCCGGCTGAAGGCCGCGCTCGAGCGCGTGGCCGACGACTACGATTTCGTGCTGATCGATTGCCCGCCGACGCTGTCGCTGCTGACGCTGAACGGCCTGTGCGCGGCGCACGGCGTCGTGATCCCGATGCAGTGCGAGTACTTCGCGCTGGAAGGGCTGTCGGACCTCGTCAATACGATCAAGCAGGTCCACGCGAACATGAATCGCGACCTGAAGATCATCGGCCTGCTGCGCGTGATGTTCGATCCGCGCATCACGCTGCAGCAGCAAGTCTCCGATCAACTGAAAGCGCACTTCGGCGACAAGGTGTTCGACGCGGTGATTCCGCGCAACGTGCGTCTGGCGGAAGCGCCGAGTTACGGGTTGCCGGGCGTCGTGTTCGATCGCAGCTCGCGCGGTGCGCAGGCGTATATCCAGTTCGGTGCCGAGATGATCGAACGCGTGCGCGCGTTCGAGGTGTCGTGATCCGGACATGAGCGAAGCGAGGAAGAAAGACATGAACGCGGTACCAAAGAAGAAGGGCTTGGGACGTGGCCTCGAAGCGCTGCTCGGCGGCAGTGCCGATATCACCGAAGCGGTGAAGATCGAAGGCGCACCGAACACGCTCGCGCTCGGCAAGCTGCAAGCCGGCAAGTACCAGCCGCGTACGCGGATGGACGAAGGCAGCCTGCAGGAGCTCGCGGCCAGCATTCGCGCGCAGGGCGTGATGCAGCCGATCCTGGTACGGCCTATTTCGTCAGACAAATACGAGATCATCGCGGGCGAGCGGCGTTTCCGCGCGGCGCGCCTGGCCGGCCTCGATGAAGTGCCGGTGCTCGTGAAGGACGTATCCGATCAGGCCGCCGCCGCGATGGCGCTGATCGAGAACATCCAGCGCGAGGACCTGAATCCGCTCGAAGAGGCGCACGGCATCCAGCGCCTGCTCGACGAGTTCGGTTTCACGCACGAACAGGCGGCCGAATCGGTCGGCCGTTCGCGCAGCGCGGTGTCGAACCTGCTGCGCCTGCTGAACCTCGCGTCACCCGTGCAGACGATGCTGCTGGCCGGCGATCTCGACATGGGGCACGCACGCGCGCTGCTCGCGGTCGATGCGGCCACGCAGATCACGCTCGCGCATCAGGTGGTCAACAAGCGCATGTCGGTGCGCGAGACCGAGAAGCTCGTCGCACATACGACGAAGGAAGCGCCGGCCGTGAAGGCGCGCGCGAAGGACGACGGCGGCCGCGATACACGTCGTCTCGAAGAGGAGTTGTCAGACCTGCTCGCGTCGACGGTGAAGATCAAGCTGGGCCGCCGCGGGCGCGGGCAGGTGCTGATCGACTTCGGCAACCTCGACGCGCTCGAGGGCATTCTCGCGCGCCTGCGCGGCAACGTCGCGACCGAAGAGTAACGGGCAACCCATGGAGCAAACGGGCGCACCGGCGCCGCGCCGGTGGCTCGGCTGGCTCGCGCAGGAACCGGTACTGTCGGTGCTGGCGCTTGGCCTGATCGTGCTGCAATGGGTGCGTCCGCAACCATTTTCGGTACTGGCCGACCGCGTCGACTGGCAGACGGTCGCGACGCTCGCGGGCCTGCTGATGCTGACCAAGGCGCTCGAGTTGTCCGGCTGCCTGATGTGGCTCGCGCATCGCATCGTGCATCACGTGCATTCCGAGCGAGGGCTCGCGATGCTGCTTGTCGGCTTCGCCGCCGTGCTGTCGATGTGGCTCACCAACGACGTCGCGCTGTTCGTCGTCGTACCGTTGATGGTGTCGCTGCGCGCGCTGACACCGCTGCCGTTCCGGCGGCTCGTGATCGTCGTCGCGCTGGCCGTCAACGCCGGGTCCGTCGCGACCCCGCTCGGCAATCCCCAGAATCTGTTCCTGTGGCAATTGAGCGGCGTGTCGTTCGGCCGTTTCGTGGTCACGCTCGGGCCGCTCGCGCTCGCGCTGATGGCGCTGCTGCTCGTGCTGACCGCATTGATGTTTCGCGCGAAGCCGCTCGACCTGTCCGGCGACGCCGCGTCCTTTCCCGTCCAACGCATGCACGCGTTGATCGCGGCGGTGCTGTTCGCCGCGTTCGTGCTGCTCGCCGATGCGCACCATCCGCTGCCCGGCCTCGTCGGTGTCGCGATCGTGCTGCTCGCCGTCAAACGTGACGCAGTCCTGAAGATCGACTGGCTGCTGCTGCTGATCTTCGTGCTGATGTTCGTCGTGTTGCGCAGCGCGGCTGCGCTGCCCGTCGTGCACGATGCGGTCGCGCATGCGCAACTCGATTCGCCGCTGCGCGTCTACGCCGCCGGCGCGGCGCTGTCGCAGGTGATCAGCAACGTGCCGGCCGCGATTCTGCTGTCGGAGTTCACGCACGACTGGCGCGCGCTGGCATTCGGCGTATCGGTCGGCGGCTTCGGTTTCGCGATCGGCTCGCTCGCGAACCTGATCGCGGTGCGTCTCGCGAAGGAGCCGCGCATGTGGCTGCCGTTCCACCTCGTTTCGATTCCGTTCGCGCTGGTGAGCGCGGCGCTCGGCGCGTGGTTGCTCATGCACGGTTGAGCGAGGCCGATGCGCGCCGCACAGGTGTGCCGTTCGGGCGGCGGACGGGGCGCACAGCGTCCGCAGTGATCAAGGATTGTTGATAAGTGCTGCGGCCCACAGTCGAACTTCTGTGGCGGCGCGACAACTGATTGGACGAATCGATGCGCGAGCAACCGGTCGAGTTTCTCGCGCCGGCGCGATGGCTTGATTGCGGCGTCTTGCGTGTTCCGGCGTGTCGCGCCGAGTCGTTCCCGACGACTCCATGGCAGCGGATGCCCGGCGGCGATCGCGCCGCTTCCTGCTGGCCCGCAGCGGGCGTCGTTTCCCCGTCATTTCCGCCGTCACCGGACTTTTTCGCACAAGAAATACCGGTGCAAAAAACCGACCTTACAACTGTCATCGTACGTCGTCGAATCGGGTGTTTTTTCACATCATGAGGCGTCGTTTTATGCAGGTTTTTGTCGCGTCTAAAGCCTTGAATCACTTGCAACTATCGCTTACAATCGCCCGGATTTGTTAGCTAGGCACCCCTGAAAGCTTTCAGAAAGCTTGGGGCCGGGTTCAAGGATTTCAGCGGAAGATTGCGATGGCGGGTCAGGCGCCGGACGACAGGCACGATGATCAGCGCACGCAACGCACCGCTTCGGCGGCCGGCGCGCAGCGTGAATCCGACGATGACTGGGATGTCGAGCAGCAAGATAACAACATCGTTCCGCTTACACGGGCAGAGGCCGAAAGGCTGTTCGGTCCGAACGTGAGCAAGCCCTCGCGCGTGACCCCCTACAAGGTGGTGTTCGCGCAAGTGGTCCTGTCCCTGGTTGCAACGCTGGCGTGGTGGCTGTTTTCGAAGTCGCCGGGCGCCGCTGCGCAATCCGCGTTTCTGGGCGGAGCGATCGGCTGGGTGCCCAGTGCGGTATTCGTGGCACGACTGAAGGCAGGTGGCTCGGCCACCGTGATGAGCTGGGTGATGGGCGAAGCCCTGAAACTCGCTCTGACGATCGGGATGTTCACCGCGGTGGCGTTCGGCTGGGCCGGCGTGCACTGGGTGCCGTTCCTCGTCACGTACCTCGTCGTGCTGAAGACGTACTGGATCGCGCTGGCCTGGCGGTAAGGAACAAGCAGCGTGCGGTTTCGACAACGAACCGCACCGGCCCGTTCCCGCAATAGCGTGTTGCGGAACGGGCAAAACGATTTTCGACAATTTGGGTGGCATTAACGATATGGCAGCTAGCGAAGGCACGCGCGGTCCGGATCCGTCCGAGTACATTGCGCACCACTTGCAGAATTTCTCCACCTCGCATCAGACGTCGATTTTCGACATTCACGTCTGGAATCTCGACACGCTGTTCTGGTCGATCGTATGCGGCATCGTGACGATCGTCCTGCTGCGTCTGGCCGCCCGCAAGGCGACGTCGGGCGTGCCGGGCCGTTTCCAGTGCGCGATCGAGATGCTCGTCGAAATGGTCGAAGACCAGTCGAAGGCCATCGTCCACGGCAATCGCACCTTCATCGCGCCGCTCGCCCTCACGGTGTTCGTGTGGGTTGCGCTGATGAACTCCCTCGACTTCCTCCCGGTTGACCTGCCGGGCCGCGTGATCGGCCTGCTCGGTCTGTCGGACGTGATTTCCCACCATCGCATCGTCCCGACGGCCGACCTGAACGGCACGCTCGGCATCGCGCTCGGCGTGTTCGTCCTGATGATCTACTACAGCATCAAGATCAAGGGCGCGGGCGGCTTCGTGCACGAGCTGCTGTCGGCACCGTTCGGCGCGCACCCGCTGCTGTGGATCCCGAACCTCGCGCTCAACATTGTCGAATATCTCGCGAAGACCGTCTCGCTCGGTATGCGGCTGTTCGGCAACATGTACGCGGGTGAGCTGTTGTTCCTGTTGATCGCCCTGCTCGGCAGCATGTGGAGCTTCGGTGGCGACGCAACGTTCCTCGGCTTCGTTGGTCATGTGATCGCGGGTAGCGTCTGGGCAATCTTCCACATCCTGATTGTTCTGTTGCAGGCATTCATTTTCATGATGCTGACGCTGGTGTATCTCGGCCAGGCGCACGACAAGCACTAAGCGCGGCGTGCAAGAAAGAGTTTCCGTTTTAGTTTTTTAAATCTCAGTTCCAAGTCTTTTCACAAAGGAGTGATCATGCAAGCTTACATCGCCAACATCCAGGGTCTGACCGCCATCGGTATCGGCATCATCATCGGCCTGGGTGCAATCGGCGCCTGTATCGGTATCGCGCTGATGGGTGGCAAGTACATCGAAGCCTGCGCACGTCAGCCGGAACTCATCAACCCGCTGCAAACGAAGATGTTCCTGCTGGCTGGTCTGATCGACGCTGCATTCCTGATCGGCGTTGGTGTCGCAATGCTGTTCGCGTTCGCGAACCCGCTCCTGTCGAAGCTCGCAGGCTAAGGTTCCTCGGAAATATGCGTCCGGCGTGAGCCGGCGCAGGGCGGAACGGAGACTTGGGGCGCTGATCGAATGCAACTCGATGAGCGCCTTACCGTTTCATTTTTCCGGAATAGCAGATAAGGAAACACCGTGAATCTCAACGCAACTCTGTTTGCGCAAATGGTCGTGTTCCTGGTCCTCGCGTGGTTCACGATGAAATTCGTGTGGCCGCCGTTGATCAACGCCCTCGACGAACGTTCGAAGAAGATCGCCGACGGCCTCGCCGCCGCGGAGAAGGGCAAGGCGGAACTCGACGCAGCGCACAAGCGCGTGGACCAGGAACTCGCGCAGGCCCGCAACGACGGCCAGCAGCGCATCGCCGACGCTGAAAAGCGTGCCCAGGCGGTCGCCGAGGAAATCAAGGCCAACGCCCAGGCTGAAGCCGCCCGCATCGTCGCCCAGGCGAAGGCGGAAGCAGAACAGCAAATCGTGAAGGCGCGCGAAGCGCTGCGTGGCGAAGTCGCCGCGCTGGCCGTGAAGGGCGCCGAGCAGATCCTGAAGCGCGAAGTCGATCAAACGGCCCACGCCCAACTGCTGAATCAACTGAAAGCCGAGCTCTGATCATGGCCGAACTTGCAACCATCGCCCGCCCTTACGCAGAAGCGCTGTTCCGCGTGGCCGAGGGCGGTGACATCGCCGCCTGGTCCACGCTCGTGCAAGAGCTGGCCCAGGTTGCGCGTCTGCCGGAAGTGCTGTCGGTCGCGTCGAGCCCGAAGGTGACGCGCACGCAAGTAGCCGAGTTGCTGCTTGCTGCGGCCAAGTCGCCGCTCGCGGCCGGCGCCGAAGCGAAGAACTTCGTGCAGATGCTGGTCGACAATCATCGCATCGCGCTGCTGCCGGAAATTGCCGAGCAGTTCGAGGCGCTCAAGAACGAACGTGAAGGCGCAGCCGACGCCGAGATCGTGAGCGCGTTCCCGCTGAACGGCGCGGATCTCGACAGTCTCGTCTCGGGCCTCGAACGCAAGTTCAAGCGCAAGCTGAAACCGACGGTCGAAGTCGATTCGTCGCTGATCGGCGGCGTGCGCGTGACGGTCGGCGACGAAGTGCTCGACACCTCGGTTCGCGCGCGCCTCGCATCGATGCAGGCTGCCTTGACCGCCTGAGCGCCACGCCGGCACGCAACAGAATTGACTATCAGGAGCGAATAATGCAACTCAATCCCTCTGAGATCAGCGAGCTGATCAAGAGCCGGATCCAGGGCCTTGAAGCGAGCGCAGACGTTCGCAACCAGGGCACCGTGATCTCCGTGACCGACGGTATCGTGCGTATCCACGGCCTGTCGGACGTGATGCAGGGCGAAATGCTCGAGTTTCCGGGCAACACGTTCGGTCTCGCGCTGAACCTCGAGCGCGACTCGGTCGGCGCGGTGATTCTCGGCGAATACGAACACATCTCGGAAGGCGACATCGTCAAGACGACGGGCCGCATTCTCGAAGTCCCGGTGGGTCCGGAACTCGTCGGCCGCGTGGTCGACGCGCTCGGCAACCCGATCGACGGCAAGGGCCCGGTCAACGCGAAGCTGACCGACGCGATCGAAAAGATCGCCCCGGGCGTGATCTGGCGCAAGTCGGTGTCGCAGCCGGTGCAGACGGGCATCAAGTCGATCGACGCGATGGTGCCGATCGGCCGTGGCCAGCGTGAGCTGATCATCGGCGACCGTCAGTGCGGCAAGACCGCGGTGGCGCTCGACGCGATCATCAACCAGAAGGGCAAGGACCTGATCTGTATCTACGTCGCGATCGGCCAGAAGGCTTCGTCGATCATGAACGTGGTTCGCAAGCTCGAAGAAACGGGCGCGATGGAATACACGATCGTCGTCGCCGCTTCGGCATCGGATTCGGCTGCCATGCAGTACCTGGCGCCGTACGCCGGCTGCACGATGGGCGAATACTTCCGCGACCGTGGCCAAGACGCGCTGATCATCTATGACGACTTGACCAAGCAGGCTTGGGCATACCGTCAGATCTCGCTGCTGCTGCGCCGTCCGCCGGGCCGTGAAGCGTACCCGGGCGACGTGTTCTATCTGCACTCGCGTCTGCTGGAGCGTGCGGCTCGCGTGTCGGAAGAGTACGTCGAGAAGTTCACGAACGGCGAAGTGAAGGGCAAGAGCGGTTCGCTGACGGCACTGCCGGTCATCGAAACGCAGGCTGGCGACGTGACCGCGTTCGTTCCGACGAACGTGATCTCGATTACCGACGGCCAGATCTTCCTGGAAACCGACCTGTTCAACGCAGGCATCCGCCCGGCAATCAACGCCGGCGTGTCGGTGTCGCGCGTCGGTGGCGCTGCTCAGACGAAGGTCGTGAAGAAGCTGTCGGGCGGTATCCGTACCGACCTCGCGCAGTACCGTGAACTGGCCGCATTCGCGCAGTTCGCATCGGACCTCGACGAAGCGACCCGCAAGCAGCTCGAGCGCGGCCGCCGCGTGACGGAACTGCTGAAGCAGCCGCAGTACCAGCCGCTGCAGGTCTGGGAACTGGCCGTGTCGCTGTACGCCGCGAACAACGGCTACCTCGACGACCTCGACGTCAAGCAAGTGCTGTCGTTCGAGAAGGGCCTGCGCGACAACCTGAAGACCAGCCACGCTGACCTCATCAAGCGCATCGAAGACACCAAGGATCTCTCGAAGGACGACGAAGGCGCACTGCGCTCGGCGATCGAAGCCTTCAAGAAGTCCGGTGCCTATTGATCCGCGAGTGACACACTGAGGCCGCGCGGGTGCCGAGCACCCGCGCCGCTTCGGTCAAGGAGCAAGCTATGGCTGGAATGAAGGAAATTCGCGGCAAGATCAAGAGCGTGCAGAACACGCGCAAGATCACGAAGGCGATGGAGATGGTGGCTGCATCGAAGATGCGTCGCGCGCAGGAACGCATGCGCGCCGCTCGTCCGTATGCGGACAAGGTCCGTGCCATCGCCGCGCACATGAGCCGTGCGAACCCCGAGTACCGTCACCCGTTCATGGTGGCGAACGACGGCGCGCAGACGGCCGGCATCATCCTCGTCACGACGGACAAGGGTCTGTGCGGTGGTCTGAACACCAACGTGCTGCGTGCGACGGTGCAGAAGTTCAAGGAGCTGGAAGAGAAGGGCCAGAAGGTCGAAGCCACCGCGATCGGCGGCAAGGGCCTCGGGTTCCTGAACCGCTTCGGCGCGAAGGTGATGTCGCAGGTCGTGCACCTCGGCGACACCCCGCACCTGGACAAGCTGATCGGCGCCGTGAAGACGCAGCTCGATCTGTACTCGGAAGGCAAGCTGTCGGCGGTTTATATCGCTTACACGCGCTTCGTCAACACGATGAAGCAGGAAGCCGTGATCGAGCAGCTGCTGCCGCTGTCGTCGGACCACTTCGAAGCCGATGACGGTACGCCGGCGACGTCGTGGGACTACATCTATGAGCCGGACGCGCAGGCAGTCGTCGACGAACTGCTCGTGCGTTACGTCGAGGCGCTGGTGTACCAGGCCGTCGCGGAAAACATGGCGTCCGAGCAATCGGCGCGCATGGTCGCGATGAAGGCCGCGTCCGACAACGCGAAGACGGTGATCAGCGAACTGCAGCTCGTGTACAACAAGAGCCGTCAGGCCGCGATCACGAAAGAACTGTCGGAGATCGTCGGCGGCGCAGCCGCTGTTTAAGCGCGCGCCCGGGACGACAACTGCGCCTTTGCGCGAGTAAAGAATCAGGTATTTAAAGGAAAAGCGATGAGTACTGCTGCTTTGGTAGAAGGCAAGATCGTACAGTGCATCGGCGCCGTTATCGACGTGGAATTCCCGCGCGACAGCATGCCGAAGATCTACGACGCGCTCATTCTCGATGGCTCGGAACTGACGCTCGAAGTCCAGCAGCAGCTGGGTGACGGCGTGGTCCGTACCATTTGTCTGGGTGCATCCGACGGCCTGCGCCGCGGCCTGACCGTGAAGAACACGGCGAAGCCGATCTCGGTGCCGGTCGGCAAGCCGACCCTCGGCCGAATCATGGACGTGCTCGGCCGTCCGATCGACGAAGCCGGCCCGATCGACAGCGACGTGACGCGTTCGATCCACCAGAAGGCACCGGCGTTCGACGAACTGTCGCCGTCGACCGAACTGCTCGAAACGGGTATCAAGGTCATCGACCTGATCTGCCCGTTCGCAAAGGGCGGCAAGGTTGGCCTGTTCGGTGGTGCAGGCGTGGGCAAGACCGTCAACATGATGGAGCTCATCAACAACATCGCGAAGGAACACGGCGGTTACTCCGTGTTCGCGGGCGTGGGCGAGCGTACCCGTGAAGGGAACGACTTCTACCACGAAATGAAGGACTCGAACGTTCTCGACAAGGTCGCGCTGGTGTACGGCCAGATGAACGAGCCGCCGGGCAACCGTCTGCGCGTCGCGCTGACCGGCCTGACGATGGCCGAGCACTTCCGTGACGAAGGCCTCGACGTGCTGTTCTTCGTCGACAACATCTACCGTTTCACGCTGGCCGGTACCGAAGTGTCGGCACTGCTCGGCCGTATGCCGTCGGCAGTGGGCTATCAGCCGACGCTGGCTGAAGAAATGGGCAAGCTGCAAGAGCGCATCACGTCGACCAAGAAGGGCTCGATTACGTCGGTCCAGGCCGTGTACGTCCCTGCGGACGACTTGACCGACCCGTCGCCGGCGACGACCTTCGGCCACCTGGACGCAACCGTCGTTCTGTCGCGTGACATCGCTTCGCTGGGTATCTACCCGGCGGTCGACCCGCTCGACTCGACGTCGCGCCAGATCGACCCGAACGTGATCGGTGAAGAGCACTACTCGATCACCCGTCGCGTTCAGCAGACGCTGCAGCGCTACAAGGAACTGCGCGACATCATCGCGATTCTGGGCATGGACGAACTGTCGCCGGAAGACAAGCTGTCGGTCGCCCGTGCGCGTAAGATCCAGCGTTTCCTGTCGCAGCCGTTCCACGTCGCTGAAGTGTTCACGGGCTCGCCGGGCAAGTACGTGCCGCTGAAGGAAACGATCCGTGGCTTCAAGATGATCGTCGACGGCGAGTGCGACCACCTGCCGGAACAGGCGTTCTACATGGTCGGCACGATCGACGAAGCCTTCGAAAAGGCCAAGAAGATCCAGTAAGGGCTTGAGTGAGTCGCAAGCCGGCGAGCGCCGGCCGGAGCAATGAGTCAGTGATGACTTGTATTCCGGCCGCCTGCGCCGGCCGCAATACGCTCAACCCGTGGATGAGATTGGAGTCGATATGGCAACCATCAAAGTAGACGTCGTCAGCGCGGAAGAGCAGATCTTCTCGGGCGAGGCGAAATTCGTCGCGCTGCCGGGCGAAACGGGTGAGCTGGGCATTCTGCCGGGTCACACGCCGCTCATTACCCGGATTCGTCCGGGTGCGGTGCGCATCGAGGTCGAGGGCGGCAACGACGAATTCGTGTTCGTCGCGGGCGGCATTCTCGAAGTGCAGCCGGGCGCCGTGACGGTGCTCGCCGATACCGCGATCCGCGGCAAGGACCTCGACGCGGCGAAAGCCGAGGAAGCGCGCAAGCGTGCCGAGGAAACGCTGCAGAACGCGAAGTCGGATCTCGACCTCGCGAAAGCGCAATCCGAGCTCGCGACCGCGATGGCGCAGCTCGAGGCGATCCAGCGTCTGGCGAAGATCCGCAGCCGGCACTGAGCCGCGCCGCGTATCCCGCGAAAGAAAGCAGCCTTCGGGCTGCTTTTTTTTCGTCTGGGCTTCGTCCACGCTTCCTCCGTGTTTCGCCCGCATTTCGTCTGCGTTTTTCGGGCCGGATCATTGCGTCCGATCGTGCTATTTCATCCGTCCGCCGCGATTTGATGTCAGAGTACCGTCAGCGGAGCGCGGCATCATCCGCGGTGAGGCCGCCCGTCGCGAGCGTTGCGGCGGAGGCGCGCAGCACGCGCGCGGGCCGATCAGACCCAAAGGACGGAGACATTCATGGCAGCAGACCTTGGCGTGGGCGCGCTGATCGCGCCCGAGAACGGCTTGTCGTACGTGCGTGGTGCAACCGACGTGCCGCTATCCGAAGCGACGATCGGCCGGTTCCTGCTCGACACGGCCGGCCGCTTTCCCGACCGCCCGGCCGTCGTGTTCCGCGAGCAGCAGGTGCGCTGGACCTGGCGCGAGTTCGCGAACGAGATCGACGTGCTGGCGGCAGGGCTCGCCGCGCTCGGGATCGTGAAGGGCGACTGCGTCGGCATCTGGTCGCCGAACCGCAGCGAATGGCTGCTCACGCAGTTCGCGACCGCGCGGATCGGCGCGGTGCTCGTCAACATCAATCCGGCCTACCGGCTGTCGGAACTCGAATACGCGCTGAACAAGGTCGGCTGCAAGGCCGTGATCGCAGCCGAGCGCTTCAAGAGTTCCGCGTACGTCGAGATGCTGCAGACCATCGCGCCGGAGCTCGCGACCGCGACGCCGGGCGACCTGCATGCGGCGCGCGTGCCGAGCCTGCGCACGATCGTGTCGATGGGCGAGGTGGCGCCTGCCGGCATGTTCCGCTTCGCGGACGTGATGGCGCGTGGCCGCCGGGCCGTCGATCCGGCGCTGCTCGATGCGATCGGCGCGACGCTCTCGGCCAACGATCCGATCAACATCCAGTTCACGAGCGGCACGACCGGCAGCCCGAAGGGCGCGACGCTCACGCACCGCAACGTCGTCAACAACGCGCGCTCGATCGCGATGGCGATGCGTTTCACCGAACAGGATTCGCTCTGCATCCCGGTGCCGCTCTATCACTGCTTCGGGATGGTGCTGGCCGTGCTCGCGTGCGTGTCGAAGGGCGCCGCGATGGTATTCCCCGGCGAAGCGTTCGATCCGGTCGCGACGCTCGCGGCGGTGGCCGAAGAACGTTGCACCGCGCTGCATGGCGTGCCGACGATGTTCATCGCCGAGCTCGACCATCCGGAATTCGCGAAATTCGACCTGTCGACGCTGCGCACCGGGATCATGGCCGGCTCGCCGTGCCCGATCGAGACGATGAAGCGCGTCGTGTCGCAGATGCACCTTTCTGAAATCACGATCGCGTACGGGATGACGGAGACGAGCCCCGTGTCGTTCCAGAGCTCGACCGACGATCCGCTGGAGAAGCGCACGACGACGGTCGGCCGCATCCAGCCGCATCTCGAAGTGAAGATCGTCGATCCGAGCGGCGACATCGTGCCGGTCGGCGCGACGGGCGAGCTGTGCACGAAGGGCTATTCGGTGATGCTCGGCTACTGGGACGACGACGCGAAGACGCGCGAGGTGCTGGTCGACGGCTGGATGCATACCGGCGACCTCGCGACGCTCGATGCGGACGGTTACTGCAACATCGTCGGCCGCCTGAAGGACATGGTGATTCGCGGCGGCGAGAACGTCTATCCGCGCGAGATCGAGGAATTCCTGTTCCGGCATCCGAAGATCCAGAGCGCGCAGGTGTTCGGCGTGCCCGATGCGAAGTACGGCGAGGAGCTGTGCGCGTGGATCGTGCTGCGCGCGGACGAGCAGATGACCGAGGACGACGTGCGCGCGTTCTGCAACGGGCAGATCGCGCACTACAAGATCCCGCGCTATATCCGCTTCGTCGACGAGCTGCCGATGACGGTGACGGGCAAGGTGCAGAAGTTCGTGATGCGCGACCGGATGATCGAGGAGCTGAAGCTCGACGTGCAGAAGACCGCTTGAAGCGGGACGATGCCGGAAAATGCGGGAAAAACGTGGCGGCCTGTGCAGGCCGTTACGTTTTCGATGGACGAAAAAAAGCGGGCTTATTAGCCCGCTAAAAACCACACGCTACGGGGTTAGCGCGAGGAGACCAAAGATGAAACCGAGTCCGGCGGGGGGCCGGAAACGACTCCAACAGGGATGCCCCCCGGAAGGGCTTCGGTACGTGACCGACTGGCTCGCAGCGCTTCGCGTCCGCTCACACTTGGCACACGAGACCGCATCCGTGTTGAAACCGTTGAGGCCATTGTGGGCGAATTAATGACCCGTCGCGGTAACAAAGTGTTTCAGGTTGTAACGCCCGCCAGATAAGGCTTTCCGGGATTTTTTGCTGTTTTCGGGGTCCTGAAAAAGGTCATTTTTACCCATATTTTCCATCGCGTTTTCAGGGTGTGCGCGCGATGCGTTTTTCACGCGTATCGGGCGCGATGAATTGCCGATTTTCACGCGAGAAAGTGCACGGCGCGACCGATACCGCGCATGACGATTCATTCGTCAGAAAGATTTTGAAACGTGATCGGAATGCGCGGAAGTCGGCCGTTCGGCCAATCGGCGGGTTTTGAGCCGATGGCGAAGGGCGGCGGCGCGAACGGAAGGTGTAACGGCGGCCGGGCGGCCGCCGCTTCCGGCGAGATGTCGGCACCCCGGCGGCCGCGGGGTCGGTGCCCGTTATCGGCCGCCGCGGCGCGGGCCGCCTACTTCAGCCACTTGTCCGAAATGGCCTGGTACTCGCCGGTCGAGCGCGCGAGATGCAGCCACTGGTCGACGTACTGCTGGAACACGACGTCGCCGCGCGGCACCATGTACGCCTTCTCGCCGAACTGGAACGGCTTGTCCGGATGCACCGAGCACAGGCCCGGATTCAGCTTTTGCTGCAGCAGCGTCTCGGACGCATCCGTCACCATCACGTCGGCCTTGCCCGCGAGGATCTGCTTGAAGATCGTCACGTTGTCCGGATAGACGGTCAGGTTCGCGTGCGTGAAGAACTGCTTCGCGAACCGCTCGTTGGTGCCACCCGGATTGACGATCACACGGGTTTCGGGCCGGTCGATCTGCGCGACGGTCTGGTATTTGTCGGCATCCGCGCAGCGCACGATCGGCGTCTTGCCGTCGACCACGTACGGCTGCGTGAAGAACACGCGCTTCTGGCGCTCGAGCGTCGTCGACACGCCGCCCACCGCGATGTCGCATTTCGCGACGAAGTCGTTGGTGAGGTTCGACCAGCTCGTCTTCACGTAGTCGGTCTTCACGCCGAGCGATTTCGCGAGCGATTCGGCCATGTCGATGTCGATGCCCTCGAAGCGGCCGTCCGCGCGATAGTACGAATACGGCTTGTAGTCGCCCGTCGTGCACACGCGCAGCGCGCCGCGCGCGAGCACGTCGTCGAGCCGCGAGCCGGCGGTAGCGGCGCTCGCAGGCGCCGCAGTGGCCGTACTCTGCGCGTGCGCGGCGGCGCAGCAAAACGCGGCGGCAGCAGCGAGCGTGGCAAGCGTGGCGAATGTCTTCATCGGTCTCCTCCTTCGTTCGGTTCGATATGAGCGTCCGATCATAACGGAGCCATCGCGCGCGTCATATGGCCGCCATCGCATCGGCATGCGCGGTCCGAGCGCGGCTGTCCGGTAAAATGCCGCTTTGCCTTCGCATCGTCGCTCCTACCGTGGCCCATAACCTGCTCAACGACACCTTCCTGCGTGCGCTTCTGCGCGAGCCGACCGACTACACGCCGATCTGGCTGATGCGCCAGGCCGGCCGCTACCTGCCCGAATACAACGCGACGCGCGCGCGCGCCGGCAGCTTCCTCGGCCTCGCAAAGAATCCCGACTACGCGACCGAGGTGACGCTGCAGCCGCTCGAGCGCTTCCCGCTCGACGCCGCGATCCTGTTCTCGGACATCCTGACGATTCCCGACGCGATGGGGCTCGGCCTCGACTTCCAGGTCGGCGAAGGGCCGAAGTTCGCGCATCCGGTGCGCACCGAGGCCGACGTCGCGAAGCTCGCGGTGCCGGACATCGAGGCGACGCTCGGCTACGTGACGGGCGCCGTGCGCGAGATTCGCCGCGCGCTCACCGACGCTCAGGGCCGTCAGCGCGTGCCGCTGATCGGCTTTTCGGGCAGCCCGTGGACGCTCGCGTGCTACATGGTCGAAGGCGGCGGCTCGGACGATTTCCGCACGGTGAAGTCGATGGCGTATTCGCGCCCGGATCTGATGCACCGGATCCTCGACGTGAACGCGCAGGCGGTGGCCGCGTACCTGAACGCGCAGATCGAAGCGGGCGCGCAGGCCGTGATGATCTTCGATACGTGGGGCGGCGCGCTGGCCGACGGCGCGTATCAGCGCTTCTCGCTCGACTATATCCGCCGCGTGGTGTCGCAGCTCAAGCGCGAGCACGATGGCGAGCGCGTGCCGGTGATCACGTTCACGAAGGGCGGCGGGCTGTGGCTCGAGGAGATCGCGGCGACCGGCGTCGACGCGGTCGGGCTCGACTGGACGGTCAACCTCGGCGCCGCGCGTGAGCGCGTCGCGGGGCGCGTGGCGTTGCAGGGCAACCTCGACCCGACGATCCTGTTCGCGCCGCCGGCCGCGGTGCGCGAACAGGCGCGCGCGGTGCTCGACAGCTACGGCAACCATCCGGGCCACGTGTTCAACCTCGGGCACGGCATTTCGCAATTCACGTCGCCCGATCACGTCGCCGAACTTGTCGACGAAGTGCATACCCACAGCCGCGCGATCCGTAGCGGAGCAGCGGGCTGAACGCAAGCGCTGTCATGCTGCACTGCAGGATGACAGCGTTTCGTTGCTGAAACTAAACAGGGCGCAACCCCGCTCCCGCTGCCGATTCGGTGCTTGTCAAGACTTGACTTATACACATTTTCCACGTTGCAGCGCGGTAGAGCCCCGTATCGGTCAATTTGTCTCGCTATGGTTCGGTAATTTGAATAGCAGCCTTATGGAATAAGGCTTCGCGGGGCACCGCAGCAAGCAGCGAAAAACAGCGCAAAGCACGGCCCCGCGCGCGTTGCGGCCGTTGAGAGGCGAGTTCTCAACAAAGTTATCCACAGGCTGGGCAGGGTATACGGCGATTCCTAATGCGAATCCAAAACTTAGCGCCGAATCTGAAGTTTTACTTTAAGTTCGCCGTCGCGATGCGGGCGCGGATGCAAGCCGTCCGTACTTCGCGTGCTGCTGCCGCCGGAGCGCCGCAATGAGCGGCACCTACCTGCGCGTCGCGCTCGATCATCCGCTCGCCACGCTGTTCGACTACCGCTGCGACGCGCAGCCGGCGCCGGTGCCCGGGACGCTCGTGCAGGTGCCGTTCGGCAAGCGGCAGGCCGTCGGCCTCGTCTGCGAAGTCACCACTCACACCGATGTGCCGCCGTCGCGGTTGCGCGCGGTCGACGCGATCTGCGCCGACCTGCCGCCGCTGTCGCCGGACTGGCTCGCGCTCGTGTCGTTCGCCGCCGATTACTATCAGCGCGGGCGCGGCGAGGTCGCGTTGCCGGCGCTGCCGCAGGCGTTGCGCGACGCCGGGCGCTGGGGGCGGCTGCTCGCGCCGGAAGTGCGCTACCAGCCGACCGAAGCCGGCCGCGCGGCGCTGCCCGACGCGTTGCCCGCGCGCGGCGCCGCGCTGCGCCGGCTCGCGCAGGCACTCGTCGACACCGGCTCGCTGACGCTGCCCGACGCGCGCGCGCTCCATCCGAAGGCGGCCGCGACACTCGACGACTGGGCGGCGCGCGGCTGGGTCGACGTCGAGGAGATCGGCTGGGCCGATACGCCTGTGGCCAAACCTGTGGATAACCTGTCGACAAACGGTGGACGAACTGTGCCGCCGGCGTTGACGGACCAGCAGGCCGAGGCGCTGGACGCGATCCGCGCGGCGCACGGTTTCGCGCCGTTCCTGCTGCACGGCGTGACGGGCAGCGGCAAGACCGAGGTCTATCTGCATGCGCTCGCGTCGCTGCTCGACGCGCGGCCGGACGCGCAGGCGCTCGTGCTCGTGCCCGAAATCAACCTGACGCCGCAGTTCGAGGCCGCGTTTCGCGCGCGCTTCGCGGGTGCGCTCGCCGACGACGCGATCGTCACGCTGCACAGCGGGCTCGCCGAAGGCGAACGGGCGCGCAACTGGCTCGCCGCGCACACCGGCCGCGCGCGGATCGTGCTCGGCACGCGGCTCGCGGTGCTCGCGTCGATGCCGACGCTCGCACTGATCGTCGTCGACGAGGAGCACGAGCCGGCGTACAAGCAGCAGGAAGGACTGCGCTATTCGGCGCGCGACCTGGCCGTGTGGCGCGCGAAGCAGCTCGGCATCACGGTCGTGCTCGGCTCGGCGACGCCGTCGCTCGAAAGCTGGTGGCAGGCCGAGCAGGGCCGCTACACGCGTCTCACGCTGTCGCGCCGCGCGGTGGCCGACGCGACGCTGCCGACCGTGCGGCTGATCGATCTCGAGGAGGAGCGGCGGCGCGGGCGCGCGTCGATGGGCGGGCTGTCCGGGCCGCTCGTCGCGGCGCTGAAGGCGCGGCTCGAACGCGGCGAACAGAGCCTCGTGTTCCTGAACCGGCGCGGTTACGCGCCGCAGCTCGCGTGCGACGCGTGCGGCTGGGTGGCCGGTTGCCCGCGCTGCAGCGCGTACGTCGTGCTGCACAAGCCCGAGCACGCACTGCGCTGCCATCACTGCGGCTGGGAAGCGCGCATTCCGCGCTCGTGCCCCGAGTGCGGGAACGTCGACATCGCGCCGCTCGGGCGCGGCACGCAGCGCATCGAGGAGGCGCTTGCCGAAGCGGTGCCGGGCGCGCGGATCCTGCGGATCGATGCGGACAGCACGCGCCGTAAGGGCAGCGCGCAGGCGCTTTTTTCCGACGTGCACGCGGGCGAGGTCGACATCCTGGTCGGCACGCAGATGATCGCGAAAGGGCACGACTTCCAGCGCGTGTCGCTCGTCGGCGTGCTCAATGCCGACACCGCGCTGTTCTCGCACGACTTTCGCGCGAGCGAGCGGCTGTTCGCGCAGCTGATGCAGGTGAGCGGCCGCGCGGGGCGCGCCGGGCTGCCGGGCGAGGTGATGGTGCAGACGCGCTACCCGCGTCACGCGCTGTATCACGCGCTCGGGCGGCAGGACTACGTGGGCTTCGCGAATTCGACGCTCGCCGAGCGGCGCGACGCGCACCTGCCGCCGTTCGTCTACCAGGCGCTGCTGCGCGCCGAAGGGCGCACGCTCGACGCGGCGCTCGCGTTCCTGCTGCAGGCCGCGGCCGCGTTGGCGGGGCTGCCCGGCGCGGATCGCGTGACCGTCTACGACGCGGTGCCGATGACGATCGTCAAGGTCGCGAACGTCCATCGCGCGCAATTGCTGCTCGAAAGCGCGTCGCGGGCGGCGCTGCAGCATGCGCTGCGTGCATGGCAGCCGGCGCTGCGCGCGCTGAAGGGCGTGCTGCGGTGGAGCGTCGAGGTCGATCCGCTGGATATCTGAGCGGCGCCCGCGCGGCCCCTGCCGCCGCGCGTTGCCGAATGCCGCGAAGCCCCGGCCGCCGGGCGCGCCGAACCGTCTCCCGTTGCTTGCCCGCCGCCGGCATCGGTCCGCGTCACACCATGCAGTGCAACCGGTTTTCGGCCGCTTGCGCGCATACGGAAGGTTGCACGCGCGTGTCGAACCGGCCCGATCAGGGAAAACACCGATCCTCCGACCACGGGCAACCCCTAGGTTGCAACCGCATAAGTGACTGATTATATTGACTAACTTATGGGTGCAACCTATCTCGCAATTTGGTTGCACCTTTTTATTGCGTGCCGTAGGATTTCGCGCATCCTCTTACACCACATTGCCGGGCTCGCACCGGCGCACGAACCCACCATGGCAAGCACGACTCTCGGCGTCAAAGTCGACGACCTTCTCCGCTCGCGCCTCAAGGACGCCGCCGCGCGTCTCGAGCGCACTCCCCACTGGCTGATCAAGCAGGCGATCTTCGCGTATCTCGAGCGGATCGAGCACGGCCAGTTGCCGCCCGAGCTGTCGGGCCACAGCGGCGTGACGGAGCTCGCCGACGGTCAGGCCGCGGACGGCGACGACGACAACTCGCCGCATCCGTTCCTCGAGTTCGCGCAGAACGTGCAGCCGCAATCGGTGCTGCGTGCGGCGATCACGGCCGCGTACCGCCGTCCGGAACCGGAGTGCGTGCCGTTCCTGCTCGGCCAGGCGCGCTTGCCCGCGAACCTGCAGGCGGACGTGCAGGCGCTCGCGACGAAGCTGGTCGAGGCGCTGCGCGAGAAGAGCTCGGGCGGCGGCGTCGAAGGGCTGATCCACGAGTTCTCGCTGTCGAGCCAGGAAGGCGTCGCGCTGATGTGCCTCGCCGAAGCGCTGTTGCGCATTCCCGACCGTGCGACGCGCGACGCGCTGATCCGCGACAAGATCAGCAAGGGCGACTGGCGCTCGCACGTCGGCCATGCGCCGTCGCTGTTCGTGAACGCGGCGACCTGGGGGCTGATGATCACCGGCAAGCTCGTGACGACCAACAGCGAAGCGGGCCTGTCGTCGGCGCTCACGCGCCTGATCGGCCGCGGCGGCGAGCCGCTGATCCGCAAGGGCGTCGACATGGCGATGCGCCTGATGGGCGAGCAGTTCGTCACCGGCGAAACGATTTCCGAAGCGCTCGCGAACAGCCGCAAGTACGAAGCGCGCGGCTTCCGCTACTCGTACGACATGCTCGGCGAAGCGGCGACCACCGAAGAGGACGCGCAGCGCTACTACGCGTCGTACGAACAGGCGATCCACGCGATCGGCAAGGCGGCCGGCGGCCGCGGCATCTACGAAGGCCCGGGCATCTCGATCAAGCTGTCGGCGCTGCATGCGCGCTACTCGCGCTCGCAGCAGGACCGCACGATGAGCGAGCTGCTGCCGCGCGTGCGCGCCCTCGCGCTGCTCGCGCGCCGCTATGACATCGGCCTGAACATCGACGCGGAAGAAGCCGACCGTCTCGAACTGTCGCTCGACCTGCTCGAGGCGCTGTGCTTCGATCCGGAGCTCGCCGGCTGGAACGGCATCGGTTTCGTCGTGCAGGGCTACCAGAAGCGCTGCCCGTTCGTGATCGACTACCTGATCGATCTCGCGCGCCGCAGCCGTCACCGCCTGATGATCCGCCTCGTGAAGGGCGCGTACTGGGATACCGAGATCAAGCGGGCGCAGGTCGACGGCCTCGAAGGCTATCCGGTCTACACGCGCAAGATCTACACCGACGTGTCGTACCTCGCGTGCGCGAAGAAGCTGCTCGCCGCGCCGGACGCCGTGTACCCGCAGTTCGCGACGCACAACGCGTACACGCTGGCCGCGATCTATCAACTCGCGGGCCAGAACTACTACCCGGGCCAGTACGAATTCCAGTGCCTGCACGGGATGGGCGAGCCGCTGTACGAGGAAGTCACCGGTCGCGACAAGCTGAACCGCCCGTGCCGCGTGTACGCGCCGGTCGGCACGCACGAGACGCTGCTCGCGTACCTCGTGCGCCGTCTGCTGGAAAACGGCGCGAACACGTCGTTCGTGAACCGCATCGCCGATAAGACCGTGTCGGTGAAGGAGCTCGTTGCCGATCCGGTCGACGAAGCGTCGAAGGTCGTGCCGCTCGGCGCGCCGCACGCGAAGATCCCGCTGCCGCGCAACCTGTATGGCGACGAGCGTCCCAACTCGATGGGCCTCGACCTGTCGAACGAACACCGTCTCGCGTCGCTGTCGTCCGCGCTGCTCGCGAGCGCGCACCACCCGTGGCGCGCGGCGCCGATGCTCGCCGACGACGCGCTCGCCGATGCGCCGGCGCGCGACGTGCGCAACCCGGCCGACCAGCGCGACGTGGTCGGCACGGTGAGCGAAGCGACGTCCGAACACGTGAGCGCGGCGCTCGCGCACGCGGTGGCCGCCGCGCCGATCTGGCAGGCGACGCCGGTCGACGCGCGCGCCGATTGCCTGGTGCGCGCCGCCGACCTGCTCGAAGCGCAGATGCACACGCTGATGGGCCTGATCGTGCGCGAAGCCGGCAAGTCGCTGCCGAACGCGATCGCCGAGATCCGCGAAGCGGTCGACTTCCTGCGCTACTACGCGGCGCAGATCCGCGGCGAGTTCTCGAACGACACGCACCGCCCGCTCGGCCCCGTGGTCTGTATCAGCCCGTGGAACTTCCCGCTCGCGATCTTCATGGGCCAGGTCGCCGCGGCGCTCGCCGCCGGCAACACGGTGCTCGCGAAGCCGGCCGAACAGACGCCGCTGATCGCCGCGCAAGCCGTGCGCCTGCTGCGCGAGGCCGGCGTGCCGGCCGGCGCGGTGCAACTGCTGCCGGGCACCGGCGAGACCGTCGGTGCGGCGCTGGTCGCCGATGCGCGCACGCGTGCGGTGATGTTCACCGGTTCGACCGAAGTCGCACGCCTGATCAACAAAACGCTGTCCGCGCGCCTCGACCCGGACGGCAAGCCGATTCCGCTGATCGCGGAAACGGGCGGCCAGAACGCGATGATCGTCGATTCGTCGGCGCTCGCGGAGCAGGTCGTCGCGGACGTGATGCAGTCGTCGTTCGACTCGGCCGGTCAACGGTGTTCGGCGCTGCGCGTTCTGTGTCTGCAGGACGACGTCGCGGACCGCACGCTGACGATGTTGAAGGGCGCGATGCACGAGCTGGCGCTCGGCAACCCGGACCGGCTGTCGACCGACGTCGGCCCGGTGATCGACGCCGAGGCGAAGCAGACGATCGACACGCACGTCGCGGCGATGAAGGACAAGGGCCACACGGTCACGCAATTGCCGATGCCCGACGCATGCGCGCACGGCACGTTCGTGCCGCCGACGCTGATCGAGATCGGCAGCATCGACGAGTTGAAGCGTGAAGTGTTCGGCCCCGTGCTGCACGTGGTGCGCTACCGCCGCAGCCAGCTCGACAAGCTGCTCGAGCAGATCCGCGCGACCGGCTACGGGCTGACGCTCGGCATCCACACGCGGATCGACGAGACGATCGCGCACGTGATCTCGAATGCGCACGTGGGCAACATCTACGTGAACCGCAACGTGATCGGCGCGGTGGTCGGCGTGCAGCCGTTCGGCGGCGAAGGGCTGTCGGGCACGGGCCCGAAGGCCGGTGGCGCGCTGTACCTGCAGCGCCTGCTCGCGACGCGTCCGTCGGGCCTGCCGCGCGCGCTCGCGCAGTCGCTGGTGGCGGACGGCGCGACCGAAAGCGATGCGCGCGGCAATCCGGCTGCGGCGCTCACGATGCTGCGCGACTGGCTGATCGAGCAGCGCGAGCCGGCGCTGGCCGCGCGTTGCGACGGCTACCTCGCACAGGTGCCGGCCGGCGCGACCGCGGTGCTGACCGGGCCGACGGGCGAGCGAAACACGTATACACTCGGCCCGCGCGGCACGGTGCTGTGCGTCGCGGCCACGCCGGGCGGCGCGCGTGCGCAGTTCGCGGCGGTGCTCGCGACCGGCAACCGCGCACTGTTCGCCGGCGCGGCGGGCGAGGCGCTGGTCGCCGCGCTGCCGGCGTCGCTGAAGGCGCACGCGGCGGTGCGCAAGCAGGCCGACGCGCCGTTCGACGCGGTGCTGTTCGAAGGCGACAGCGACGAACTGCAGACGCTCGTGAAGGACGTCGCGCAGCGGCCGGGCCCGATCGTGTCGGTGCAGGGCGTGTCGGCGGGCGCGTTCGAGAACGGTGACGCGGAAGACTACGCGCTCGAGCGGCTGTTGACGGAACGCTCGGTGAGCGTGAACACGGCCGCGGCGGGCGGCAATGCGAATTTGATGACGATCGGCTGATCATCCTTGCCGTTCGGATCAAACAAAGGAAGCGGCAAGGCGATCCCGAAGCCGCTCCATTTACCCTGGTACCAAGGAGATGCTATGCAACACACGATGAAAAAGGTGGCAGGCGCGACGTTCGTCGCGGTCATGTCGCTGGCGGGGACGGCCCATGCGGATGACGTGAAGATCGGTTACGCAGGGCCGATGACGGGCGCGCAGGCGCACTACGGCAAGGATATGCAGAACGGGATCGTGCTCGCGCTGGAAGACTTCAACGCGACGAACCCGAAGATCGGCGGCAAGCCGGTGAAGTTCGTGCTGAGCACGCAGGACGACCAGGCTGACCCGCGTACGGGCACGACGGTCGCGCAGAAGCTGGTCGACGACGGCATCAAGGGCATGCTCGGCCACTTCAACTCGGGTACGACGATTCCGGCTTCGCGTATCTACGCGAACGCGGGCATTCCGGAAATCGCGATGGCGACGGCGCCGGAATACACGCAGCAAGGCTACAAGACGACCTTCCGCATGATGACGTCCGACACGCAGCAGGGCTCGGTGGCCGGCACGTTCGCGTCGAAGGATCTCGGCATGAAGAAGATCGCGATCGTCGACGACCGCACGGCCTACGGCCAGGGTCTCGCCGACCAGTTCGAGAAGGCCGCGAAGGCCGGCGGCGCGACGATCGTCGACCGCGAATTCACGAACGACAAGGCCGTCGACTTCAAGGCGATTCTCACGAAGCTGAAGGCGGCGAAGCCGGACCTCGTCTACTACGGCGGCGCGGATTCGCAGGCAGCGCCGATGGTCAAGCAGATGAAGGCGCTGGGCTTCAACGCACCGCTGATGAGCGGCGAAATGGTGAAGACGCCGACATTCCTGAAGATCGCGGGCAACGCGGCCGACGGCACGATCGCTTCGCTGGCCGGCCTCCCGCTGGAAGAAATGCCGGGCGGCAAGACCTACGCCGACAAGTACAAGAAGCGTTTCGGCGAAGACGTGCAGACGTACTCGCCGTACGCGTACGACGGCGCGATGGCGATGCTGAACGCGATGAAGAAGGCCGATTCGACCGATCCGGCGAAGTACCTGCCGGTGCTCGCGAAGACCGACATGGCCGGCGTCACGTCGACGCACGTCGCGTATGACGCGAAGGGCGACCTGAAGAACGGCGGCATCACGATGTACAAGGTCGAGAAGGGCGAGTGGAAGCCGCTGAAGAGCATCGGCGGCAAGTAAGCAGCTTGATGTGATGTGACGCGCGGGCGGCGGTGTAACGCGTCGCCCCGCGCCTCATGCGAAAAAGCCACCGGACCCGATGGGGCCGGTGGCTTTTTCTTTGGTGGGACACGGCCGACAGGACATAGGAGTCTTGCCGGCAGTGGTGCAACAGGGGCGCCGCATGCGGACGTCGATACCGCATCACCGTGATGGCGGCCGGATGACGTTACTTGCCGTCGCAGCACTTGTTAGGGCAATCGGGCAGGAAGGAAATTTCCACACGCCGCCCATTGTCGACGTCGCCATGCGAATAGACGCGGGCGCTCTTCTTGATGGTTCCGCGTAAAAAACCGAGTTGCTCCAGCAGCGCATACGCGGTTTGCAATCTTGATTGCGCAAGGGCCAGTGCTTCCGGTTCACTTTCCTCGGCATGGCCGCTGATCAGCGTTGTTTCCTTGGTCAGGTGATTCGCGTAATTGAGTTTTTGGTCGATTGTCCATTTTGCAATGCGGACGATTTCGGCGTTCGATATGTGCGAGCTATCTCTCGAAAAGTAGATGTCGAGATTCTCGCTGGCGATGCAGGCGAATACCGGGCTGGAAGTGAGAAGGCCTAGGCAAAGAATAAACTTAAGCATTGTAAATGACGTATCCTGCAATACTGTCGGCATTGTTGATTGCTTGGTTCGGATTCTCGGCTCCAAACGTCAGACATTCCTCAATGAAATATCTATGATCCCTGGTTCCCATTGTGTCATCAAAATGACTCGCCTCATGAATCAAAGTGGAAACTATGGAATCTTTTTCCCATGAGAAGTCTCGCATTGTACAAAAATCGGGATGTATTGCGATCGTATGAGTTGCGGTATCCGGCGAACATACTGATGCCGCGACTCCCGATTTGTTTGGATTTGGAACGCATCCAATATGTTTGAATCGCTCGCTATCCCATCGCGTGAAATTGTATCCCGTGAGTGTCTTTAGCACGCGGACGATTGCAGTCAGGCCTGTTAATAGTGTTGTGCGAGTGCCTTCGTCAGTTCTGCCGAACCACTGTAATACGCGTGCCTTATCGGCGTTGGACCAGCGCTGCAAATCCATGATTCTTTTGTCGATGAGGGAAACGGCTCGATCGCGTTTACTCAATACCATTTCCCGGAATTCCTTGTTTGTCATGTTGTGACATATTCTCTCGGTATTGATCGTCACCTCCACCATCGACCCGGGATTGGTATTGGTGGCTGCACCTGAGTGTACGAGGAACCATTCTCCGCAGTCATTCACATCAAAATCTTTCATTTTTTCAATGTTCCATCGTA
Organism: Burkholderia sp. 9775_39; assembly: GCF_015712225.1. Classification (NCBI taxonomy): domain Bacteria; kingdom Pseudomonadati; phylum Pseudomonadota; class Betaproteobacteria; order Burkholderiales; family Burkholderiaceae; genus Burkholderia; species Burkholderia sp. 9775_39. The sequence continues at coordinate 189,188 of NZ_JACCQC010000007.1, read as the reverse complement.
TAGATTTTCAACGTTGCCGAGGCGTCGGTGGCGATTCGATGTGTTTGCCCGGCCGTGTCCGTGGTGCCCGTGAAAATTTGCCCGGCGTCGGTAACGATTCGGTAGCGGATGCTCGCGAGCGGGCGGCGGGAGTCATCGAGCAAGGTGAATTGCTCGTCGTGTACGACAAATGACCGCTTGGCTGCATCAGGTTGGCGCCCAGTCAGCGTCGCAGTCTCTCCTGCGGTAAAAGTCATTCGCATGCCGCGTTCAGCGTAGAAGACCGGCGGTGGGTTGCATCCGCAGACATTGATATCTCCGCTCAATGCCCATTGTTTGCCGTTCGGGCCGGTACCTGGCCAGCGCGGCCCTTGCGGTGCGATGTACCCTTCACGCTTGCAGGTCGAACAGTAGGTCTTCATATCCAGCGTGGCGATATGAACCCTCGGCGGCGGATCGGAACAGGTCACAGTGTCGAGGCCTTCGACAATCACCGCTTCCCTGGCGCGGTCGCCTTTGGCAAGAAAGTAGCGAATCATGGGCGCTACCTCAGCGGGGCACGGACGAGCGGGTGACGACGCTAAATACGACGGACGACGCGATGCCTTGTCGCTCGGGGCTATCGGTGATCGTGTCGCCGTTATCGAGTTCGCTGCCAACGAATGCCAGCGGCGCGAAGTCGGGCCCGTCGGCCAAACCCAGACCACTCGTAATGCGTGCGGTTGAACCGTCCGGATAGTGGATCAGGTCGCCCACCGTGCCAGCCTTGCCCAAGTGCGGCGCTACTTCCCAAGTGCCGGACGGCTCGCGCAATGCACCGCCACGCGCTGTTGTCGCACCACGTACCGCCAATCTGTAAGCAGGCGGCGCGGGCGGTGGTACATAGGCCGGGTCGAATAGGCCCGCAACGCGTTGCCCATCCCGCACGTGAATGCCCCACGAGGTACGCAGAGTTTCGGTAATGCGGTCACCGTTGCTCAACCGGCTACCGACCAACGCGAACGGCTTGCCTCTGCTATGGTTGCTTCCCGCGCCGTCGATAATCGCGGCCTCGCTGCCGTCGTCATAAGTCACTACGTCGCCGACGCAAGCGACTTCCAATCCAGCCAGGGTCAGGCCGCTGGTTGCGGTGGTGACGCGTCCTCCGCGTTCTGTGAGTGCGCCAACGGTGGCGAAAAGATGAGTCGGTGCGTTGAGTTCGTTTTTCATCCGGCTTCCCTGTTTCAGTAAATGGAATGGCTGCCTAGAGACGCTATTCCAGATACGAAACGTCGATCAATCGGACGAATATGATTCAGAGCGGATAACGTCTATTACTTGTTCCGTTCCGCCTGGTGCATTGGGCGCGTGCGCGAACGCGTTGGGTCAGGTACCTCGGATAAGCAACAATGCCGTATCCCGCTTTTGGGTTCGCACTGGAGTATGAGGGCGCGGTTTACAAGTGCGCCGACTCAATCCCGGATACTCAGTCCCCCCGCACCCGCAGCAGAAACTTCTGCAACTTGCCGGTCGGCGTGCGCGGCAGCGCCTGCGCGAACGTGAACTCGCGCGGGATCTTGTACGCGGCAAGCCGCTCGCCGCAGAACGTGCGCAGCGCATCCGCATCGCGCACCGCGTTCGCCCGCATCACGACGTGCGCGACGACCGTCTCGCCCCAGTCCGGATGCGGGACGCCGACGACGGCCGCCTCGGCGATGTCCGGATGCGCGCCGAGCACGTCCTCCACTTCCTTCGAATAGACGTTCTCGCCGCCGGTGACGATCATGTCCTTCAGCCGGTCGACGATGAACAGGTAGCCTTCCTGATCGATCCGCGCGACGTCGCCGGTGCGGTACCAGCCGTCCGGCGCGAACGCGGCGCGCGTCGCGGCCGCGTCGTCGAGATAGCCGAGCATCATGCTGTCGGCCTTCAGCCAGATCTCGCCGGTCTCGCCCGGCCGCGCATCGACGCCGTCCATCCGCACGACCCGCAGGTCGACGCCCGGGCCGCCCTGGCGGCCGATCGAGCCGGCCTTCGCGATCTGCTCGTCCGGATACAGCGTCGTGCCGGCCGGCCCGGTTTCCGTCATCCCGTACACCTGGAAGAACGCGTGGCTGCGATACGCTTGCGCGAGCCGTTCGGCCTGCGCGGCGCCGATCGGGCCGCCGCCGTACAGCCACGCGCGCACGCTCGACAGGTCGAATGCCGCGAAGCCGTCGATCGTGTCGAGCGGCAGCGTGTACGACACCGGCGCGCCGAAATACAGCGTCACGCGCTCGCGCTCGACGGTCTGCAGGAAGCGCAGCGGATGGTATTCGCGCAGCAGCACGACGGTGCCGCCCGCGACCAGCGTGCCGCCGAACCAGTTGTTCAGCGGCGACGAATGCCAGATCGGCATCGCCATCAGCGTGCGTTCGTTGCGGCCGATCCCGATGGCGAGCGCCGCCTGCATCGCCGCGAGCGTCACCGTGCGATGGCTGTGCACGCAACCCTTCGGACGGCCGGTCGTGCCGGACGTGTAGAGAATCTGCGCGATGTCGTCATCGGCCGGCTCGATGCCCGCGAGGCCGTCCATCGTCGCGCACATCGTGTCGAAGTTCGGCACGCCGTCGAGCTCGCCCTCCGTCACGAGCCGCCGCGCCGGATGCACGAGGCGCTCGACCACCGGCGCGAGCGCCACGTCGAACAGCAGCGCGGTGCTGCCGCTGTGTTCGAGCACGTAGTCGACTTCCGGCGCCTGCAGCTTGTGGTTGATCGGCACGAACGCCGCGCCGAGCCGCCACGCGCCGAACATCAGGTCGACGAAGGCCGGCGTGTTGAAGCACATCGCGGCGACGCGGTCGCCGGCCGCGACGCCGAGCGCGCTCAGCACGGCCGCCGCGCGGTGCGAACGCGCGCGCGCGGCCGCATACGTGATCGTCGCGGATTCGCTGACGAGAAACGGCTTGTCGGGCGTCGCACGGGCGGTGCGGTCGAGGGCGGCGACGAGGTTCATCGAGGCTCCGGGGCGGGCGAACGAACGCGCGTTCGGGTGAACGGGCCGGCGTCAGGCCGGGTACGCGCGCTGCAGCAGCGCGGCGACGTCGATCGCGTGCGGATCGAAGCCGCCCGCGATGCGGCCCCAGTCGGGCGCGGCGAGCCGCGTCGCGACGAACGCGTCGGCGACGGCCGCCGGCGCATCGCGGCGCAGCAGGCACGCCTGCGCGACGAGCGCGAGCCGCTGCGCGAACACGCGGCCCGACGCTTCGAGCGTGTCGGCCGGGGCGGCGAGCATCGCGCGCAATCCGTCGAGCGCCGCGCGGATGCGCGGTTCGCCCGCGCCGAGGTCGGCCAGTTCGTCGAACAGCGCGGCGGTCGCGTCGGGCTCGCGCGATACGGCGCGCAGCACGTCGAGGCACATCACGTTGCCCGAGCCTTCCCAGATCGAGTTGACGGGCGCCTCGCGGAACAGGCGCGCGATCGGGCCGTCGTCGACGTAGCCGTTGCCGCCGAACACTTCCATCACCTCGCCGGTCAGCTCGACCGCGCGCTTGCAGACCCAGAATTTCGCGGCGGGCGTGACGATCCGCTTCCATGCGCGTTCGCGCGGCGAGTCGTCGCGTTCGAACGCGTCGGCGAGCCGCATCGCGAGCGACAGCGCCGCCTCGCTCTCCAGCGCGAGATCGGCGAGCACGGTGCGCATCAGCGGCTGCTCGGCGAGCGCGCGGCCGAACGCATGGCGCTGGCGCGTGTACGCGATCGCCTGCACGACGCCCTGGCGCAGCATCGCCGCGCTGCCGAGCACGCAGTTCAGCCGCGTGTAGGTGGCCATCTCGATGATGGTGGGAATGCCGCGGCCTTCGTCGCCGAGCATGATGCCCCACGCGTCGTTCAGCTCGATCTCGCTGCTCGAATTGCTGCGGTTGCCGACCTTGTTCTTCAGCCGCTGGATCTCGACCGCGTTCTTCGTGCCGTCCGGGCGCCAGCGCGGCACGTAGAAGCACGACGGGCTGCCGGCCTCGGTGCGTGCGACGACGAGGTGCGCGTCGCACATCGGCGCGGAGAAGAACCACTTGTGGCCGCGCAGCCGGTATTCGCCGCCGCGCCCGCCCGCGCCGACCGGCGTCGCGAGCGTGGTGTTCGCCCGCACGTCGGAGCCGCCCTGTTTCTCGGTCATGCCCATGCCGAACCAGATCGCGCGCTTGTCGGCGACCGGCACGTCGCGCGCATCGTAGGCGTCGCTGTAGAGCTTGTCGCGCAGCAGGTCCCACAGCGCCGGCTCCTTCTGCAGCACGGGGATCGCGGCCTGCGTCATCGTCGCGGGGCACAGCGTGCCGGCCTCGATCTGGCCGTGCAGGTAGAAGCCGGCGGCCGTCGCGGCCCAGCGGCCGCGGCGTGCATCGCGGAATGCGAGCGACACGAAGCCTTCGTGGCGATACTGGCCGAGCAGCGCGTGCCACGCCGGGTGGAAGTCGACGCGGTCGATGCGCCGGCCGCGCCGGTCGAACGTGTTCAGCTCCGGCGTGTGGCGGTTCGCTTCGTCGGCGAGTCGCGCGGTGTCGGCGCTGCCGAGCCGCGCACCATACGCATCGAGCTGCGGCACGGCCCAGTCGGCGCCCGCCCGGGCGAGCGCGTCGCGCAGCGCGAGATCCGTCGCGAAGAGGTTATAGTCGACGAGTTCGTCGAACTGGTTCGTGACGGCGTGGGTCGAGTCGGTCATCGCGGTTGTCTCCGGTCTCAGGCTTCGCGGTCAGCCGGCGTGATGCCGTACGGCGCGCGCTTCGGCGCGGGTTCCGGCTTCCGGTAAAACGTATTCCCTGTTGAATTCAGAGTAGCAAATATGCCGCCGCGACATGTTCAGGTTCCGGCGCCGCCCGGCTCGCCGGCGGCGCAACCCGCGCCCGCGTTGCGTCGCCGGCCGCGCCAGTCGCGCGCGCAGGCGAGTTCCGACGCGCTGCAGCAGGCGTTCGTTCAGCTTTTGCTCGAACGCGGCTACGCGAAGGCGACGATCCGCGAGATCGCGGCCGTCGCGGGCGTCAGCATCGGCACCTTCTACGAGTATTTCGGCGACAAGCAAAGCCTCGCGGCGCTCTGCATCCACCGCCGCGTGCTGGCGCTGGCCGACCGGCTGCGCGACGCCGTGCAGCGGCTGCGCGGTGCGCCGCGGGCCGAACTCGCCGCCGCGCTGGTCGATCTTCAGGTCGAGACGATCGCCGCCGACGCGGCGCTGTGGGGCGCGCTGTTCGTGCTGGAGCGCCAGGTGTCGCCGCTGGCCGCGTATCGCCGCCATTACGACGCCTATGTCGCGCTGTGGCGCGACGCGCTCGCCCACGCGGCCGATCCGCCGCCGGCCGCGCGGCTCGACGGGCTCGCGAGGATGGCTCACACGATCTGCTACGGCGGGCTGTCGCAGGCGCTGCTGACGCTCGGGCCCGCGCTCGATTTCGCCGCGCAACGCCGCGAACTGCGGGCCGTGCTGCTCGCGTACCTCGCGGCGGCGCACGCGTAGCGTTGCCGTAGGGGAAATGCCTGATTTGCATATCGGGTGCCCAGGCGAGCCTTCGCGCCAGGGGCTTCTCACCGAGAGCCATGAGAAAAATGCATGGCCGCCATGACGAACTTTCGATTGTCCGCCGATATTGGCTGGGGCTAAATCATGCGGCGGATGCAGGCCCGCACATGCCGCGCGGCCCGCCCGAAGGACATCAGGAGGAGAAGTCATGCGAAGCGCCACCGCGCCCCGTTCGAAACTGCCCGACGTCGGGACGACGATCTTCACGGTGATCGGCCAACTGGCCGCTCAACACAACGCGCTGAACCTGTCGCAGGGCGCACCGAATTTCGCGCCCGATCCGGCGCTCGTCGAAGGCGTCGCGCGTGCGATGCGCGACGGTCACAACCAGTACGCGCCGATGGCCGGCGTGATCGCGCTGCGCGAGCGGCTCGCCGAGAAGACCGAGGCGCTGTACGGCGCGCGCTACGACCCGGCGACCGAGATCACGGTGATCGCGAGCGCGAGCGAGGGGCTTTACGCGGCGATCAGCGCGCTCGTGCATCCGGGCGACGAGGTGATCTACTTCGAGCCGTCGTTCGACAGCTACGCGCCGATCGTGCGGCTGCAGGGCGCGACGCCGGTCGCGATCAAGCTGTCGCCCGAGCATTTCCGCGTGGACTGGGACGAGGTGGCCGCGGCCATCACGCCGCGCACGCGGATGATCATCGTCAACACGCCGCACAACCCGACCGCAACGGTGTTCTCCGCCGACGATCTCGAACGCCTCGCGCGGCTCACGCGCGACACGGGCATCGTGGTGCTGTCCGACGAAGTGTACGAACACGTCGTGTTCGACGGCGCGCAGCACCAAAGCGTCGCGCGCCATCGCGAGCTGGCCGAGCGCAGCGTGATCGTGTCGTCGTTCGGCAAGTCGTTCCACGTGACCGGCTGGCGGGTCGGCCATTGCCTCGCGCCGGCCGAGCTGATGGACGAGATCCGCAAGGTGCACCAGTTCATGGTGTTTTCGGCCGACACGCCGATGCAGGTCGCGTTCGCGGAAATCCTCGCGCGGCCGGACAGCTATCTCGGCCTGTCGGCGTTCTACCAGGCCAAGCGCGACCTGCTCGCGCGCGAGCTGGCCGATTCGCGTTTCGAGCTGCTGCCGAGCGAAGGTTCGTTCTTCATGCTGGCGCGCTTTCGCCACTTCTCGGACGAAAGCGATGGCGATTTCGTGCTGCGCCTGATCCGCGACGCGCGCGTCGCGACGATTCCGCTGTCGGCGTTCTATACCGACGGCACCGACGCCGGCGTGATCCGGCTCAGTTTTTCGAAGGACGACGCGACGCTGGTCGAAGGCGCGCGGCGGCTGCGTTCGCTGTAAGACAACCGGCGACGGGCACGTCGCATCGACCAGACACAGGAGATCACGATGAAACACACGGCCACCCTGAAACTCGCGTTCGCACTCGCGTGCGCCATCGGCTCCGGCGCGGCGCTCGCCGATGCGCCGACGCTGCGCTTCGGCCTCGAAGCGCAATATCCGCCGTTCGAATCGAAGGCGCCGAACGGCGACCTGCAGGGCTTCGACATCGACGTCGGCAACGCCGTCTGCCAGACGGCGAAGCTGTCGTGCAAATGGGTCGAGACGTCGTTCGACGGGCTGATCCCGGCGCTGAAGGGCCGCAAGTTCGACGCGATCAACTCGGCGATGAACGCGACCGAGCAGCGGCGCCAGGCGATCGACTTCACGACCATCATCTATCGCGTGCCGACCCAGCTGATCGCGCGTACCGGCAGCGGGCTGCTGCCGACGCCCGAATCGCTGAAGGGCAAGCGCGTGGGCGTGCTGCAGGCGTCGATCCAGGAAACCTTCGCGAAGGCGCACTGGGAGCCGGCCGGCGTCGCGATCGTCGCGTACCAGGACCAGAACCAGGCGTATGCGGATCTGGTCGCGGGCCGCCTCGACGCGACGCTCGTGCTCGCGCCGTCCGGCCAGCGCGGCTTCCTGTCGCGCCCGGACGGCAAGGGCTTCTCGTTCGTCGGCCAGCCGGTGCACGACGACAAGATCCTCGGCAGCGGCATCGCGTTCGGCCTGCGCAAGGGCGACGATGCGCTGAAGGCGAAGCTCGACGCGGCGATCGACAAGCTGAAGGCGGACGGCACGGTGAAGTCGCTCGGCCTCAAGTATTTCGGCGATATCGACATCTCGACGAAGTAAGCGGGGCCGCGCACGATGCCGACCCCGAACCCGACCGTCGCGGGCCGCGCACCGGACGGCAGGCCGTTGCCGGACGACGCCGTCGATGCGGTGCTCGCCGCCGAACTGGGCGACGCGCTCGTCACGCGCGCGGCCGATATCGATCCACGTTACTTCACCGCGTACAACGAGCCGGCCGGCGTGCGGCCGCGTGCGCTGGTGCGCCCGCGCAGCGTCGACGACGTGTCGCGCGCGCTCGCGCTGTGCATGCGGCTCGGCCAGCCGGTCGTGCCGCAAGGCGGGCTGACCGGGCTCGCGCGCGGGGCGGTCGCGCTGGGCGGCGAGGTCGTGCTGTCGATGGAGCGCTTCGCGGGCATCGAGGCGCTCGACGCGGCGGCCGGCACGATCACCGTGCGCGCGGGCACGCCGCTGCAGACCGTGCAGGACGCCGCGGAAGCGGCGGGCTTCACGTTCGGCGTCGATCTCGGCGCGCGCGGCTCGTGCCAGATCGGCGGCATGCTCGCGACCAACGCGGGCGGCACGCGTGCAATCCGCTACGGAATGATGCGCGAGCAGGTGCTGGGGCTCGAAGCGGTGCTCGCGGACGGCACGGTCGTGTCGTCGATGAACCGGATGCTGAAGAACAACGCGGGCTACGACCTGAAGCAGCTGTTCATCGGCAGCGAAGGGACGCTCGGCGTCGTCACGCGCGCGGTGCTGCGGCTGCATCCGTTGCTCGCGGCGCCGGCCACGGCGCTCTGCCGCGTGCGCGACTACGACGCGGTGGTCGCGCTGTGGAACCGCGTGCGCACGCTGCCGGAAGTCGTCAGCTTCGAGGCGATGTGGCCGGCGTTCTACGACTACGTCGCGCGGCATACGCCCGGTGTGTCGGCGCCGTTCGTCGGCGACGGCGGTTTCGTGGTGTTGATCGAATGCGCGACGAGCGCGCCGGGCGGCGATGCGCATCATGCGCTCGAAACGGCGCTCGCCGCGGGGTTCGATGCAGCGCTCGTCGACGATGCGGTACTCGCGACTTCCGAGCGGCAGGCGCGGGATTTGTGGACGCTGCGCGAAGGCCTCGCGATCGATGCGCTGCCCCATCTCGTCAACTTCGACGTGAGTCTGCCGACCGGCGAACTCGGCGCGTTCGCCGAGCGCTGCGAGGCGGCGTTGCGGACGCGCTGGCCGGCGCTCACGTGCCTGTTCTTCGGCCATGTCGGCGACGGCAACGTGCATATCGGCGTGTCGCTGGCCGCGATGACCGACGCGGACGCCGATGCGCTCGATCACTGCGTGTATGCGGTGGTGCGCGACATGGGCGGGTCGGTGTCGGCCGAGCACGGGATCGGCGTGCTCAAGCGTCCTTATCTCGCGCACACGCGCAGCGACGCGGAAATCGGGCTGATGCGACGCCTGAAGGCCGCGTTGGACCCGCGCGGCATCCTCAATCCGGGCAAGGTCCTTTGACGCGGCCGCCGCCCGTTGCCGACCCGCATCGGGCGGCGCGACGCGTCAGCCGTCCACCCAGCGCAGCGCGCCGATCTTCAGGTGCTCGACGACGCTGCGCGCCCAGTCGAGCTCCGCATTGAGCAGCACGAGCGCATGCTCGTTCTGCAGCAGGAACAGGCGCGGCACCTGATCGGCCTGCGCGGTCGCGCGCAGCGCTTCCAGCCGCTCACGTTCGGCGTCGAGCCGGGCGATGCGCAACTCGAGCTGGTGGCGTGCGTCCTCGGCATCGAGCAGCGGCAGGAACGCGAGGCCGGCGCCGAATGCCGGAAATTCGCGCGCGGGCTCCGCGAGCAGCGCGTGCAGCCACGCCTGCCCGGCCGTGTGCCCGGCTTCGGTCAGCGCATACAGCGTGCGCTCAGGAAACGCGCCGTCGCGCTCGGTGTCGTGCACGGCGATCAGCCCGTCGCGCAGCAGCCGGTCGATCGTCTGGTAGAGGCTCGTGCGCTGCCGCACGTTGACGACTTCGTCGTATCCGCGGGCCTTCAGTTGCTGCAGCATCCCGTACGGATGCATCGGCGTTTCGGTGAGCGTCGCGAGGACGGCCAGCGCGAGCGGGGACGGGCGGCTCGTAGACATGAATAGTTAAAGTATATCTAGTAATAATATAACTATTCTCGATCAGACTATCAGATTTGACAAGGGTTTCAGCCGAGGTGCGAGCGCTTCGCGGCCGGCGCGACGGTTTCCATCGTCGCGAGGCCATGCACGATCCCGCAATCCTCGACCGAATGCTCGCCGACGCACTGGCGCCGCAATTCAGTGAGCTGGTCGCGCAACTGCGTGAGTTCCGCGAGGCGCGCATCGACGTGTCCGATGTGGTCGTCGAGCAGCGAATTGATCGAATCGCAGCGGTCGGCCGGCGTGTCGGTGAGTCGCAGCAACGCGCGGATTTCGTCGTGCGCCATGTCGAGCGCGCGGCAGTTGCGGATGAAGCGCAGCCGTTCGACGTGCACGTCGGTGTAGTTGCGGTAGTTCGAATCGGTGCGCTCCGCGTCAGGCATCAGACCCTCTTTCTCGTAGAAACGGATCGTCTCGGGCGTGCAGCGGGCCGCTTTGGCCAGTTCGCCAATCTTCATGCCTTTCTCCCGTGTAAGGGTTGACCTTGTAGTGGCTTCAGGGTGTTAACTCTACACCGTCAAGCCACAAAGGAGGTTGTCATGACCGACGCCAAGCGTCCCCACGACCCACGACACCGTCATGCCGGCGGCGCCGATGCGTGCTGCGCCGAGGCGCGCGACACGCAGACGGCGACCGTTGCCGACGCGGCGCCGGCGGCCGGCGAGCGCGCGCACGGCCATGACCACGATCACGCCGCGCATGGCGAGGCCGGTCATGACCACGATCACGGCCATGCGGGCGACGACCAGCATGTGCACGGCGCGACGTGTTCGCACGACCACGCCGCGCATGACCATGCCGGTCACGACCACGACCACGACCACGACCACGACCACGACCACGACCACGCGGCCGGCGACTGCTGCGCGCCCGCCGCGCTGACGCTCGCGCCGCTGCCGGTCGCGCGGGCGACCGCGTCGGGCCACGTGCGCTCCGCGTTCCGGATCATGCAGATGGACTGCCCGACCGAGGAAACGCTGATTCGCAAGAAGCTCGGCGGGATGAGCGAAGTGTCGGCGCTCGAATTCAACCTGATGCAGCGGATGCTGACCGTCGAGCACGCGCCCGGCGCGCAGCCGGCGATCGAAAGCGCGATCCGCACGCTCGGGATGACGCCGGAGGCCGCGACGGCCGGCGCCCCGGCGGCGCGCGTCGCCGACGCGCCCGCGAAGCCGTGGTGGCCGCTCGCGCTCGCCGGCGTCGCCGCGATCGCGTCCGAAGGCGCGACCTGGGCCGGGCTGCCGGTGTGGCTGTCGGCGGCGCTCGCGCTCGCCGCGGTGCTCGCATGCGGGCTCACCACGTACAAGAAGGGCTGGATCGCGATCCGCAACGGCAACCTGAACATCAACGCGCTGATGAGCATCGCGGTGACGGGTGCGATGGCGATCGGCCAGTGGCCGGAAGCCGCGATGGTGATGGTGCTGTTCACGATCGCGGAACTGATCGAGGCGAAGTCGCTCGACCGCGCGCGCAACGCGATCCAGGGGCTGATGCAGCTCGCGCCGGACACCGCGACCGTGCAGCAGGCCGACGGCGCGTGGCGCACGATCGAGGCCGCGCAGGTCGCGCTCGGCGCGGTCGTGCGCGTGAAGCCGGGCGAACGGATCGGGCTGGACGGCGAAGTCGTCGCGGGCCGCTCGACGGTCAACCAGGCGCCGATCACCGGCGAGAGCCTGCCCGTCGAAAAGGCGAGCGGCGACGCCGTGTACGCGGGCACGATCAACGAATCGGGTTCGTTCGACTACCGCGTCACGGCCGTCGCGGCGAACTCGACGCTCGCGCGGATCATCCACGCGGTCGAGGAAGCGCAGGGCGCGAAGGCGCCGACGCAGCGCTTCGTCGACCAGTTCGCCCGCGTCTACACGCCGATCGTGTTCGCGGTCGCGCTGCTGGTCGCGGTGGTGCCGCCGCTCGTGATGGGCGGCGCGTGGCACGACTGGATCTACCGCGCGCTGGTGCTGCTCGTGATCGCGTGCCCGTGCGCGCTGGTGATCTCGACGCCGGTGACGATCGTGTCGGGGCTCGCGGCCGCCGCGCGGCGCGGGATTCTCGTGAAGGGCGGCGTCTATCTGGAAGAAGGGCGCAAGCTCGCGTGGCTGGCGCTCGACAAGACCGGCACGATCACGCACGGCAAGCCGGTGCAGACCGACTTCGACGTGCATGCGGACGACGCCGATGCGGCGCGCGTGCGGCACCTCGGCGCGAGCCTCGCGGCGCGCTCCGACCACCCGGTGTCGCAGGCGATCGCCGCCGCGGCGCGCGACGCCAGCACGACGGCATTCGCCGACGTGCAGGACTTCGAAGCGATCGTCGGGCGCGGCGTGCGCGGCACGATCGACGGCACGCGCTACTGGCTCGGCAACCATCGGCTCGTCGAGGAACTCGAACGCTGCTCGACGGCGCTCGAGGCGAAGCTCGACGCGCTGGAGCGGCAGGGAAAGAGCGTCGTCGTGCTGGTCGACGAAACGCGCGTGCTCGGCCTCTTCGCGGTGGCCGACACGATCAAGGACACGAGCCGCGATGCGATCGCCGATCTGCATGCGCTCGGCATCCGCACCGCGATGCTGACGGGCGACAACCCGCATACCGCGCAGGCGATCGCGCAGCAGGCCGGCATCGACGACGCGCGCGGCAACCAGTTGCCGGAAGACAAGCTCGCGGCGGTCGAGGAACTGTCGGCGGGCGGCGCGGGTGCGGTCGGGATGGTCGGCGACGGGATCAACGATGCGCCGGCGCTCGCGCGCGCCGACATCGGCTTCGCGATGGGCGCGATGGGCACCGACACGGCGATCGAGACGGCCGACGTCGCGCTGATGGACGACGACCTGCGCAAGATTCCCGCGTTCGTGCGGCTGTCGCGCGCGACGCACCGCGTGCTGGTGCAGAACATCGGCTTCGCGCTCGGCGTGAAGGTCGTGTTCCTCGGTCTCACGGTCGCGGGGCTCGGCACGATGTGGATGGCGGTCTTCGCCGATGCGGGCGCGAGCCTGATCGTCGTGGCCAACGGCTTGCGGCTGTTGTCGTCCTCCGGGGCGTTCGGCGGCGCCCAGGCCCAGCGTTGAGGAGCGGACGATGAGCTTTTTGAAACGGATTCTCGGCGGCCACGGCGGCGGTCATGGCAGCGGGCACGGCAACGGCGGTGACGGCGGTCACGGTGGCGGGCATCACGGCGGGTCGCGCCAGGGCGGCCATGGTGGCCACGATGCGCGCGGCCGCGATCGCCACGGCTGGGGCTGGCAGGCGCCGGCCGATGCGGCGAACGGTGGTCGGGGCGGGAATCTGGCGCTGAGCCAGCTCGCCTGCGCCGGTTGCGGCGCACTCAACGCAGCCGATGCACGCTTCTGCGCGCAATGCGGCACGGCGCAACGCGGCAAGGCTTGCAGCCGCTGCCATGCGGCGCTGGCGGCCGACGCGCGGTTCTGCCCCGGCTGCGGGACGCCGGCGGCTTAAGGATCTCCGCGAATTCGCGCCGGCTACGCATACGCACGGGCCGGCGCGCTTCGTTCAACGTCGGCGCACCGGCATGCCCGGTGTCGTCCCGGGCATCGTCGCACCCGCAATATCGTCGCGGTTCGTCAAGATACACGGCTGCGCGGCACACCCGTCGCTCAGCGCAACGGCAGGTGAATTTCCGTGCGCAGATCGGCCGGCGCCGTGTCCATCGGCGTATTGAGGTACAGCTCGAACGGCGGCGCGTCGGCGGCTTCGCGGCCCGAATGACGCAGCCACTCGCCGTAGAGCCACTGGTAGGCCGTCTTCAGGTCCGCATACGGCCCCGTATGCAGCAGCACCGCGTATTCGCCGCCCGCGATCGTCGCGCGCTCGACCGGCGGCACGGGCGCCACGTCCGGCGCGCCGTCGGCCGGCATCAGGCAGGCTTTCGCGCGCAACTGCGCTTCGGGCGTCGTGTCCGGATCGTCGTAGAAGATCCCGATCATCTTCGCGCCCGGGCCGATCAGTCCGTGCTGCCCGGCCCACGCGCCGATGCGCCCGAACGCGTCGCCCACCTTCATATACGCACCGGTGTGCGCCACCGCGTAGCCGCGCAGTGCCGGCAGACGCCGGATCTCGACCTCGTGCTTGAACATGTCTTCCTCTCCTCGCTGTAGTGGATAAATCGGCCGGTGGCTGCCGGTGCGCCGGTGCTGCGCGGGCAGCACGCCGTACGTGTCGCGAAACGCCCGCGCGAACGCGTGAGTCGACCCGTAGCCGGCCCGCCGCGCGATCTCGTCGAGCGGCCGCGTGGTGCAGACCAGATCCTCGGACGCCCGCACGATCCGCATCCGCCGCACCGTCAGCACGATCGACTCGCCGTACAGCGCGCGATAGACGCGCTGCCAGTGATACGGCGACAGGCACGCGACTTCGGCGAGCCGGTTCAGGTCGAGCGGGCCGTCGAGATGCGTGCTGATGTACGCGTGAACGCGCGCCACGCTCGCCGCGTAGCGGGCCCACGCGGGCGGCTCGGGGTTGGTTTCGGTGGGGGGCATCGACGTGTCCGGGGCAAGCACCGACGCCACGGTAGCACGGCCCGAATGGATAAATCTTGCGGAAATGCGGGACCCCGAATCATCGATCCCTTTTTAATTTCGACGAAATGGGGTCTTGCCCCTCCGGGATCTATGACTAAAGTTAAAGACGGTGAAATCGGGTGAACGCGTCATTTTTCTCAGGTAAGTTGCTCCGGCGGCAACGCACGTTTTTCGAAGTACGCAGGTAGTTCGTCGATGTTCAATCGCAACGCCACGTTTTCGGGAGAAGAAGAAATGGATGCTTCCAGCTTCATCACGTCGCTGCAGACCACGCTAGGCGGATACCTGCCCAAGATCGCCGGCGCGATCGGCATCCTGGTGATCGGCTGGCTGATCGCCGTGGCGGTGCGGGCCGGCGCGTTGCGCCTGCTCAACGCGCTGAAGGTCGATCAGCGGATCACCGACAGCACCGGCCAGGGCGCGTGCGTCGAACGCATCATCGCCGGCGGCCTGTTCTGGCTCGTGCTGCTCGTCACCGCGGTGGGCATCTTCAACGTGCTCAACCTGTACGCGGTCTCCAATCCGTTCTCGCTGCTCGTCACGCACATCGTCAACTACCTGCCGAACCTGATCGGCGGCGCGGCGCTGACGCTGATCGCGTGGCTGATCGCATCGCTGCTGCGCAGCCTCGCGAACCGCGCGCTGAAGGCGAGCAAGGTCGACGCCACGCTGTCCGAAAGCGCCGGCATGCAGCCGATGAGCGGCTATCTCGGCGACGTGCTGTTCTGGCTCGTGATCCTGATGTTCCTGCCGGCGATCCTCGCGTCGTTCGCGCTGTCGGGGCTGCTGTCGCCGGTGCAGGGGATGGTCGACAAGCTGCTCGCGATCGTGCCGAACATTTTCGCGGCCGCGGTGATCGGCTTCGTCGGCTGGGTCGTCGCGCGCGTGCTGCGCGGCCTCGTGACCAACCTGCTGGTCGCGGCCGGCGCCGACCGCCTCACGCAGGGAATCGACAGCCCGACGCCGGTGCGCGTGTCGAGCCTGGTCGGCACGATCGTCTACGTGTTCGTGTTCGTGCCGACGCTGATCTCCGCGCTCGACGCGCTGAAGATCGACGCGATCTCGATCCCCGCGACCAACATGCTGAACCAGTTCCTCGGCGCGGTGCCGGACATCGTCGCGGCGATCGTGATCGTGCTGGTCACGTTCTACTTCGCCCGCTTCGTCGCGTCGCTCGCGCAGAAGCTGCTGGAAGCCGCCGGCGTCGACGGGCTGCCGGCCGTGCTCGGTGTCGAGCGCGTGTTCTCCGGGATCCTGCAGCCGTCGGTGCTGGTCGCGCGGCTGATCGTGTTTTTCGCGATGCTGTTCGCGTCGGTCGAGGCCGCGAACCGGCTCGGTTTCTCGCAGGTGCGCGACGTCGTCACGCTGTTCATCGAATTCGGCGGCCACGTGCTGATGGGCGGCGTGATCCTCGTGATCGGCGTGTGGCTCGCGGGCCTTGCCCGCCGCGTGATCGAGCAGGCCGACCGCGAGCACAGCGTGCTGTTCGCACGCATCGCGCAATTCGCGATCCTCGGCCTCGTGTTCGCGATGGGGCTGCGCGCGATGGGCATCGCCAACGAAATCGTCCAGCTCGCGTTCGGTCTCGTGCTCGGCGCGATCGCGGTGGCCGTTGCGCTGTCGTTCGGCCTCGGCGGTCGCGAGGCGGCCGGCAAGCTGCTCGACCGCTGGTTCAACCAGCGCGGCGGCGGCCAGTAAGCACGGACGATCGGGCCTGCGTCGCGCGGGCCCGGATCGACGTCGCAACGGACGCGGCCGGCGTTTCCGCAAGCGAAACGTCAGCCGCGATCTTTGCCGAATTTCGATAACACGTCGTTTAATGACTCTCTAGCATCGATTCTCAGTCGCGCTGGTCCGCAGGCCCGGCGCCTTTGAGGAGAGAGTCCGATGAAAGCAGAGTCGAATGGCCGGCCCGCCGCCGGCGCCAAGCTGTCCGGCCAGCCCGCGCTGCAGCAGACGCTCGGGACCTGGCAACTGTGGGGCATCGCGGTCGGCCTCGTGATTTCCGGCGAATACTTCGGCTGGAGCTACGGCTGGGCGAGCGCCGGCACGCTGGGTTTCGTGATCACCGCGCTGTTCGTCGCGGCGATGTACACCACCTTCATCTTCAGTTTCACCGAGCTGACGACGTCGATTCCGCATGCGGGCGGCCCGTTCGCGTATGCGCGCCGCGCGTTCGGCCCGACCGGCGGCTATCTGGCCGGCGCCGCGACGCTCGTCGAGTTCGTGTTCGCGCCGCCCGCGATCGCGCTCGCGATCGGCGCGTACCTGCACGTGCAGTTTCCGGGGCTCGAACCGAAACACGCGGCGATGGGCGCGTATCTCGTGTTCATGGCGCTGAACATCGTCGGCGTGCAGATCGCGGCGACCTTCGAGCTCGTCGTCACGCTGCTCGCGATCTTCGAGCTGCTGGTGTTCATGGGCGTCGTGTCGCCGGGTTTCGCGTGGAGCAATTTCACGAAGGGCGGCTGGTCGGGCGCCGATCACTTCAGCCTGGGCGCGTTCCACGGGATGTTCGCGGCGATTCCGTTCGCGATCTGGTTCTTCCTCGCGATCGAAGGCGTCGCGATGGCCGCCGAGGAAGCGAAGAACCCGAAGCGCTCGATTCCGATCGCGTACGTGGCCGGGATCCTGACCCTCGTGGCGCTCGCGATCGGCGTGATGGTGTTCGCCGGCGGCGCGGGCGACTGGACCAAGCTCGCGAACATCAACGATCCGCTGCCGCAGGCGATGAAGTACATCGTCGGCGCGAACAGCGGCTGGATGCACATGCTCGTGTGGCTCGGGCTGTTCGGGCTCGTCGCGTCGTTCCACGGGATCATCCTCGGCTATTCGCGCCAGATCTTCGCGCTGGCCCGCGAAGGCTACCTGCCCGAATGGCTCGCGAAGGTGCATCCGCGCTTCAAGACGCCGTACCGCGCGATCCTCGCGGGCGGCGTGGTCGGGATCGCCGCGATCTACAGCGACGAGCTGATCCAGTTCGGCGGGCAGACGCTCACCGCGAATATCGTGACGATGTCGGTGTTCGGCGCGATCGTGATGTATATCGTGAGCATGGCGGCGCTGTTCAAGCTGCGCCGCTCGCAGCCGAACCTGGAGCGACCGTTCCGCGCGCCGCTGTATCCGATCTTCCCGGCATTCGCGATCCTCGCGGCGCTGGTCTGCCTCGGTACGATGGTGTATTTCAACGGGCTGGTCGCGCTGGTGTTCGTCGGCTTCCTCGCGGTCGGTTACGCGTACTTCCTCGCGACCCGCGCGCAGCGCGCGAGCGCGCCCGGCGACGCGCTGCTCGAGGAGTGAGCGATGCCGACGGTGCAGGCGAAGGTGAAAGTGAAAGGCCGTTCCTGACGGCATCCGGCGCGCCCCGTCGAACGGGCGCGCCGTCGGCTTTTGATCGGGGGCGTGAACCGGCCCCGGGATGGACAAGGAGACTCGCACGATGTCCTATACGGAGACGATCGGTCCGCGCACGTACCGCTTCGCGGACCTGAAGACGCTGCTCGCGAAGGCGAGCCCGCTGCGTTCCGGCGACCAGCTCGCCGGCGTCGCGGCGGCGAGCGAGGAGGAGCGCGTCGCCGCGAAGATCGCGCTCGCGGGCGTGCCGCTGAAGGCGTTCCTGAACGAAGCGGTGATCCCGTATGAAGACGACGAGGTCACGCGCCTCATCATCGACGATCACGACGCGCAGGCGTTCGCCGACATCTCGCACCTCACCGTCGGCGATTTCCGCAACTGGTTGCTGTCGCCCGCGGCCGACGGCGCGGCGCTCGAGCGAATCGCGCCCGGCCTCACGCCCGAGATGGTCGCGGCCGTGTCGAAGCTGATGCGCAACCAGGACCTGATCGCGGCCGCGAGGAAGCGCCGCGTCGTCACGCGCTTTCGCAACACGGTCGGGCTGGCCGGCCGGATGTCGGTGCGGCTGCAGCCGAATCACCCGACCGATGACGTGAAGGGCATCGCCGCATCGATGCTCGACGGGCTGATGTACGGCTGCGGCGACGCGATGATCGGCATCAACCCGGCCACCGACAGCCTCGCGGCGATCGTGAAATTGCTCGCGATGATCGACGGCTTCCGCGAGCGCTACGGCGTGCCGACCCAGTCGTGCGTGCTCACGCACGTGACCAACACGATCGCGGCGATCGAGAAGGGCGCGCCGGTCGATCTCGTGTTCCAGTCGATCGCGGGCACCGAGAAAGCCAATGCCAGCTTCGGGATCTCGCTCGCGCTGCTCGGCGAGGCGCGCGAGGCCGCACTGGCGCTGAAGCGCGGCACGGTCGGCAACAACCTGATGTACTTCGAGACGGGCCAGGGCAGCGCGCTGTCGGCGAACGCGCATTTCGGCGTCGACCAGCAGACCTGCGAAGTGCGCGCGTATGCGGTCGCGCGCAAGTTCGAGCCGTTCCTCGTGAACACCGTGGTCGGCTTCATCGGGCCCGAATACCTGTACGACGGCAAGCAGATCATCCGCGCGGGCCTCGAGGATCACTTCTGCGGCAAGCTGCTCGGCGTGCCGATGGGCTGCGACATCTGCTACACGAACCATGCGGAAGCCGATCAGGACGACATGGACACGCTGCTGACGCTGCTGGGGGCGGCCGGCATCAACTTCATCATGGGGATTCCGGGCGCGGACGACGTGATGCTGAACTACCAGAGCACGTCGTTCCATGACCAGCTCTACGTGCGCGAGGTGCTCGGGCTGCGCCGCGCGCCCGAGTTCGAGGAATGGCTGGAGACGATGGAGATCGCCGACGCGCACGGCGCGCTGCGCGCCGCGACGGCGCGCGTGCCGCTGCTCGCGGGGGCGAACGACTGGATGGGGGTGTCCGCATGAGCGACGCCGTCGAAAAGAACCCCTGGGCGCAGCTGAAGTCGTTCACGAACGCGCGGATCGCGCTCGGCCGTGCGGGCAACAGCCTGCCGACCGCGCCGCTGCTGGCCTTCAACCTGTCGCATGCGCAGGCGCGCGACGCGGTGCACCAGCCGCTCGACGCGGATGCGCTGCGGCGCGAGATCGAGGCGGCCGGCATGCTGCCGACGCTGCGCGTGCAGAGCGCCGCGCCCGACCGCGACCATTACCTGCGCCGGCCCGATCTCGGCCGCAAGCTGTCGGACGACAGCCGCGGGCTGCTGGCGGGTTACGGGGCGGCGCTCGACGAGGCGCCCGACGTCGTGTTCGTGGTCGGCGACGGGCTGTCGGCGTTCGCGGCCGCGAAGCAGGCGCTGCCGCTGTTGCAAGCCGTGCGGCCGCGGCTCGATGCGGATGGCTGGCGGATCGGCCCGGTGGTGGTCGCGACGCAGGCGCGCGTCGCGCTCGGCGACGAGATCGGCGAGCTGTTGCGCGCGAAGGTCGTCGCGATGCTGATCGGCGAGCGGCCCGGGCTCAGTTCGCCGGACAGCCTCGGCGTGTATCTGACGTGGGCGCCGAAGGTCGGCTGTCACGACGCGCTGCGCAACTGCATCTCGAACGTGCGCCCCGAAGGACTGCCGCACGCGGCCGCCGCGCACAAGCTGCATTACCTGATGACGCATGCGCGCAGGCTCGGGCTGACGGGCGTCGGGCTGAAGGACGACAGCGACACGCTGTTGCCGGCGGCGGAAGCGGAACGGATCGGCGTGACTACCTGAACAGCCGCTCGCACAGGAAATCGACGAACACGCGCAGCTTCGGCGACAACTGCCGGCTGGACGGCCACACGATCGAGAACTGCCCCGGCGCGATCCGGTAGTCGTCGAGCACGGTGACGAGCGCACCGTGTTCGAGTGCGTCGCGCGCGAGGAAGTCGGGCATGTAGCCGATGCCCAGCCCCGCGAGCACGGCGCCACGCAGCGCCTCCATGTTGTTGCAGGTCATCGCGGTGCGCAGCTTCAGCGGTGTGCCGTCGTCGGCCGCGAGCGCCCAGTCCTGCAGCTTGCCGGTGGTCGGAAAGCAGTAGCGCACGCAGTCGTGCGCTTCGAGCTCGCGTGGCGTGCGCGGCGTGCCGGCTTGCGCGAGATACGCGGGCGTCGCGCACAGCACGAACGCGAACGGACCGAGCCGCCGCGACATCAGGCTCGAATCGGACAGCGGGCCGCTGCGGATCACCGCGTCGAAGCCGCCTTCGACCACGTCAACCATCCGGTCGTTGAAATCGAGATCGAGTTCGACGTCCGGGTAGCGCTGCCGGAATTCGGGCAGCACCGGCAGCAGGAAGCGGTAGCCGATCACCGGCAGGCTCACGCGCAGCTTGCCGCGCGGGCGCTGCGCGGACGCCGTCACGGTCGCCTCCGCGTCGCGAAAATCCTCGAGGATGCGCTGGCAACGCTCGTAGAAATGCCGCCCCTCTTCGGTGAGCGTCACGCGCCGCGTCGTGCGATTGAACAGCCGCACGCCGAGCGACTGCTCCAGTTTCGCGATCGTCTTGCCGACCGCCGACGCCGAGATGCCGAGCGCGCGGCCGGCCGCGACGAAGCTCAGCGCTTCGGCGGCGCGGACGAACGCGACGATGCCGGTGAGATTTTCCATCGAATCGAACGACGTGCAGCGACGCACGCTGTCAGGTGAATTACGGAATTTTAGTCCGTTATATGTGGAGCTTCGCGGGGTTTTTCGCGGATTGAATCGGATTTATCGTCTGTCGCTCTGATGGCGCATCCGCGCCGGCTTTTCGAGGAGCGATGATGGATCACCCTGTTTCAGCCGTTTCGGCCCTGGCGGCGCGTCGGCGCGCGTGGGTGCTGGCCGCCGTCTGCATGGCCGCCGTCGCGCTGCCGCTGTCGTTTTCGGGCGGCGCGGTCGCGACGCCGGCGATCGGCCGCGACCTGCACGGCAGCCCGGTCGCGATGAACTGGATCACCAACGCGTTCATGCTCGCGTTCGGCAGCTTCCTGATGGCGTCGGGCGCGCTGGCTGACCAGTTCGGCCGCAAGCGCCTGTTCGCGATCGGCGTCGGCGGCTTCACGCTGATGTCGGTCGCACTCGCGTTCGCGCCGTCGATGCTCGCGGTCGACTTGCTGCGCGCCGCGCAGGGGCTCGCCGCCGCCGCGGCGCTGGCCGGCGGCACGGCCGCGCTCGCGCAGGAATTCGACGGCGCGGCGCGCACGCGTGCGTTCAGCCTGCTCGGCACGACGTTCGGGATCGGACTCGCGTTCGGGCCGGTGCTCGCCGGCGGTTTGATCGGGCATTACGGCTGGCGCGCGATCTTCGTGACGAGCGCGGTGGCCGGCGTGCTGTCGCTCGCGTTCGGGCTGCCGCGCATGGACGAGTCGCGCGATCCGCACGCGACCGGGCTCGACTGGCCCGGCACGGCGGCGTTCACGACCGCGCTGACGCTGTTCACGTTCGGCGTGATCGAGGCGCCCGCGCGCGGCTGGTCGAGCCCGCTCGTGATCGCGCTGCTGGCCGGCGCGGCGCTCGGCGCGTGCGCGTTCGTGACGATCGAGACGCGCGTCGCGCGGCCGATGCTCGACCTGTCGCTGTTTCGCATCGCGCGCTTCGTCGGCGTGCAGGTGCTGCCGGTGTCGACCTGCTGCTGCTACATCGTGCTGCTCGTCGTGCTGCCGCTGCGCTTCATCGGTATCGACGGTTTCAGCGAGATCGACGCCGGCTGGCTGATGCTCGCGATTTCCGCGCCGATGCTGGTCGTGCCGCTCGTCGCGGCGACGCTCACGCGCTGGCTGTCGGCCGGCGTGATTTCAGGGCTCGGCCTGCTGGTCGCGGCAGCCGGGCTCGTGTGGCTCGGGATCGCGTTGCGCGGCGGCGCGGGGTCGGCGGCGATCGCGCCGATGCTCGCGATCGGTGTCGGCGCCGGCATGCCGTGGGGGCTGATGGACGGGCTGTCGGTGAGCGTCGTGCCGAAGGAGCGCGCGGGGATGGCGACGGGCATTTTCAGCACGACGCGCGTGGCCGGCGAGGGGATCGCGCTGGCGATCGTCGGCGCGGTACTGGCCGCGCTCGCGCACGCGGGGCTCGCGCACGCGGCAGGGGCGGCTGGTGCTGCCGATGCGCCGGATGCGACGCTGCGGGCCGCCGCGCGGCTCGCGACCGGCGATCTCGCGGGCGCGGCGGCCGCGTTGCCGGGCGTCGGTCGGGCGGCGTTGATCGCGAGCTACACGCACGCGTTCGACCGGCTGCTGATGGGGCTGGCCGTCGTCACCGTGCTGTGCGCGGTGGTGGTGTTCGGGTTTCTCGGCCGGCGGCCGGCCGCCGATGAAACGGGCGACGATGCGGACGGCCGCGCGCTCGCCGATGCGTCGGCGCGCAGCCGGATCGAGCCGGCCCGCGCGGAGACGCACGGGCGGTGAGTGTTGCATCGCGACGCGTCGACGCGTCGGTACTTCGGCACATCGGCATTTCGGTCGATGCAGCCGCCGTGCCCGCATGGTCGGCTGGCCAGCGCGTCACCCGTCGCGCATCACGCCAGCACGAGCGGCGGCAGCGCCGCATCCGCGCGCGCCTGCGCGCGTTCCACATCGATCACCAGATAGCGCAACGCGTCCGGCCACAGGTGCGCGCGCGCTTGCGCATCCTCGTCGAGCGTCGCGCGGCCCTGCACGAGCCAGGTCGTCTGGCGCACGAAATCGACGAACAGCAGCGCGATGGCCGGATTCACGAGCAGGTTGCCGATCGTGTTGAGCAGGTTGTTGCCCGCGAAATCGGGCAGCACCAGCGTGCGGCGATCCGGGATATCGACGAGCGGCGTGAACGAGCCGTCGGCACGCGGCTGGCGGCCACGGTACGAACAGTCGCCGTTACCGGCCGCGTCGGCGGTCGCGACGATCAGGAAAGCCTGCTCGCGGATGAATGCGATGGCGTCGTCGGTCAGGGGGCCGAGATCGTTCATGGTGTCGGTCGGCGCGTGCGCCGTGGCGTGGGGATCGGTGATCCGCACGCAAGCGACATGCCACACGCGGCGGCGCGCCTCCACGGGCAGCGCCCCTGCGCGCACTGTGGAAATTCCGAACAGCGATCCCGTCGCTGCGCAATCGCGGTGTTCAGAATCGGTACACCCGCCGTGTTGCGTGCGTGAACACCGCACGGTGCGAACACGGGCCGGCCGCGATCGACATGCCCCCGGTCCGTTTGGCACGCATGTTGCGTAAACGGGACCAGCGCATTCCAACCGGCGCTGTACTCACACAAGCACGATGAACAGGAGACATGTATGAACCCGTTTGACCTGAAGCAACTGGGCCTCGACGTCGAATACCCGTACCGTCAGCAATACGACAACTACATCGGCGGCAAGTGGGTGGCGCCCGTGAAGGGCGAGTATTTCGAGAACGTGTCGCCGATCAACGGCCAGCCGTTTTGCCGCATCCCGCGGTCCGGCGCCGACGACATCGAGCTGGCGCTCGACGCCGCGCATGCCGCGCGCCGCAAGTGGGGCAAGACGTCCGTCGCCGAGCGCGCGAACCTGCTGCTCGCCGCCGCCGACCGGATGGAAAAGAACCTGAAGCTGCTGGCCGTGGCCGAGACGATCGACAACGGCAAGCCGCTGCGCGAGACGATGGCGGCCGACCTGCCGCTCGCGATCGACCACTTCCGCTACTTCGCGGGCTGCATCCGCGCGCAGGAAGGCGGCATCTCCGAAATCGACGACAACACCGTCGCGTATCACTTCCACGAGCCGCTCGGCGTGGTCGGCCAGATCATCCCGTGGAACTTCCCGCTGCTGATGGCCGCGTGGAAGCTCGCGCCGGCGCTCGCGGCCGGCTGCTGCGTGGTGATGAAGCCGGCCGAGCAGACGCCCGCGTCGGTGCTCGTGCTGATGGAGCTGATCGGCGACCTGTTCCCGGCCGGCACGATCAACATCGTGAACGGCTTCGGCAAGGAAGCGGGCGAAGCGCTCGCGACCAGCAAGCGGATCGCGAAGATCGCGTTCACGGGCTCGACCCCGGTCGGCAAGCACATCCTGCGCGCGGCGGCCGACAGCCTGATCCCGTCGACGGTCGAGCTGGGCGGCAAGAGCCCGAACATCTTCTTCGCCGACGTGCTCGACCAGGACGACGCGTTCCTCGACAAGGCGCTCGAAGGGCTCGCGATGTTCGCGCTGAACCAGGGCGAGGTGTGCACGTGCCCGTCGCGGATCCTGATCCAGGAATCGATCTACGAACGCTTCATCGAGAAGGCCGTCGCGCGCGTCGAGCGCATCAAGTCCGGCCACCCGCTCGACTTGCAGACGATGATCGGCGCGCAGGCGTCGCAGCAGCAGCTCGACAAGATCCTGTCATACATCGACATCGGCCGCGGCGAAGGCGCGCAATGCCTGACGGGCGGCGAGCGCGCGGCGCCGGCCGCCGACCTCGGCACGGGCTACTACGTGAAGCCGACGATGCTGCTCGGCAACAACAAGATGCGCGTGTTCCAGGAGGAGATCTTCGGGCCGGTCGCGTCGGTGATGACGTTCAAGGACGAGCAGGAAGCGATCGAACTCGCGAACGATACGTTCTACGGGCTCGGCGCCGGCGTGTGGACGCGCAACGGCACGCGTGCGTACCGGATGGGCCGCGAGGTCGAGGCCGGCCGCGTGTGGACCAACTGCTACCACCTGTACCCCGCGCATGCGGCGTTCGGCGGCTACAAGCAGTCGGGGATCGGCCGCGAGACGCACAAGATGGCGCTGTCGAACTATCAGCAGACGAAGTGCCTGCTGGTCAGCTACCAGGCCGAGGCGCTCGGGTTCTTCTGATCGCCGAAGCCGGCGCGACGTGTCGGGGGCCGGTTGGGCCCCGTACGTCGCCCGGTTCGATTTCCCTGTTCGACAGTCGGCGCGGGCTGCGTTGTTGGCGGCCGGCGCCGGCCACGCTGCCGACCGCCGCGCATGCGCGGCGGTACGGCGCGCCGATGCATACGACGACCCCCAGCATGGCAGAACCATCCCGATCCTTTCCCCGTCACCCGGTATTTCATCCGGGCGAACTCGACGCGCAACACCGCTTCGGCGTCGCCGACGAAGCGGAGCGGATGAGCGACGCCGTGACGACGCGGCTGAGCCTCGGCGTGCGGCAGTTCATCGAATCGCAGCCGTTCATGTTCGTCGGCATGGCATCCGGCGCGGGTGCGTCGATGACCTGCGACATCGTGCAGAGCCGACGCGACGCGAACGGCGATCTGCTGCCGGTGGTACGCGTGATCGATACGAAGACGCTGCGGTTCGCGTTGCCCGCCGCGCATGGCGGCGACGGCGGCCGGATCGACGCGGCCGCCTGCGACGGCAGCGGCGTCGGATTGCTGTTCGTCGATTTCGTGCGCGGCCTGCGCTACCGGATCAACGGTCGCGCCACGCTGCGCGCCGATCTGCCGGAAGCGGACGCGGCGCCGTGGGCGGCGGGCAGCGCGATCGTCGAGCTGGCGATCGCGCACGCATACGGCAATTGCGGCACGCGGGTCGTGCGGCTGAAGCCGGCCCGGTAGCCGGCATCCGGGCGCGGGCGGCGGCGCGCATGCGCGCTCGCCGCGCGGATCGCACCGGCGGCGTGCGCGGCATGCCGCCTTCGGGTGCGCCCGCATGGCGCGCGGCGGCCGGACAGCGTGGAATGGCGGGTTGCTCGCCGGGCCGTGCGGTTCGGCACGGGACTTGCGTGGCACGCAGGGTTCCGCGCAGGTGAGGGAGGACACGATGGATCAACACGTGGTGGGTACGGAAGAACCGACCGCCGAAGACACGCGGCGCAGCGCGCAGGGCGACGATGCGTTCGCCGGGCAGGCCGTCGTCAGCGTCGCGCACGATGCGGACGAGCAGGCGCGCAACCTGATCGGCTGGCGGCAGACCTACGACCAGCTCGCGGCCGGCCGCTTCGTCGGCACGCTGACCGAGCTGCCGCTCGACACGATGAAGCTGTTTCGCGAATCGACCAGCCATCTGCTGCGCCAGGCGTGCGAAGTGCGCGGCGATGCGTACTGGTTCGGCATTCCGCTCGTGTGCGACGGCTCGGCGCGCGTCGATGCGTGCCGCATCGGCCCCGGCGCGCTCGCATTCCGGCCCGGCAACGTCGAATTCGAACTGGTGACGCCCGCGCAGTTCTCGATCTACGGCGTCGTCGTGCGCGGCGACGTGCTGCGCCGCTATGCCGAGGACGTCGAGCGCCGCGCGCTCGACGAGCGGTTGTTCACGCAGCGCGTGATGCAGGTCGGCGATGCGCGGCTCGCGCGGCTGTGCGCGCTGCTCGGCCGCCGGCTCGACGGCGCGGTGGCGATGGCCGGCCCGCTGCCCGATGCGCAGCGCGACGACCTGCAGGCCGAAGTGCTGGCCGCACTGTTCGATGCCTGCGCGCAGCCGGCCGACGACGGCAGCGGCGGCGCGCCGTCGACGCGCCGCTGGCTCGTCGACCAGGCGCGCGACTACGTGCTCGCGCACCGCACGCGCCCGGTCGGCGTGCCCGAGCTGTGCGAGCAGCTGCACGTGAGCCGGCGCACGCTGCAGTACTGTTTCCAGGACGTGCTCGGCATGGCGCCCGCGACCTACCTGCGCACGCTGCGGCTGAACGGCGCGCGGCGCGACCTGTGCGGGCGCGCGGCGGGGTCGGTGCAGGACGTCGCGGAGGCGTGGGGTTTCTGGCATCTCAGCCAGTTCGCGACCGATTACCGGCGCCTGTTCGGCAAGCGGCCGTCGGAGACGCTGCGCGATCGCGCGTGAGGGGCTTGGCGGGAAGGCGGGCTGCAGTGGTGCTGACGCGGTGGGCGTGCCGCTACGGGCTTGATCGTTCCGCCCGCCGCTGCGCAGGCTTCGCTCAGATGGCGGCCTGTGCAGCCACGTCGCGCGGTGCGGGCCACGCGAGCGCGTCCCAGTCGATTGCGCGGTAAGCGGCTTCGACCGCCGCCAGATCGTCCGGCCGCTCGCTGTGATGCAGCCCGTGCAATGCGGCCGGCACGTCAAGCGTGACGGGCACGCAATGCGGATAGTCGCGCACGCGCAGCGCCGGGCCGATCGTCGTGAAGCATGCGAGCGTCGGCACGTCGAAACCGTCGGCGAGATGCAGGGCCGCCGTGTCCGGCGCGAACAGCAGGCTCGCGCCCTTGATCCAGGCGATGAAGCGCGCGGTGTCGGCCGCGTCGCTGCTCATATCCACGTAAGCCGGATGCGCGAGCGGACCGAAGCCGACTACCGGCAATCCGTAACGCTGCGCGAGCCGATCCACGAACGCGACGCGCAGCGCGGGCGGCACGCTGCGCACCGCGGTGCTCGCACTCGGGCAGAACAGCACGTACGGCCGCTGCCATTCGGCCGGCAGTGCGGGCAACGGCAGCCGCGCGAGCCAGCGGTTGCGCTTCGCGGCGGCCGGCACGGCGGCCGGATCGGCGCCGAGCGCGTCGAGGAAAAAGTCGATCATCGGCAGCCGCGCGAACGCGGGCCAGTACAGGTGATTGCCGACGTCGATGCAGTGCGGCTCCGTGGCCAGCGCTTCGGCGGGGTACGGCAGCGCGCGCGACGGCGCGACGACGTCGGCCGCGAGCGCGTACAGCGCATCGACATAGCGCGGCGCGCGCGCCGGCCGGTACAGCGTGAAGGGCAGGCCCGGATGGGCATCCCGCAACGCGGCGAGGGCCGTCATCCCGATCACCGAATCACCGAGCGTGACGCCCATGCCGTTGATCACGTGCACGTGCCGCGCCGCGCCGTAGTCGAGCCGGAACGGTCGGGACGCGGCGTGCCGCAGGCCGAGCGCGGGCGCGGCCGCTACATGGCCTTCGGTGCGCGCGTCGCCCTGCTCGAGGTCGTACGGTGCGACGAGCGTGCCGTCGGGCGCGAGCAGCGTGCCGGGGCAGGTCAGCGCGTCGTCGTGCGACAGCGCGGCGACGGGCGGCGTGGCGTGCATGTCGCCCGACGTCATGCGCCGCGCGCGCGGCGGCCCTGCTCGCGGATCTGCTCGAGCGTCGCGGCGGGTGTGCTGGCGTCCTGCGGGATGCGGATCTCGATCACCGCGGGCAGCCCGCAGGTCAACGCGCGTTCGAGCGCGGGCGCGAAATCGGCGGTGCGCTCGACCGTCTCGCCATGCGCGCCGAACGCACGCGCATACGCGGCGAAATCCGGATTCGTGAGCCCCGTGCCGTGCACGCGGCCCGGGTAGTTACGCTCCTGATGCATGCGGATCGTGCCGAAATGACCGTTGTTGACGACGATCGCGACGATGTTCAGCCCGTATTGCATCGCGGTCGCGAGCTCGTTGCCGGCCATCATGAAGCAGCCGTCGCCCGCGAGCGCGACGACGGCGCGCTGCGGATACAGCGACTTCGCGGCGAGCGCGGCCGGCAGCCCGTAGCCCATCGCGCCGCTCGTCGGCGCAAGCTGCGAACGGTAGTGCCGGTACGCGAAGTGGCGATGCAGCCAGATCGCATAGTTGCCCGCGCCGTTGGTCAGGATCGCGTCGTGCGGCAGGCGCTCGCGCAACTGCACCATCACGTCGCCGAGTTGCACGTCGCCGGGCATCGGCAGCGGCGCATGCCATTCGCGGTATGCGCGGTGCGCGTCGGCGGCCGCGCCGGCCCACGCGGGCCGCTCCGGCGGTTCGAGCGCGGCCAGCGGCGCGGCGATCTCGGGCATGCCCGACACGATCGGCAGGTCGGCGGCGTACACGCGGCCGAGTTCGTCCGCGCCCTGATGCACGTGGATCAGCGTCTGGCGCGTTTTCGGGATGTCGAGCAGCGTGTAGCCGCCGGTCGTCGCTTCGCCGAGGCGCGGCCCGATCACGAGCAGCAGGTCGGCGTCGCGGATGCGTTTCGCGAGCGCGGGGTTGATCCCGAGCCCGACGTCGCCCGCGTAGTTCGGGTGCGCGTTGTCGATCGTGTCCTGGAAGCGGAACGCGCACGCGACCGGCAATTGCCAGCGTTCGACGAAGGTGCGCAGGTTCGCGCACGCGTCCGGCGTCCAGCCGCTGCCGCCGACGATCGCGAACGGCCGCTCCGCGCGCGCGAGCCGCTCGCGCAGCTCGTCGAGCTGCGCGGCCGACGGCGCCGCCGCGATGCGTTTCGCGGCCGGTGCGACGGGCTGCGGCGCGCACGCGTCGGACAGCACGTCCTCCGGCAACGCGAGCACGACCGGGCCGGGCCGGCCGGACGTCGCGACGTGGAACGCATGGCTCAGGTATTCGGGGATGCGGCGCGGGTCGTCGATCTGCGCAACCCATTTCGCCATCTGGCCGAACATCCGGCGGTAGTCGATTTCCTGGAAGGCTTCGCGGTCGAGGTGTTCGCGTGCGCACTGGCCGACGAACAGGATCATCGGCGTCGAATCCTGGAACGCGGTGTGCACGCCGATCGACGCATGGGTCGCGCCGGGCCCGCGCGTGACGAACGCGATGCCCGGGCGGCCGGTCAGCTTGCCGACCGCTTCGGCCATGTTCGCGGCGGCCGCCTCGTGGCGACAGACGACCGTCTGGATGCGGGCGGTGTCGTCCGCGAGCGCATCGAGCACGGCGAGGAAACTTTCGCCCGGCACGCAGAACACGCGTTCGACGTGATTGGCGAGCAACGCATCGACGAGCAGTCGCGCACCGGTGGTGGTGCGCGGCTCGAGATCCTTGGAATGCGACATGGGCTGCCGTCTCCCTGGGTAGCGGGACGTACAGCTTACGCCGGATGGCCGGGCGCTGAAAAGTGTCGGAACGTCGGGTGATCGGTGCGGGTCCCGGCTTCGGCTGGCTGATCGGCCAGCTTGTGCGCGTGGGCGCGACGGCGGAAAGTCAGGGCTACGGACACTGAGCCGGACGCTGCTTCCAGCGTGAAAGCGGGTCGACCAAATAACAATAAATCAGGAGGCCATTCAATAGTAAAATTTCAACGGGTGAGTAAAAAATGGGGCAAGAATCGCCATGACGACCGAAACGATCGATCAAAAGACGCTGACGGAGCTGGTCGAAGCCGGCGCGGTGCGTGCGGCCCGCGTGGTCGGTTGCGGCAACGGCTGGGCGCTCTCGGCCCGCTGCGGCGTGCACGAGCGTTTCCTGTCGGCCAAGCGCGGCGACGTGCGGGTGTTTCGCCGATTTGAAACGCTGGTCGGCTTTCTGCGTGACATCGGTATCAGCCGGTTCGATGTGGATGCGTCGGCCTTCGATCCGGATGCGGCCGGCCGGGCGACGCGGCCCGATCGGGCGGTGGCGTTGAAGGCGGCACACGAGGCGGCGGCCCACGATCGCTGGTTTCGGGAGCAGGTGCAGCAGGCGCTGGACGACCCGCGTGCGTCGATTCCGGACGCCGAAGTCAGCGCCGACTTCGCGTCGCGCCGTGCGGCACTGCGTGATCGGCTCGCGGGCAGGCGTGGGGATGTTTCTTGACCCTGGCGCTGCACTGGAACCCGAAGGCGCTGGAGGATCGCGCCGCGATCATGGACTACATCGCCGAGGACGACCCGCTGGCTGCGGTCGAACTCGACGAACGGCTGGAAGAAAGGGCGGTGGCGCTACCGGCCCACGCCGAGTTGTATCGGCAAGGGCGGGTGGCCGGCACACGCGAGCTGGTGATCGCGCCGAACTATGTGCTCGTGTACCGAATCCGGCCGGCCGATGGCATCGTGGAGATTCTTCGCGTACTGCATGCGCGACGGCAATGGCCGTAATGCGCGATATTCGCCGTTCTGGTGACCAACAACGAGCGGGATCTCGCGAGTTACCCGGGATTGCGACTCGAGAACTGGTTGAACGATTGATGTGTGCACGCCGGGACCCGGCGGTCATGCAAGCGTTCATTCGTCTCGCATGACCGCCTGATCCAGCATCAGCACTCGACGATATTCACCGCCAGCCCGCCGCGCGACGTTTCCTTGTACTTGGTCTTCATGTCGGCGCCCGTCTCGCGCATCGTCTTGATCACGGAGTCGAGCGACACGTAGTGCGAGCCGTCGCCGCGCAGCGCCATGCGCGCCGCGTTGACGGCCTTCACCGACGCCATCGCGTTGCGTTCGATGCACGGGATCTGCACCATCCCGCCCACCGGGTCGCAGGTCAGGCCGAGGTTGTGCTCCATCCCGATCTCGGCCGCGTTCTCGACCTGCTGCGGCGAGCCGCCGAGCACGGCCGCGAGTGCGCCCGCGGCCATCGAGCACGCGACGCCCACTTCGCCCTGGCAACCGACTTCCGCGCCGGAGATCGACGCGTTGAGCTTGTACAGGATGCCGATCGCGGCGGCCGTCAGCAGGAAATCGATCACGCCCTGTTCGTTCGCGCCGGGCGTGAAGCGCGTGTAGTAGTGCAGCACCGCCGGGATGATGCCGGCCGCGCCGTTGGTCGGCGCGGTGACGACGCGGCCGCCGGCCGCGTTTTCCTCGTTGACCGCGATCGCGTACAGGTTGATCCAGTCGATCATCGACAGCGGGTCCTGCAGCGCGCGCTCAGGGCTGCCCGTCAGCGTGCGGTACAGCTGCGGCGCGCGGCGCTTGACCTGGAACGGGCCGGGCAGGTTGCCGTCGGCGTCCGGGTTGCCGATCCCGCAGCCGCGCGACACGCACGACTGCATCACGGCCCAGATCTTCAGCAGCCCGTCGCGCGTTTCTTCCTCGGTGTGCCACGCGCGCTCGTTTTCCCACATCAGTTGCGCGATCGACTTGCCGGTCGACGCGGTCAGCGCGAGCAGCTCCGCGCCGGTGCGGAACGGGTGCGTCATCTGCTCGGCCGCGCTCAGCACCTTGGTGTTCGGTGCGCCGGCCGTCACGACGAAGCCGCCGCCGACCGACAGATAAGTGCGCTCGACCAGCACCGCGCCGTTCGCGTCGCTCGCGCGCAGCTTCATCCCGTTCGGATGTTCGGGTAGCGCTTGGCGGTAGAACGCGATGTTGTCCTTCAGCACGAACGGCACCGGATGCGTGCCGAGCAGCGCGAGTTGCTTCGTCTTGCGGACGTCTTCGAGTCGCGCGTCGATCGTGTCGGGATCGACGGTGTCGGGCGCGTCGCCGAGCAGGCCGAGCATCACGCCGCGGTCGGTGCCGTGGCCCTTGCCGGTGGCGCCGAGCGAGCCGTACAGCTCGACCTTCACGTGGGCCGTCGCGTCGAGCAGCCCGTCGCGCTCGAGGCCCTGGACGAACATCAGCGCCGCGCGCATCGGTCCGACCGTGTGCGAACTGGACGGACCGATGCCGATCTTGAAGAGGTCAAACACGCTGACTGCCATTTCGATACCTGCCTTGCGATAAGAATGATGCTAGCGCGCCTGCAATGGCAGGCACGCGGCGAGCCATGCGGGCGGCGTTGGGGAAAGCTGCTGCGCGACGCGGGCATAGCGCCCGTCGAGCCGCGCGGCCAGATGAAAGAGTTCGGTGGCGTTTTTCGGGTCCCACTGCCCCGTGTAACCCGGCAAGCCGGCCTCGCGGCGCTTCGCGTCGAACGGCACCGGTGAATTCACGAATTCCTCGTGCGTCTTTTCGCCGAGCGCATACGGCACGAGCCAGTCGAGCGCGGCCGCGAGCGTCGCGCCATTCGCGCCGCGCTCGCGCAGCCAGTTGCGGTTGAAGCGGCGCGCGGCGAGCGCGGCCGTTACCAGCGGCTGCAGATCGTAGACCGCGTAATGCAGCGCGTCGCGTTCCTCGAAATCCCAGGTCTTGCCGTCGGGGCCGATGTTGTCGGCGAGATGCTCGACGAACAGCCGCTGCGCGGCGTTCATCATCTTGCGGTCGCCGAGCGTGAATGCGGACAGCGCGATCAGCTTGATCCGGTGGCTCTGCCAGTTGTTGCGCCAGGTGCCGGTGAGCGGGCGCTTCTGCGCGTCGACCTGCGCGACATAGCCGGCGCCGAGCTTCGCGATGAACGCGGCCGTCGCGTTGCGCGTTTTCACCGGCAACGCGCTCGCGGTCATGTCGTACGCAATGATCAGGCTCTCGAAGCGCGTCTCGTCGATCGGGTTGAAGCTCGGCTGGTAGGTCGAGACCCACGCGGACAGGAAGCGGTCGACGAGTTGCAGGTAGCGCGGCGCGTTCGTCACGCGCCACGCGAGCGCCGCGTCGCGCATCAGGTCCATGTCCTTGAGCGCGGCCGCGCTCTGGTCGTAGATGCCTTCGTGCGGCAGCGTGCCCTCGGTGTGCACGCGCGCCATCGCTTTCGGCTGCTCGCCGATGCGCGCGTCGACGCTGCGGATCAGCGCCTGCACGCCCGGCTCGGCCTGCGTCGTCTCGCTCGTCTGCAGCGCCGGCGCCGCGCAGAAATTCATCGCCGCGCGCGCACTGCCGGCGGCGCCGAGGCCGGCGGCGGCCAGCGACAGCGACGCGACGAGCATCGGCACGTAGCGGCCTGCGCGGATGCGCGGCCGCCGCTCGGTTGCACCATGGCCCGGAAACATCGGACGCACCATGCGGAACTCCTTCATTGGCTGGATCGCGTGTGATGTTAGCCGGATTGGCGGATGAACGTGAACCGGTCGGCCCGGCGAACGCAAAAACCGCACGCAACCCCGGGTTGCGTGCGGTGCGGTCACCATTGGTCGGCTCCGGGCCTGGCGCGCGTTATGCGTAGTCCGACATCGGCACGCACGAGCAGAACAGGTTGCGGTCGCCGTACGCGTTGTCCGCACGGCCGACCGGCGGCCAGTACTTGTTCGTGCCGAGCGATGCGACCGGGTACGCGGCCTGCTCGCGCGAGTACGCGTGCGGCCATTCGTTCGCGGTGACGACGGCCGCCGTGTGCGGTGCGTGACGCAGCGGGTTGTCCTCGCGATCGGCGCGGCCTTCCTCGACCGCGCGGATTTCCTCGCGGATCGCGATCATCGCGGCGATGAAGCGGTCGAGCTCTTCCTGCGATTCCGATTCGGTCGGCTCGACCATCAGCGTGCCCGGCACCGGGAAGCTCATCGTCGGCGCGTGGAAGCCGTAGTCCATCAGGCGCTTCGCGACGTCGTCGACGCTGATGCCGCTCGTTTCCTTGATCGGACGCAGGTCGAGAATGCACTCGTGCGCGACGAGCCCGCCCGGGCCCGAATACAGCACCGGGTAATGCGGCGCGAGGCGCTTCGCGATGTAGTTCGCATTGAGGATCGCGGTTTCCGTCGCGGCGGTCAGGTTCTTCGCGCCCATCATCGCGATGTACATCCACGAGATCGGCAGGATCGACGCCGAGCCGTACGGCGCGGCCGACACCGCGCCGATGCCGTCTTCCGTGCGTGCGTAGCCGGTCGAGCGCTGGTTCGGCAGGAACTTCGCGAGGTGCGCGCCGACCGCGACCGGGCCGACGCCCGGGCCGCCGCCGCCGTGCGGGATGCAGAAGGTCTTGTGCAGGTTCAGGTGCGACACGTCGCCGCCGAACTGGCCCGGCGCGGTCAGGCCGACCATCGCATTCATGTTCGCGCCGTCGACGTACACCTGGCCGCCGTGCGCATGGACGATTTCGCAGATCTCGCGGACGTTCTGCTCGAACACGCCGTGCGTCGACGGGTACGTGATCATGATCGCCGCGAGGTCCTTCGAGTGCTGTTCGGCCTTCGCCTTCAGGTCGGCGATGTCGACGTTGCCCTGCGCGTCGCAGGCGACGACCACGACCTTCATGCCGGCCATGTGCGCGGACGCCGGGTTCGTGCCGTGCGCGGACGCCGGGATCAGGCACACGTCGCGATGGCCTTCGCCGCGCGATGCGTGGTACGCGTGGATGATCAAGAGACCCGCGTACTCGCCCTGCGAGCCCGCGTTCGGCTGCAGCGACACGGCCGCGTAGCCGGTGGCCGCGACGAGCATCTGCTCGAGCTGGTCGATCATCTCGCGGTAGCCGACGGTCTGCTCGGCCGGGGCGAACGGGTGGATCCGGCCGAACTCGGGCCACGTGACGGGCAGCATTTCCGACGTCGCGTTCAGCTTCATCGTGCACGAGCCGAGCGGGATCATCGAGCGGTCGAGCGCGAGATCCTTGTCCGACAGGCTGCGCAGGTAGCGCAGCATTTCGGTTTCGGAATGGTGGCGGTTGAACACGTGGTGCGTCAGGTACGCGCTCGTGCGCTCGAGGCCGGCCGGCAGCGCGGCGACGCCGGCGAGGCCCGCGTCCAGCGCATCGACGGCCGGCGCGGTGCCGCCCGCGGCCTGCGCGAACACGTCGAGCAGGTCGGCGAGATCGTCGCGTGTCGTCGTTTCGTCGACCGATACGCCGACTTGCGTGGCGCTCACGCGGCGCAGGTTGATGCGCTTCGCCTTCGCGAATTCGTGGACCTGCGCGGTGCGCGCGCCGGTGTCGATCGTCAGCGTGTCGAAGAACGTGTCGTTGACGGTCGCGAAGCCGAGCTGTTTCACGCCGGCGGCGAACAGCGCCGCGATGCGGTTCACGCGCAGCGCGATCGTCTTCAGGCCGTGCGGGCCGTGGTAGACCGCGTACATGCTGGCCATGATCGCGAGCAGCGCCTGTGCGGTACACACGTTCGACGTCGCCTTTTCGCGGCGGATGTGCTGTTCGCGCGTCTGCAGCGCGAGGCGCAGCGCGGGCTTGCCCTGCGCGTCGACCGTCACGCCGACGAGGCGGCCCGGCATCTGGCGCTTGAATTCGTCGCGCACGGCCATGTAAGCGGCGTGCGGGCCGCCGAAGCCCATCGGCACGCCGAAGCGCTGCGTGTTGCCGACCGCGACGTCCGCGCCCCATTCGCCGGGCGGCGTCAGCACGGTGAGCGCGAGCAGGTCGGCCGCGACGACCACGTGGCCGCCGGCCGCGTGGATCGCCTCGGTGAGCGCGCGGTAGTCGCGCACGTCGCCGTTCACGCCCGGGTATTGCAGCAGCACGCCGAACGCGTTCGCCTGCGCGGCGTCGGCCGCTGGGCCCGTCTTGACTTCGATGCCGATCGGCAGCGCGCGCGTGCGGATCACTTCGAGCGTTTGCGGCAGCACGTCGTCGGCCACGTAGAACACGTTCGACTTCGGCTTGCCGGTACGCTGCAGCAGCGTCATCGCTTCGGCCGCGGCCGTCGCTTCATCCAGCAGCGACGCGTTCGAGATCGCGAGGCCCGTGAGGTCGGCCACCATCTGCTGGAAGTTCAGGAGTGCCTCGAGGCGGCCCTGGGAAATTTCGGGCTGGTACGGCGTGTAGGCCGTGTACCACGCCGGGTTTTCGAGCACGTTGCGCAGGATCACGGCCGGCGTGTGCGTGTCGTGATAACCCTGGCCGATATAGGAGCGGAACACCTGGTTCTTGTCCGCGAGCGCACGCAGCGCGGCGAGGGCTTCGGCCTCGCTCTTCGGCTGCGCGAACGGGCCGAGCGGCAGCGTTTCGGCGCGGCGGATCGAGGCCGGGATCACGGCGTCGATCAGGGCGGCGCGCGACGCGAAGCCGAGCGTGTCGAGCATGGCCTGCTGGCTGGCGGCGTCGGGGCCGATGTGGCGTTCGGCGAACGCGTCGTGCGTTTCGAGCGCGGCGAGCGAGAGGGGCGTGCGGTTCATCAGGCGGTCCGGGTGTTCGAGCTTCATGGCGTGACTCTGGTCCCGCGCGCGCCGAGGCCGGCGCCGCGCGGTTCGGGTAGGGAAATTAGTCGATCAGCTTGCTGTAGGCGTCGGCGTCGATCAGCTTGTCGGTCGACGCGCCGGCCGCGAGCTTGATCTTGAAGAGCCACACGCCGTACGCATCGCCGTTCACTTCTTCCGGCGCATCGGTGGCTGCTTCGTTGATGGCGACGATCTCGCCGGACACCGGCGAGTAGATGTCGGAGGCCGCCTTCACCGATTCGACGACGCCGACGGCGTCGCCCGCGTTCACCGACTTGCCGACTTCGGGCAGCTCGAGGAAGACGATGTCGCCGAGCGTGCTCTGCGCGTGATCGGTGATGCCGACCGTCAGCGTGCCGTCCGCCTCGGTGCGGATCCACTCGTGTTCGTCGGTGTATTTCAGCTCGGCCGGGACGTTGCTCATCGGATGCTCCTGGATAAAAGGGTGTGTTCGTTCTGCTGGCGCGCCGCCATGGCACGCCGGATAGGGTTGCGCCGGGCGCCATCTCCCGGCTTGCCGGGAGGCGGCCCCGCGGCCGCTTCTCGGTCGTTACGCAGCGAGGACCTTGCCGTTGCGCACGAACGGCAGTTTTACCACGCGCGCGGGAAGATTCTTGTCTCGAATTTGCACCTGGACGGTGTCGCCGATCTGGACGGCCGCCGGCACCCGCGCGAACGCGATCGATTCCTGCATCGACGGCGAGAACGTGCCGCTCGTGATCTCGCCTTCGCCGTGCGGCGTGACGACCTTCTGGTGCGCGCGCAGCACGCCGCCCGCCTTGCCGTTTTCCTTCTGCAGGATCAGGCCGACGAACGCGGCGCGCGTGCCGTTGGCTTCGAGTGCGGCGCGGCCGACGAAGTCGCGCGGCGCGGCGAGGTCGACGGTCCATGCGAGGCCCGCGTCGAGCGGGGAGACGGTGTCGTCCATGTCCTGGCCGTACAGGTTCATGCCGGCCTCGAGGCGCAGCGTGTCGCGCGCGCCGAGCCCGCACGGACGCACGCCGTGTTGCTGCAGCGCATTCCACAGCACTTCGACGTGCACGGCCGGGACGATCACTTCGAAGCCGTCTTCGCCGGTATAGCCGGTGCGGGCGATGGTGAGATCGCCGAACGGCGTGCCGGCGACCTGCGCGGCGTTGAACGGCTTGAGCTCGCTGGTGGCGGCGCGGGCGGAAGGCACCGTCGCCCAGACCTTTTCGCGGGCGTTCGGACCCTGGACGGCGACGATCGCGAAATCGCGGCGCGGCGCGATCGTCAGGCCGTAGCCGCCTTGCTCGTTCAGCTGGTTGAACCACGCGATGTCTTTGTCGGCGGTGCCGGCGTTGACGACCACGCGGAAGAATTCTTCGGTGAAGTAGTAGACGATCAGATCGTCGATGACGCCGCCTTGCGGGTTGAGCAGGCACGAGTAGAGTGCCTTGCCGGGCGTCTTGAGCTTGCCGACGTTGTTCGCGATCGCATGCTCGAAGAACGCGCGCACGCGGCTGCCGGTGAAATCGACGACGCACATGTGCGACACGTCGAACATGCCGGCGTCGGTGCGCACGGCAGCGTGTTCTTCGATCTGCGAGCCGTAGTTGACGGGCATGTCCCAGCCGCCGAAGTCGACCATGCGGGCATTGAGCGCGCGGTGCGCGGCGTTGAGCGGGGTGTGATTCAGTGCAGTCATCGAGGCCTCAGGCAAGGCGCTTGCGCGCGGATCAGAACGGCCATGTGCCGACCGCCGCGGCCGATGGCCTCACGCGATCCGGTACATGCCCCTCTGTCCTCGATACCTGAGAGATTGCGCTGCGGGCCAAGCCCGGCGAACGCGCGCCCCTTCGGTGGGCAGCCTGCCCGCGCAGCCAATGCGCTGCGGGCTACTGCCGCTCTCCAGAGTGCGGGAAACGTATTGCTCGCGCGGTGCGCGGATGCGGTTTCCCGACGCGGTCGGTCCTTTTGCCTGAGAGTTTGCGGGTGTGCCCCTTCGGCGGCGCAACCGGTGTCGGAACAACCCGGTCACACGCTCTCCCGACGCGTGCGGGCGACTGTACGCGAGCAGGTGGGCATTGTCAATTTGAGCAAAAGAATGTCGCTTCGCGACAAGCGGCGGCGGCCGGCGCCGCCGCTTCATCCGCGCCGGCAGGTGCCGGCGCGTTACTCGCCGATCGCGCGCGCGGCCGTGTCGAGTTCCTGGTTCAGCACGCGCTGCTCGTCGCCGGACAGGCCGCCGTTGTGCTGGGCCGACATGTCGTTCGCTTCCTGGCGGATCACGTCGAGGCGATGGTGCAGCTGCGCGCCGTAGGGCGGCGGGTAGTAGCCGCCGTTCACGCGCGCGTCGATCCGGCGATGCAGGTTGTCGATCCGTCCCTGGACCTCCTGCATGCGGTCGTTCGCGACGACCTGCGGATTCGGTCGCGGCGGGGGCGCCTGCCGGGCCGGCCGCTGCGGCTGCACGATACACGCCGCGAGCGAGGAAACCAGGACGCAGCATGCCGCTGCGCGAATCAACCGTTGCATCACATTCTCCTGACGGATGGGTGTCGGATCGACTTTTTGAGAAACGCGTCAGACCGAACGACCGCTGACTTTCGTTCCCGCACCATTTGTAACGGAATGTTCGGCGCCGAGCGGGCGGGGCGGCGCAGGGAGGAAGAGGCAGCGCTGCCGCGGGCGTGTGGCGCGGGAGGGCGGCCGGGTCGGCACCGACCCGGCCGGCGGCGTCAGACCGGGCGGCGCACGAACGGCACCCGGCGGCCGTCGTGTTCGCTCTGCGCGGCGAGCTCGATGATCGTCATCACGTCGACCGCGTCCTGCGCGGTGACGGGGAACGGCGCGCCGTCGCGGATCGACGCGGCGAGCGCGCGGTAGAACTCCGCGTACTGGCCGTCGAGCGTCGGCACCGGCCGCTCGACCTCGACGTCGCCGTCGAGCACGCGCAGCAGGCCGGGCGGGTTGCCGCCGCCGAATTCGACGTCGTCCGCGGTGAGGCCGGCCTTGAGCTGGTCTTCCTGCGTGTCGAGCCCGAACTTCTGGTAGCTGCCGCGCGTGCCGTGCAGCGTGAAGCGCGCGGGTTCGATCGCCGACAGCGCGCTCGCATGCAGCGCGACGTCCTTGTCCGGATAGCCGAGCAGCAGGTGCACGAAATCGGGCGCCGTACCGTGGTCGCGGCGCGTCTTGACGGTGGCGCTCACCGTTTCCGG
Organism: Burkholderia sp. 9775_39; assembly: GCF_015712225.1. Taxonomy (NCBI): domain Bacteria; kingdom Pseudomonadati; phylum Pseudomonadota; class Betaproteobacteria; order Burkholderiales; family Burkholderiaceae; genus Burkholderia; species Burkholderia sp. 9775_39. The sequence continues at coordinate 149,370 of NZ_JACCQC010000007.1, read as the reverse complement.
CGTGCCGAACAGCGCGAGCGCCTGGTCGATCAGGTGCGGGCCGAGGTCGAGCAGCAGGCCGCCGCCGCGGGCCGGCTCCTCGCGCCAGCGCGTGCGCGGCGTCGGCCGGAAGCGGTCGAAGTGCGACGCGAAGTACGTGAGGCGGCCGAGCTCGCACGATTCGACGATGCGGCGCACGGTGAGGAAATCGCCGTCCCAGCGGCGGTTGTGGAACGGCGCGAACAGCCGGCTGCGCGCGTTCGCGAGCCGCGCGAGCGCGAGCGCCTCGTCGGCGGTGAGCGTGACGGGCTTGTCGACCACTACGTGGCGGCCGGCTTCGAGCACCTGGCGCGCGAGCGCGAAATGGGTGTCGTTCGGCGTGGCGATCACCACGCATTCGATATCGTCGAGGCCGAGCAGCGTGTCGAGGTCGGAAACGATGCGCGCGCCCGGATACGCGGCCTGCGCGCGCTCCCCCTGGCCCGTCGCGATCGCGGCGACTTCAGTGCGGCCGCTCGTGGCGATCACGGGCGCGTGAAACGTCGCGCCGGCGAAACCGAAACCCATCAAACCAATCCTGAGCAATGACGACATGGCAATTCCTGGCTGCGAAGGAAACTAAAGGATGGCGCGCCGGAGCGGCGCGAAGACGACCGGCTATTTTGGCATGGCGCTGCCGCTTGCACAGACGCGTCGGGCGAAATGCACGGAGCGATGCGACACTTGCGCAAGGAATGCCGGCATTTTGCGCAGGAGCGGGGGCGCGCGGTGCGACTGTCGAACTCGCGGCACCCGGCTCTTGGCTCTTGGCGCCCGGCACCCGGCACCCGGCACCCGGCGCACCGCCCGGTGAGCCGGGGCGGCCAGCCGGCCTCGGCATGTGCCGCATCATCCGTCCATCCGCTGCCGCACCGCAGCCGCAACCTGCGCGGCCCACACCGCGCAGGCGGCTGCGCCGGGGTGGAAGCCGTCGGCGGCCATCAGGTGCCGCTCGAGCGGCAGGTCGACCCGCAGGAACGTGCAGTGCGGCTGCGCGCCCGCCCAGCCGGCGAGCGCCGTGTTGAGCCGTTTCGCGCGCCGCCCCAGATACCACGCGAGCGGCTGCGGCAGCGCCGGGAAGCGCTCCATCGGCGGCACCGCCGACAGGATCGCGTGCCCGACCTGGAAACGCGCGGCGAGCAGCCGCACCAGCTCGGTCTGCTGCGCGAGCCAGCGTGCGGGCGGCACGCCGCCCGTCACGTCGTTGACGCCGAGCGACGTCACGGCCACGTCGAACGGCTCGGCCGGCTCGGCGGCGAGCCAGTCGACGAGCTCGCGCGTCGTCAGGCCGGTGCGCGCGAGCAGTTTCCAGCGCACGCGGTGCGTGGCCGCCAGCGCGCTCGCCAGTTGCCCGGCGAGCGCGTCGTGCTGCGTCGCGACGCCGACCCCCGCGGCGGCCGAATCGCCGACCACCAGCACGCGCAGCGGCGGGCCGTTGCCGACTGAGCCGTCGCGCGGCCCGGCCGCTTCGGGCAGCCGCGGCGTGACGCGGCGCACGTAGCGCCCTTGCGCGAACAGCAGCGGGCCGAGGGCGGCGGTGGCGAACGGGTATCCCATGAGGTCGATCCGGCGGTGGTTGAAACGCATTGAAGCGGCCGGCGCGGGTGGCGCCAGCGGAGTGCGTATTGTGTCCGATCACGGCGCGGACCGGGCCCGATTGGCCGAACGGACGGCCACGACAACGCCGAACGGACGGGGGGCGGCCGCCCGGCAAGCCTGCGCGCCCCGTCCGGCGGCGCGCCCGAAATACCCGCCGCCGACGTGTTAACATGCGCGTCCTGCCTGCGTGTCCGCCTGCTTCGCCAGCCTGCCGCGCACGGCATCCTCCCGGCGTTCCGCCGTCAACCCGCAACACCATCCGCCATCATGTCAGCAGGCCTCAATCCCGCTCAGAACGAAGCGGTGCGCTACCTCGACGGTCCCTGTCTCGTGCTCGCCGGCGCGGGCAGCGGCAAGACTCGCGTGATCACGCAGAAGATCGCGCACCTGATCGAAGCGAAAGGTTTCGAGCCGCGCCACATCGCTGCCGTCACGTTCACGAACAAGGCGGCGGCCGAAATGCGCGAGCGCGTGTCGAAGCTGCTGGAAGGCAAGACGCTGACCACGCCGGGCAAGGAAGGCCGCAAGGTGCCCGTCAACCAGCTCACCGTCTGCACGTTCCATTCGCTGGGTGTGCAGATCCTGCGCCAGGAGGCCGAGCACGTCGGCCTGAAGCCGCAGTTCTCGATCATGGATTCGGACGACTGCTTCGGGATGATCCAGGAGCAGCTCGGCACGACCGACAAAGGGCTGATCCGCAAGATCCAGAGCATCATCTCGCTGTGGAAGAACGGCCTGATCATGCCTGACGAGGCGATGGCGATCGCGGCGAACGAGGACGAACACCAGGCCGCGCTGGTCTACCGCAACTACGTGGCGACGCTGCACGCGTACCAGGCGGTCGACTTCGACGACCTGATCCGCCTGCCGGCCGAGCTGTTCGCGAAGAACGAGCAGGTGCGCGACCGCTGGCAGAACAAGCTGCGCTACCTGCTGATCGACGAATACCAGGACACCAACGCGTGCCAGTACGAGCTGCTGAAGCAGCTCGCGGGCCCGCGCGCCGCATTCACGGCGGTCGGCGACGACGACCAGGCGATCTACGGCTGGCGCGGCGCGACGCTCGAGAACCTCGCGCAGCTCGGCAAGGATTTCCCGAAGCTGCACGTGATCAAGCTCGAGCAGAACTACCGGTCGACGGTGCGGATCCTGACCGCCGCGAACAACGTGATCGCGAACAACCCGAAGCTGTTCGAGAAGAAGCTGTGGTCCGAGCACGGGATGGGCGATTCGATCACCGTCACGGCGTGCAACGACGAGGAACACGAGGCCGAATCGGTCGTGTTCCGGCTGTCCGCGCACAAGTTCGAGCGGCGCGCGCAGTTCCGCGACTACGCGATCCTGTACCGCGGCAACTTCCAGGCGCGCATCTTCGAGCAGGTGCTGCGGCGCGAGCGGATTCCGTACGTGCTGTCGGGCGGCCAGTCGTTCTTCGACAAGGCCGAGATCAAGGATCTGTGCGCGTACCTGCGGCTGATCGCGAACGCCGACGACGATCCCGCGTTCATCCGCGCGGTCACCACGCCGCGCCGCGGCATCGGCAACACGACGCTGGAAGCGCTCGGCTCGTTCGCGGGGCAGGCGAAGGTGTCGCTGTTCGAGGCCGTGTACATGGGCGGGATCGAGGCGCGGCTGTCGGCGCGCCAGGTCGAACCGCTGCGGATGTTCTGCGACTTCATCCAGCGCCTGACCGAGCGCGCGGACAAGGAGCCCGCGACCGTCGTGCTCGACGACATGATGGAGGCGATCCACTACGAGGCGTACCTGTACGACGCGTTCGACGAGCGGCAGGCGCAGTCGAAGTGGCAGAACGTGCTCGAATTCCTCGAATGGCTGAAGCGCAAGGGCACGAAGCCCGAGACGGAGGCCGTCGACGGCGAGGCCGACGGTTTCCACAATGCGGACGGGCTCGCCGACACGGGCAAGAACCTGCTCGGCCTGATCCAGACCGTCGCGCTGATGTCGATGCTCGAGGGCAAGGACGAGGACCCGGACGCCGTGCGGCTGTCGACCGTCCATGCGTCGAAGGGGCTCGAGTATCCGCACGTGTTCCTGGTCGGCGTCGAGGAAGGCATCATGCCGCACCGCGGCGGCAGCGAGGACGACGGCCCGATCGACAACGAGCGGATCGAGGAGGAGCGCCGGCTGATGTACGTCGCGATCACCCGTGCGCAGCGCAGCCTGCACCTGAACTGGTGCAAGAAGCGCAAGCGGGCGCGCGAGACGGTCGTGTGCGAACCGTCGCGCTTCATCCCGGAGATGGGGCTCGACGAAGCGCCGCCGCCGACGCCGGAAGAGGCGCCGATGTCGCCGAAGGACCGGCTCGCGAGCCTGAAGGCATTGCTGCAGAAGTGACGCGGCGCCGCGCGCACGATGGCGCGGCGAACCGGCAACCCAAAAAAGGAAACCCCCGCGATGCGCGTGCGTCGCGGGGGTTTTTGACGGATGGCCGGGCGACGTCGTTACTTCGCCGCGTTGACCATGTAGTCGACGGCCGCCTTCACGTCGGCATCCGACGCGTTCGACCCGCCCTTCGGCGGCATCGCGCCCTTGCCGTGCAGCGCGTAGTTGTAGACCGTATCCATCGAGTCCTTCAGGCGCGGCGCCCAGTCTTCCTTGCTGCCGAACTTCGGCGCACCGAGCACGCCGGCCGCGTGGCAGGCCTGGCAGGTCGACGCGTACAGCGCCTTGCCGGCCGTTGCCGCATCGGCGCCGGCCGGGGCGGCCGCGGGCTTTTCGCCGGCCTTCGGGATCGCGGCGATCGCGGCCATGGCGGCCGCGGCCTGCGCGTTCGACGCATCGGCGCCCGACGCGGGCGCGCCGCTCGCGGGCTGCGCCGCGTTGGCGGCCGGCGCTGCCGGTTCGGGGAAGTTCGCGCCGTCGTTGTTCGCCATGTAGACGATCGCGCGGGCGATTTCATAGTCGCTGACGTCGTCGGGGCTCGTGCCGCCGCGCGCCGGCATCGCGCCCTTGCCCGCGAGGGCCGTCTTCAGCAGCGTGTCGAAGCCTTGCGAGATGCGCGGCGCCCAGTCGTCCTTGTTGCCGAACTTCGGCGCGCCGGCGGCGCCGGTGCCGTGGCAGGTCACGCAGACGGCCTTGTAGACTTCCTCGCCGGTCTTGTACGTGCGGGGCGCGTTGGCGTCCTTCACGTCGACCTTCGCGATCGGGGCGATCCGTGCGGCGACCTGCTCGTCGGATAGCGCGTCCGTGCCGGCGCCGGAACGGAACGCATGGTTCGCATAATTGGCGAACAGGACGATCAGGATGATCGGAATCGCGAACGACGCGATGATGACGGCAATCAACTGCCCGGGGGTTTTGACGGGAGATTCGTGGGGTGCTTCGCTCATGCTTGCCTCGTCTCCATGAATAGGAATTGTGAGCGCGGTGCAACGGCAAAATGGCAGTCCAATGAAGCACGGACGATTATAGACGGAACGTTTACATCACGGCGAGCGGCGCGATGGCGCGTGTTTACCCGCACGCAGCACGGCCCGGCGGCGATTCGGCAGGCAAGGTGGACGCGTCATGGGAAACCGGGTATCCTTGCCGTCTTGCCAATCGTGGGCGGCCTGTATATGGGGTCGCTTCACTGTCACACGCGCCCGTAGCTCAATGGATAGAGTACTGCCCTCCGAAGGCAGGGGTTGCTGGTTCGATCCCAGCCGGGCGCGCCAAGCCTGATCAGGCTCTCAGCGGTTTCCTCCCATCGTCGTGCAGTACCGTTGCAGCTAAATTGCAGCCGGAATCGGCGCGGGCTCGGCCGTCAGCGGCGCGACCCATTGCGCCAGATGCGCGGCCGACAGATGCGCGTACCGCTGCACCATTTCCATCGTCTCCCAGCCGCCCAGCTCCTTCAGCACCTGCAGCGGCGTGCCGCGTTGCACGTGCCAGCTCGCCCAGGTGTGGCGCAGGTCGTGCCAGCGGAAATCGTGCAGGCCGGCGCGCCGCAGCGCCTTGGCCCAGGCGGCCGTGGCCGTCTGGTAGACCGGCTTGCCGCGATAGACGAACACGCTGTCCGCGCATGCCGGCGCCCGCGGGTTCGCGCGCTGGCGCTGCAGCACGGCGATCGCGGTATCCGACAGCGGCACCGTGATCGCCTTCCTGGCCTTGGCCTGGTCGGGGTGAATCCACGCGACGCGCCGCGCGAGGTCGACCTGCGACCACTGCAGCCCGGTCACGTTGGCGCGCCGCAAGCCGGTTTCGAGGCTGAAGCGCGCCATGTCCGCGAGGTGCGCGGGCAGCTCGGCGAGCAGCCGCTCCGCCTCGGCCGGCGTCAGCCAGCGGATGCGTTTCGAGACGACCTTCGCGCGCTTCGTGACCGGCGCGCGCGCCAGCCATTCCCATTCGACGGCCGCGTTCAACACGGCCTTCAGCACGCCGATCACGCGGCGCACCGTGGCGTCGCTGACGGGCCGGTCGGTCGCGACGACGCCGTGCCGCGTGCGCACCGTGCGCGGTTCCCGACGCTTGGCGAGCGCGATCGCGTCGATGCGGCTCCGGTCGATGTCGGCGAGCGCGACGCCGGACAGGTGCCGGTCGAGCCAGCGCAGATGGATCTTCGAAGTCTCCAGGCTCGCGAGACCCGCTCGTTCGCCGACATAGCGGACGACCGCGTCGTTCCACGAATGGCGCGGCTGGGTGCCGAGCCGCGCCTGGTTCCACAGGTCGACCTTCAGCCGGTCGTGGAATTCCTGGGCCTGCGCTTTGTCGCGGGTGCCAGTGCTTCCCTGTACCGGCGTTCCGCCGCCAGGGGGGTACAGCTTGTATTGCCAGTTCGGGCTGGTTTTTCGTTTGTAGAGCGACATGGGTGGGTTTCCTCGTGCTGATCGGCCTGCGCGGCTCGCGGGAGCCAGTCCCCGGCGAGGTAGCGCTGCAGGGCCATGATGGAAAAGATCCAGCGCTTGCCGACCTTGCGGCCGGGCAGCATGCCGGCGCGGGCCTTCAGGCGCACCGTTTCGGGGTGCGCGCCGAGCAGGGCCGCTGCGCCGGACAGGTCGACGGTCGCGGGGGGCGCGTCGTCGGCAGGCCGCGCGCCGGGCGGGCACGCAGCGCAACTGATGGCATGGTGGATCGCGTGTGAAGGGCGCATAACACGTTGATATTCAAGAGTTTTGTTTGCCATGGGTTGCCATCATTCAGACGTGGCGGCCGCGTGGAACCCATGGCGTGAAGTCGCGCTACCGCGCGCGACCGATGGCGGCGCGCGCCTGACTCGTGGTGCGCGACGGCGGCCGGCTGCTGCGGCTTCCCGGTACGCTTTCTTCTTTTCTTTCAATGCTTTGAAGAGAGAAGAAGAGAGGCGCATGGCGGCCTGCGGGCAAGCCGGACCCGTGGCAAAAGCGGCCCGACTCGTGGCGATCCTCGTGCAACGCGCGGCGGCACTTTCCTCAACAATCAAGGACTTGCGCATCTCGACCGGCGAAATCCACGACTCCCGCGTGTCGCCCGCCCGCTCCCCGCGACGTCCGGAACGCTCCAGCCGGTTGGCCCGATCGCGGCTCATGCGCGGCCTCCGTGCAGCGCGTCGGTCGCCAGGTCCTCGCGCACCGATACGTGCAGGCCGAAGGTGGCCAGGCGCTCGAGCGACACCGGCGTCAGGTACGGCACGCGGCGCATGTAGATGCGGCGCTCGACCTCCTTCTCGCCGACCACGACGCCGGCATGCTTCAACTGGGCCTTGAACACGCGGTCGGACTTCACGGGCAGGCCGTTCCACTTGTCGCGCAGCGCGCTCGTGTGGGCGAGGTGATCCATCACGTGCCCGGTGCGCAGCAGCAGGCAGAACTCGCCGTCGACGGTGTCGAACGTGTACGGATGCTTGTAGTTGCCGCCGTCGATTTCCGACAGCACCGTTTCCATGATCCAGACCCACGGTTCGCGGTCGGCGCTCGTTTCGGCGACGTGGCCGTTCATCTCGGCGAGCAGATCGCGCGGGAACTCGCCTTCGCCCGGATCCATTCCGGCGAATTCGCACAGGTAGCGCCACGCCAGCCCGAGCGCCGCGTAATTGGCGGCCATGCGCCGCGCGCCGTCGTCCTCGCCGCTTGCGCGGCAGCCGGCGAGCGCCTGGTCGCGCAGCGTCGCGTACTGATCCAGCGCCGTGCGCCGGTCGAGCCCGGTCAGGAATTCGAGCCATTGCCGGACCGGGAAGCGCGGCAGGTCGTCGGGCAGCAGCGGCCCGCGCTTGCCGGTCAGCGTCGTGCGCACCAGCTTGCCGAGCAGGCTGCGCACCGGCACGTCCTCGCCGGCGAGCATCACGGGCGCGCACAGCAGGTATTCGGTCATGTCGGTGCCGCGCCGCGTCACCGTGTATTGATAGTTCTCCTGCAGCAGCCCGACCGCCTTGTCGATCACGTCCTGCCGGCGTGCCGACAGTTCTTCCCAGCCGACCGGATGGCTCGTGTGACTGATGCTGGTCAGCAGCCGGAATTCGGTCTGCAGCGACTGCCCGGAGAACATCGTGAACGCGAGCGAGCGCTCGAGCCGCTTGATCAGCGTCGACTTGCCCGCGCCCTTGTTCGCCTGGATCGTCAGGTGCGGCCAGAAGCCGAGCAGCGCCTTCAGGTGGCCGCCGAGCGCCCAGACGAGCGGGATCGTCGCGGCGTTCTGCCGGAACGTCGTCTGGTAGGCCGCGATCACGCGGCGCGCGTCGCTCACCGGGCCGCCCGGGAACGTCAGGTTGTGATACGGACACTGCTTGTCCGCTTCGGTGAAATAGCAGTCGGGGCCTTCGTTGACGATCAGCCGGCCGTCGCGCCAGGCGAGCCCGACGAAGTTCGCCGCGCGGCGCGCGCCCAGGTCGGCGCCGCGCTCGAGGATGTTGACCATCCGCTTGAACGGCGCGGGCGCCCAGATCGGACCGAACTTGCCCCACTGATCGACGTTGTGCAGCTGATCGTCGAGCATCACGCGGCGGATCAGTTGTGCGCCGTGCCGCGGCGCCTGCACCGATACCGCGAAGTAGACGGTGGGCGCCTGGTCGGCGTCGCCCGTCATCGTCGAGGTCGCGCTCGCGACGGCCACGCGGCTGATGCCGGCGATGCGAAAGCCGCACAGGTCGGTCATCACCGGCGTGTCGACGCCCGATTCCTCGTTGCGGTCCATCCGGGTGATGTAGCTGGTGAAATCCGGCCGCACGCGAAACCGCCAGTATTGCGCGAAGTCGTGCGGCGGCAGGAACAGGCGCGGCCGGCCGCGCCGCGATGCGTCGCCCGGCAGGCCGGCGACCAGCCACGGCTCGAGCTGGTCGAGCGCACGCGCCAGATCGGCCGGGCCGCGCAGCTGCAGGTAGTCGTTCACGTCGTTGATCGGCTTGCGCGCGGTGTCGCCGTCCGCCAGATCCGCGAACCAGTCCGACTGGTCGACCAGCACGGCGCTGATGTCGAGCGCCGTCAGCCGTTCGTAGAGCGCCCACGCGGCCTCCGGGCCGGGCCGCTGGCCGGCGCGCGGATGGCCGTCGGCGAACGGTTCGTCGTTGTCCAGGCAGATCGTGACCTGCTTGCCGCGCAGGAACGCGAAGTCGATGCGCTCGACGTTCGCGAGGCCGCGCAGCGCGAGCGCGGCCGTGCCGGGCAGCGCGCAGGTGTCGATCGACAGCGCGTTGATCGCGCTCTCGACGATCACCACGCGTTTCGCGCGCTCGAGCCGGCGTGCGTCGGCGGTCCACGCATAACCGGCCTTGTCGCCCTGGGTCTGCGTCTTGACCCCGCCGTTGAGCGCGGGATCGACGTAGCGCATGTCGACCGCGACGACGCGCGCATCGCCCGGCGCGCGCACGACGAATGCGGCCGCGGGGCCGCCGTGGCCGACTTCGCCGGCGGCGACCTTCGGGCTCGTCCACGTATTGAAGCCGAGCGTGCGCGCGGCGAGCGCCGCGTCGATCGCGGCGGCGGCGATGCCGCGGCCGCCGAGGTAGTCGCGCACGCGCTCGCGCTCGGCCACGCAGCGATCGGCGATGTATTCGACGGTCGACTTCTCGCGGCGCTCGAGCGGCGCCGGCCGCTCGGACGGGAGACCGTATGCGTCGTGGAGATAGCGGACGGCGTCGGCGACGGTGCCGCCGCGCGCATGGATCACGAGATCGATGCAGGATCCCCCGGCATCGGCGCTGTGGTCGCGCCAGCCGGTGCCGTACTTCGGGTGGTTCGCATAGATCGACAATGACGGGCTGCGGTCCGCGTGCTGCGGCGAGTGATAGAGCGCACGGTCGCCGCCACGGCCGCGCTTCAGGCCGAGACGGCTCGCAAGATCGTGCAGGTCGATGTGTCGTTTCAGTTCGTCGATCGAAGCCATCTTCGTTATTGCTGTGGTTCAGGTTGGGCGTGCCGTGCGGGACCGCCGGCGCAGGCCGGCGGCGCGACGAGCGCGTGCAGCGCGGCGGCGGATTGCGGGAAGCCGAGCGCAAGGCGATCGGCGAGCGCCGACACGAAGGGGCCGAGCGCGGGCTGGCGTGCGGCGCTGCCGGATGCGGGGTCGCCGCGCAGCGTGTCGGCGGCGGCCGCGATGGCGGCGCGCAGCGCGACGTCGTGCGGTGCGGGTTCGGCGTAGCGGTTCATGTGAGCACCTCGGGGCCATGGCTCGCGCGGTTCGAGATCATGAGGAATCCTTTCAATGGCAAAAACGATCCCTCGCGCCGCTCGGGCACGATGCGAGGGAAACGGGAGAGGGTGACGGGTTAGGGCGTCAGACGGGCAGCTCGAGCTGCGCGGCGAGGCGTTCGCGCACGTGCAGCGAGAGCGGCAGCTGCAACGACAGGTTCGGGATCGCGGACGGCGACAGCGTGCGCGCGAATTCCATGTTGACGACGTACGTGTGGCCGCACTCGGGATTCGAGCACTGGAACGTGATCTCGCGGAAGGTCAGCGACATTTCACGGCTGCTGCGCGCGGTGGCGCGGGTGCGGCAGTGCGGGCAGCGGTTCAGGATGCGCATGAGGGCTCACTCCGGACGAAAGACTGCCGATGGCCGGGCCAGTCGCGGGTCGCGCCGGTGGCCAGCGTGCAGCCCTGGCCGATCGGCGAATGGTTGCGGGCGCACACACGGCTCACAATGGATGCTGCGGGCCCGGACGGTCGGGTGCGTTCGAAAGCGGCGGACATGAAGACGCTCCGGCTCACGGGCGCGCGCTGCGCGAGCGCGGCGCGGCGATCGCGCGCAGGTGGCTGGCGCCGAGGCGGATCAGTTCGCGCGCCATGCTCGAGATCGAGCGGTTGCGTTGCGCGGCAAGCTGCTCGAGCTCGCCGCGCTCGACAGGCGTGAGCCCCACGTAAACGGGCTTGTCCGACATCGTGCCGCGCGGCGAACGGCGTGGGCCTTTGGGAGTAGTCATGGTCGGTATACTTTGCGGAGATAGTCTTGCGTTACGGTGAGGCTAGTCTAATGAGCAAAAAACGGCGCGTCAATTGTTAATGGGTAATTTATGACACAAATCGGGAGTCGCTTGCGGGACGAGCGCTTGCGGATCGGGCTCAGCCAGGACGAGTTTGCGACCGTGGGCGGCGTCGCGAGACGCTCGCAGTCGGCGTACGAGTCGGACGAGCGCGCTCCCGACGCGGCCTATCTGCTGGCCGTTCGCGAGATCGGCGTCGATATCGGCTACGTGCTGACCGGCGAGCGGTTCGCCGCGGGCGAAGCGGCGCCGGAGGCCGGCGCCCGCGACGCGGACGAAGCCGAGGTGCTCGCGATGTACCGGCAGCTCAACGACACCGGCAAGGCGTCGCTGCATGCCTTCCTCGCGAGCTGCATCAGCACCGGCGCGATGGTGCAGACCACGACGCCGCGGCGCGCGAAGCGTGTGCCGGAGAAACGTCGCGCGGCGCTCGATCAGCGCACGGCGGAGAACGTCGATCGCGCGATGGCCGAGATCGAACGGCTGAAGGCCGAACGCGCGGCGAAGCAGCCGAAGAAGTAACGCATCCGCGGGGTGGCGCCCCGCCCCATCACCCGGCGCGCATGCATGCGACACACCCCGCGCGGCCGTCCCTCTGCCCGGTTCGAACCGTTGCGTGTGCGACGGCGGGGCAGCGCAGTTCCCGTTTTCCGATGTTGCCCGGGTGCGCTCGGCGCACCGCACAAGGGCATCGGATAAAATCGGATGAAACACTGTATATCCATACAGTATTGGTTTAGCATTCTGAAAGCCGGTGAGCTGGCGGCGGGGCGTTCCGAGGCGCCCCGTCGTGTCAGGCGGCCCCCGGTTGATGACTGAGTTTGCGGAGACCGGAAAAATGGACACCAACAGGAAGCACGACAACGGGACGATCGGCGCGTCGGCGCACGCCGACCATCGCGCGGACGCGCGTGGAGCGACGATGGGCCCGCCGCGATATCGTTCGGACCTGACCGACGACGAGCGGGCCGATGCGCACGCAGCGATCGACAACGCGATGCTGTCGGTCGGGCAGGTGCTCGAGGCCGCGCTGCAGGCGATGGCCAATCTGCGCGATGCGCGCGCCACGTTGCAGCAATGTGGCGACGCGCGCGACCTGCGCATGACGCTCGGCGGGCGTCAGCAATCGAGCTGAACCGCCTCCCACACTGATCCCCCGCAGGCCGGCATTCGCTCCGGCCGCTGCAACGAATCCGGGCCACGCCCCCTCGCGCGTGGACTCACTCCCCTCCCGCGACATCCTGCCTTCGCCACCGCGATCGACGCCCTGCGATTGCGCGTCGCGGCGTGGTCGCGCATCGGTCGCCGGCGCAGCCTGCCGGTCAGCGCTGGCCGGTGCGACGCGTCTTCTTCGGCGCGTCGCGCACCTCGAGCTCGAGCGCGGTCGTGAAGCCGCCGTCGCCGATCGTATGCGTCGCTTTCTTCACGAGCCACGGCGTGTCGTCGATGTCGGGCTTGAACCCGGTCACGGTGACGGGCATCTCGGGAAACAGCTCGGGCCGACCGAGCGCGAGCGTGTAGTTCAGCGTCGACTCGCCGCGCTGCGTGCGCGCATATTCGGCTTGCGCGGCCGCGCGCGCCTCGGCCTCGGTCGCGTAGTCCTCGGGCAGCACCTTGACGTTCTTGCCTTTGGCGTCGCCGACGACCACCGGGAGCCGGCGCGCGCTGCCGTTCGAGTGATAGTGCGCGCGCACCGACGTGTAGCTGTCGCGCTGCGCGACGTGATAGCGATGCTGGTCGCCGCTCGCGCGCGTGATGGCGAGCACGTCGAGCGGCTTGCCGCTGACCGTCTTGCCGCTGCCGATCGGCGTGAACAGCAGGTGCTTGTCCTTCACGGTCATCACCGCGTCGTAACGTTTCGCGAGGCGTGTCAGGAACGACATGTCGGACTCTTGCGTCTGGTCGACGTGGTCGATCCGCGTCGCGGCGAGCGTCGCGTCGACGGCGGCCGTGAGCCCGTAGCGCGCGGCGATGGTGCGCACGATCGCGCCGATCGTCTGGCGGTGCCAGCTTTTCTCCCGGCGCTCGTGCATGTCGTTCGTCATCGATGCGGAGCGGGCGCGGATCGTGATGACGTCCGGTGCGCCGCTGTGCTCGACTTCGTCGACCGTGAACGCCCCCTTGTCGACCAGCGGCTCGCCGACCCAGCCGATCGACAGCTTGATGCTCGCGCCGCGCTTCGGAATCGCGAAGGTGCCTTGCGCGTCGTCGAGCACCAGGTCGAGCATGTCGGCCTCGTCCGCACGCGATTCCGACAGCGACAGGCTGATGAGGTTGGGCGCGATCAGGCGCGACAGGTCGCGGCCGTCGAGCGTGATGCGGTAGTCGGCCTGCGGCTGCACGCGGCCCGCGCGGGCCGGCGTGCGTTCCTGCGTGCTCATTGCTCTGCCGCTCCGCTGTCGTCGTCCTGCTGCACTTCGGCGAGCACGCCGTCGTCGACGCGCTTCAGCGTCAGCGTGAACGCGATCTTGCGCGCCATGCCTTCCTTCGTGTGATACGTGGCCGTTTCGTTGAGGCTGTCGACGACGTACGCGCCGTACACGTTGCCGTTGCCGTCGACGAGCACGTACGCGTCGCCGGCATCGCCCATGCGGGCGAGCGCCTCGATCGACGCGATCTCGCCGATGCCGTTCTCGGGCGCGACGATGCCGGTGAGGGTGATCGTGTCGTCGCCGGCGCCGGTGAACTGGCTCGCGTCGCGCACGCCGACGCGCGAGCTGGTGCGATGCTTCCAGTTGCGCTGACGCTGGAGTTCCTGGTACGGCGTGGTCGCCAGGCTGAAAACGAACTGATCGAGCGACATCATCATGGGCGGGTTTCCTCCAGCGGAATCAATCGGACAGGCGCGACGCGGTGCGCGACGCCTTCGCGCGTTCGGCGCGTTCGAGCTCGGCGCGCACCATGCGGGCGATTTCGGCCGCATCGGCACCGGGCGGCGGCGCGATGTTGATGGTGACGGGGCCGGCCGCGGGCGCGGCGCTTGCCACGGCGGCCGGCGCCGTGAGCGGCGGGCGATAGTCGAGCGACAGGTTGTAGCGTTCGAGCGGCGCGGCGGCGGCGATCGCCGGGCTCGCCGCGAACGCGGGCGGGCCGACCAGCGCGGCGGCCGACGTGAGCGCGGCGGCGGTGCGCGTCATGCGGGTCGGGGTGCCGGTGGTGGCGCCGCCCGGCCCGTTGTCGGGCGTGGGCGACGCCTGCATGCCGAGCTTTTCCTTGAGCCAGCCGAGCGTCGAGCTGCCCAGGTTGCCGGCCGTATCCTTCAGCGCGCCGAGGCGATTCGTGATGCCGTCGACCAGGCCGGACACGATGCTCGCGCCGATTTCCTGGAAACGCGTGCCGATGTCGCCGAACCAGTCGCCGATGCCGCCGAGCGAGGTCTTCACCCACTCGACGGTGGCGTCCCATTTCGCGGTGATCCAGTCGCTGGCCGCGCCGAACGCGCCCTTGATCGTTTCCCACAGCGCGATGAACTTCGGCCCGAGCGTGTCCCAGTTCTGCCAGACGTAGACGGCCGCCATCGCGATCAGCCCGATCACGGCCAGCAGCGGATTCGCCATCGCCAGCCGGCCGAGCATCAGCAGCGCCTGCCCGACGAGCCTGAACGCGCCGACCATCGACGTCGCGAAGCGCAGCACGTTGACCGAGCCGAGCAGGCCGCCGAAGACGCTCGCCAGTGTGCCGGCGACGGCGAGTGCGCCGCCCAGCGCCGCGAAGGTCGTGACGAGGATCCGGGTGGCCGTGCCGTGTTCGCGCACGAACCGGACGATCTTCTCGAGCATCCTGGCCGTGACGTCCAGCGCCGCGTTGTAGACCGGCGTGATCTTCTCGCCGATCTCGAGCTTCAGGTCGCGCAGCTGCGCGAGCACGGCGAGCTCGCGTCCCGCGGTCGAATCCGCGGCCTTCGCGCGCATCCCGGTGACGCCATCGGCGGCGGCGCTCTGCCTCTCGGTGTCGTGGATCTGCTCGCGTTGTTCGTACGTCGTCGTGAGCAGCGTGCCTGCGGCCTTGTCGGGGAACAGTTTCGCCAGCGCGGCCTTTACCTCGTCGGTCTGGGTGACGCCCTTCGCGGCGAGCTTCGGCAGCAGCACCTTTTCGAGCCATTCGAGCGGCGAGGCCTGCAGCATGTCGCTGCCCGCCAGCGCCCCCGGCCCGAGCCCGCGGATCGCGCCGTTCCTCGCATGCAGGACCCGCTTCGGATCGACCAGGCCGAGCGCCGTCAACTGCCGTGCGGCGGGCGCCGTGACCTTGCCGCCGAAGAGGCTGCCGGACAGCGCGGCGAGGCCTTCGCCGGCCGCCTTGCCGCCGAGCTTCTCGATGAGCGGCTGCATCTGGTAGTAGAACGCATCCGTGCGCAACTTCCTGGCCGCGCCGCCCCCCGATTCGGCGAAACTGTTCCACTCGTCGCCGCTGACCTTGCCGCCGGTCGCCGTCTGCATCTTCTGCACGATGTTCGCTTCGGCGCCGAACGCGGCTTCGTTCTTCGTGCCGCCGCGCAGGTCGATCACCTTCAGCATGGCCATGAACTTGTCGACGTTCGCCTTCGCGTCGTCCTTGCCGAACAGCGCCTCGTTCGCCGATTTCATGTTCGCGAGCATCGGCATCACGACGCGCGCGCGCTGCTCGTCGCCGCCGAGCGCCGCCAGCGATTCGCGCATCAGCGCCAGGTTGTCGACGACCGACTGGCCGCCGACCTGCTGCGCGCGCGCGAATGTCACGGCGTCGGCCGACGCGCCTTGCGCCCGCAGGCGCAGCGTTTCGCTTTCCGCCTGTTTCGCGACGTCGAGCGGCTCGGACAGCATGCCGAACATGCTCTTGCCGGCGCCCGCGATCGTCTTGCCGCGCTCCGCCCATTGCCTGCCGACGCCGCCCAGTGCGTCGATCTTCGCGCGCCGGGCCTCGGCGCGCTTGCGGCGCGCGTCGTCGAACGCGCGCACGTCGGCCGTCATCTTCGCCTGGCGTCGCGCGCTGTTCGTGGCCAGCGCGAATTCGTGCAGGTCGAGGCGGCGCGTGTCGATGCCCGCGCCGACGAGCTGCGTGCGCAGTTCGCGGATGCGCGCGACCTGCCGGCTTTGCGCGGCCGTCAAATCCGTGGCCGTGCGTTCGAGCTTGGCGAGGTCCTCGACCATCTGGCGTGACGGCGGGCCGGACGCACGCAGCGCGACGCGCAGCTCCCCGGCACGCAGCTTCGCTGATTTGAGTTCGGTCGCGGTTTTCGCCACACCGCTGCGCAAGTCGCGAAACTCGCCGATGCGCTTCTGCGTCTTCGCCATGTCATCCAGCTCGCGGCGGGTCGCGCGCAGCGAGTCGGCCAGCCCCTTGTTGCCGGTCAGCATCATTTGCAGGGGCTTCGTCATGTTGTCGATCATGTCGACCATGACGCGCAGTTTCAGGGTGTTGTCCATCGTCGATCGTTTCGCTCATTGGGCGCCGGCACGCACTCGCGCGCGTTCGCGCCAGTCCATCAGCTCGGCCAGGCTGAAGGCGTCCATCACGGGCGGTGTCCAGCCGAACACCGTCGCGATGTCCGCCATCGGGTCTTCTACGCGGTCTGGGAGGCCAGTCGGGATTTCACGGCCTTCGGCATCAAAAAACCGGCGAAGATGCCCCCCAGTTGCACGAGGTCGGCGGGGTCGATGCCGGCGACGTCGGCTTCGGTCAGCATCGGCGAGCTGATGCGCGGCAGCACTTTCGACAGCGCGACCACGTCGAGGCTGACGAGGTCGGACAGCGACACGCCGCGCAGCTCGCCCGACTTGGGCTTGCGCAGCGTGATCGACGTGATCGTCTGGGTGCCGCGCACGAGCGGCGTGTCGAGCGTATGCGTCGCCGGATCGTCCTGCGCGGGTGTCGCGATGGCGGCCGCATCGGCCTGCAGGTCGGGCGCGGCGGCGTCGGATTGGATCGGATTCATGGTGGTCCTGTGCGTGTGATCAGTCGGAAGGAAAGGGGAAGGCGGCCCCGGCCGGCGTCACCGGCCGGATGGCCGGTTACAGACCGATCGCGTTGCGCAGCGCCGCGAACAGGTCGTTGCCGTTGACCTTCTCGATCATGTTGACGAAGTCGATTTCGATCACGTCCTGGCCGTTCACGGACAGCTTGTAGTAGCTGGCCACCGTCGTGACCTTGAACGCGGTGTCTTCCTTCGACTTCGCGGTGCCCGGGTCGATTTCGCTGTGACGGCCGCGGATGACGATCTCGATCGCGTCCACGTTGGTCGAATCCTCGGCTTGATAGCCGCCGGCGAAGCGCAGCAGCACGCCGTCGTGCTTCGTGATCGCGTACTGGCCGAGCACGGAGCGCATGAAGCCGCCGCAGGTCCATTCGAGCTGGATCCCTTCCTGCCCGAAGTCGACCTTGATCGGGCCGCTCATGCCGCCGCCCTGGTAGTCCTCCATCTTGCGCGTGAGCTTCGGCAGCGTGACTTCGACGACCTGGCCGACGAAGTTTTCGCCGTTCTGGAACAGGTTAAATCCCTTGAGTTTGCGAGGCATACCCATCGTGTTTGACTCCTGGTGAGGCCGGTCGTTACGCGCTCACGCGCGCGGCGAAATCGGCGAGATAACGGTCGGTGATGCGCTGGCGCAGCATCAGGTTTTCGAGCGGCGGAACCGGCGTGTATTCGTAGTCGAGATACGCCTTGCCGGACTTCAGCACGTCGGTCGTGTTCGGCTCCGGGTCGTACCAGGCCGAGCCGCCGATCAGGTAGCCCTGCGAGATCCACTCGCGGAACTTGGCGTTGATCGTCTCGATGATGTCGCGCGGCAGCGACGGGTTGAGCGGGCCGTCGATGATGGCCATCTGCGCTTCGGCGATCGAATCGGCGATGACCTGCGCGGTGCGCGTGTAGTTCTCGAACGCGAACAGCGGATCGTCCGAGCACGTGCGCGAACCCCAGAAGCGGAAACCGTTGCGGTTCACGAGCGTGGTCACGTCCTGTTCGTTCAGGAAGCCCGCGTCCGTCGCCGGATCCTGCAGGTCCCACGACACGTCGGCGCTGATGCCGGTGACGCCGTTCACGCCGACGTTCGACAGCGTCTTGTGCCAGCCCGTGTCGTTGTCGATCTTCGCGCGCAGGCCGGCGGCATACGCGGTGGCCGGCACGACGACGGTCGTGTTGGTCGTGTCGTCCCACGCGAGGAAGTCCGGCCAGACCACCATCAGCTCGCGCTGGCTGAACTGCTTGCGATAGGTGACGGCTTCTTCCTTCGTCTTGCAGCCGTTGGCCGACACGTACGCGAACGCACGCAGCGATTGCGCGATCGATGCGAGCGCGGCGGCGACCGGTTGCGTGTCGAGGCCCGGCGTCGCGAGGATGCGCGGCTTCACGCCGAAGCGTGCCTGCGCGCCGAGCAGCGCCTTCATGCCGGTGTACTTGCCGTCGGCGGTGACGCTGCCGATCACGTTGGTCGCCGTTTCGCCGGCGTCCTTGCCTTCGGCGACGCGCACGACGATCGTGACGGGCTTGGTTTGCCGGCCGATCGCGTCCAGCGTGCGGCGCAGCGTGCCCTTGGTGCCGGCCTTGCCGAGCGCGGCAACGACGTTGGTCAGAAGGACCGGCGTGTCGAGCGGGAAGGCGGTGGCGTCGGCGTCGGATGCCGTGCAGACGATGCCGACGACGGCCGTCGACACCGTGCGGATCGGACGGCTGCCTTCGTTGATTTCGATGACGCGTACGCCGTGGTGATAATCCTGCGGCATGGTGTGCGACTCCTATGTGGTCAAGTGAGAGAAACGGGAGGATTCCCGGGCGGATCAGGCCGCGCTATCCGCGACCGGAACTGCAGGTGTGGCCGGGTCGGCCGGCGGCGACGATGGCTCGGTCGGAGCGGGCGGCTCGATTGGCTCGATTGGCTCGGACGGCTCGGACGGCTCGGACGGCTCGGACGGCTCGGACGGCTCGGACGGCGCAGGCGGCACGGGTGTCGGCGGCGGCGGCACGTAGGGCGCCGGCGTGGCGGGCCACGCGATCGCATCCGGGAACGTGTCCGCCTGGATGACCCTGACGAGCGCCATCTGGTAGGCCGACCAGGCCTTGAAGTAGTAGACGCCCTCGTCGTCGAGCAAGCCCGCGGCGTACGCATCGGCCTTGCCGGCGTTCGCCTTGCGCGCGGTTTCCAGGCGCTGTTCGAACTCGGCCATCGCGGCGTCGCGTTTCTCGCGCTCGAGCAGCTCGGGCGGAACCGTCCATGCACCGTCGAGCCATGCATGGCGCGGCGACGGCCGCGGTTCGGTCGTCAGCCCGAGCTCGTCGGGCGTCTTGCCGGCGGTCGCGATCTCGACGGGCTCGCCGGTATCGGTGCGATAGCAGATCCGGCCGCGGAAGTCCGGCAGCAGCGTCCAGACATTGTTGCGGTAGAACGGCCAGGTCGTCGGCGTGCGCGCCGGCGGCGCGTCGAGCGTGGCCGAGGCCGGGATGAGCCAGCGCTCGGGGTTGCGCGGATCGGCGTCGGGCTGGCTGCTGCTCAGGTATTCGCCGGTCGACGGGCTGTAGTGGTGGATCAGCATGGTTCGGGGTCCTGGTTAGTAGGCGCGGATCATGGCGAGCAGGGCGACGTTGCGCGGCCGCGATTCGTTGGCGCCGTCGCCGTTGACGGTGATCGCGTGGCTGTGATTGCCGGCGGCGCCGATGCCGACGTTGTGGCCGTGATTGCCGGCGCCTTCCGTGTTGAATTCGTGGTTGTGCCCGCCGGCTCCGGACGTGAATGCCCACGGGTTGTCGTTGTCGACGCCGCCGTGCGAGCCGACTTGATTCGTCGAATGGGTGCCAAAGGGCGCGATGCCCGATTCGCTGTATGGCGCGACGTGCTGGTGATCGCCCACGCTGGCGGTCCAGCCGTGGTGACCGTGCCACCCTTGCACGTCGGTCCAGGCCGAATGCACGTGGTCCCCGCTCGCCGCCGCGGAGGCGCCGTGCGCGTGCCACGCATTGGCGAAGTTCTGCGATGCGCCGAGACCGCGATTCGGGTCCACCCCGCGGGTGTCATCCCAGCAGCGCACGAACTCGCCGCGCAATTCGGGGATGCGAAAGGTCGTCGTGCCATCGCCGGTCGAGAACGTGCCGGACCATCCGGCGGCCCAGTCCGTTTCGGTGGAGAGCGCGCCGCTGGCCTGTGCATAGGCCCAGAGTGCGGGATAGTCGGCGCGCTTCAGCAGCGCGCCGTTGAGCTTCAGGAAGCCGGCGCGAGCGGTCGTGCGTGGCTCGAAAACGACCGTGCCGATCGCGGCCGACGCAATCGCGGCGACCACCCATTCCGTCGTCGCGAGCCGCGTCGAGCGATCGCCCGCCGGGGGCGTCTGGCCCTGAACGGGCGTCTGGAACGTGGTGCCGCCCGGCGTGAACGAGACCTGCGAGACGCTGTTGCACGTGATGCCGAACATGCCGTCGCCGGTGTGGTAGAGGCCCGTGTCCGGCGCGCCGTCGTTGGTGAACGTCAGGGACGGCGCCTGCGCGCTGCCTTCCGACAGGTAGATCCGCTTGCCCGGGTCGAACCAGAGATCGCCCGACATCGTGCCGCCCTTCGTGCGATCGAGCGGCGACAGGTTGCCGGAGTGCCACACGGGATTGTCGTTGATACGAAAGGTGTGGTCGTCGAAGATGTACTGGAACGCGTCGGCCTTGCCCCACCAGCCGACCGAACGGGCATTGGCGTAGAAGTACCCGTCGACCGGGCCGAGCCGAATGTGCCCTTCGTTCGTCGTGCGGCCGATTTCGACGTCGCCACCGATGTTCGTCACGGCACCGGTGCCATTGATGCGGACGGTCCCGTCGGCGAGCGACCACGAGAACGGGCGGAGACTGGTCCACGAGCCGTCCGGATCGCCCTTTCCAGTCGACAACAGGTAGGCATCCTTGCCGTCGTTGCGAAAGAATGCACCGTAGTCGCCGAAGATTGCTCGGAAGTGCGCACCCTGGGCGTCCATTCCGCGGGCGGTTATGCCGCCGTTGAAAGTCGCGCCTCCGCCGGCCTGGATCACGTTGCGGCCGTCGTCGTTCTTGACGTCGCCAATGAGCATCCGGCCGCCATAGGTGACACGCACGGCGCGCGCCTGGTACGCGTCTGTCTCGGCGTCGTTGGCCGTTTTGTTCAGCCACAGATCGACGTATTCACGGCCCCAGGCGCCGTTGTCGAAACCGGAGCGGATCGTTGCGACCAGGCGCGATCCCGTATCCGGGTTGCCGCCGCTGAACGTGCCGTGCAGACGCACGCGGCCTTCGCGGCCGTTCTTGCCCGACGGAGGGCGAATCGACACGTGTGCGGTGTCCGGACCCGCATCGAATTCGGTGACGACCGGCCCCGTGAACTTCGCGCCGGTCAACGCCGCGTATCGCGACGCGGCCGTCTTCGGCGTGATGGCGCGCGTGTCATCGCTGCCCGCGTCGACTTCCCCCTGCGTCGCCAGCTCGACCACACCCTGCCGCTCGGTGGTCGCCGGCGGATTCAGGAACGACGCGTCGCCGAACACGAGCTGCGTCGCGTCGATCGTCGCGAACTGCATGTCGGACGACAGCAGCAGCAACGCGGCCGGCGATTTCTCCATGATCGGCGTCGCCTGGCCGTACGCGGCCAGCAGCACGCCGTTGTCGAGATAGAGGCCGAATCCGTACAGCGAATACTGGTCTGTCGAGTCGTCCTTCAGCGTCGTGTGGATCGTGTCCGGCGCGACGTTGGCGCCGCCGAAGGACTTGATCCGCTTCAGCTCGTTCGGCAGCTTGGTGAGCCCCTTGTCGGCGACGAACGGGGCGTTCGCCAGGCCGATTTCCACGACCTGGTGGGCGTTCGTGCCGCCGTTGCCGGCGGCGACGAGCGCCGCGCGGCCGGCGTCGGTGATGATGATCTGGGTTGCCATGTGCGATCAGTAGTCGGTGAAGTTGACGCGGCGATAGGCCGCCACGCGCGCGGCGGCGCCGATCGGTTGTCGGCCCCGCATCTCGAAGCCCTGCGTGAACGTGTAGTGCGCGCGGACGGGTTTGGTGCGATCGATCTCCGCGAGGATGTCGGCCACGTATTCGGCGGTCGGCGGTTCGCCCTCCTGGCCGCTGACCGTCATCACGAGGTCGAACGTGCCGGGCGCGCCCGGCGGCTGTTGCTCGAACCATTCACGCAGGACGATGTTTCCGCCGAACGCCGCGACGACCTCGCGCACCGACGCCGCGGTGCCCTTGCGGCGGGCGATCGGAATCGCCTGCCCGACGCGGGCGCGCTTCACGTATTCGGGCCAGTAGTCCTTCCACGCATCGACCCCGAGGTGCCAGGCGAGCCACGGCAGCAGGTCGGACCGGATGGTGTCCGGGTTCGTCAGCGTCGCGAGCGGCGTCGGCACGTCGTCGATACGGGCGTTCGTCGCGGCGAGCCTGCGCTCGAGCCGCGTCGCGTTCGGCGGCAGGATGTCATTCATTGCTGTACACCCCGCCGTCGATCAGCTCGATCCCGGTGCAATAGGGCGCCTGCTGCTTCGTCGCCGGCAGGCCGGCAAGCGGGCTTTCGAGGATCACCTTCTGCACGCCGGCTGCGCGGGCGGCCGCGTAGATGCCGTCGAGCGTGACTTCCATCCCGAGGCGGTGCATGGAATCGGTGTACTGCTTCATCGCCCGGTTGGCCTGCGCGAGCGCCACGGCGCGATCCGGGCCGGCGAAGAACACCAGCCGCGCGCGCACCTGGTAGCGCAGGATCTCCGCGCCGCGTACGGTGACCTTGTCGGTGAGCGGCCGTACGTCGTCGGCCTGCAGCGCGGCGGCCACCGCATCGATCAACGCCGGCGCCGCCGTGCCGTCGCCATCGCGGGCGAGTACCGTGACGAGCACCTCGCACGGGGCCGGGCTGACCGCCGACGCGTCGAGCACGCGGCCATCGGCATTGCGTGCATGCGAGACGTACGCGCCCTCGGGGCCGGCGACCGAGAAACTCTGCGGGGCGAGCTGGGTGCGGGCGCGCAGGTCGGCATCGCTTTCCATCACGGCCGCGAGGTCGTGAGCCGGATCGGCAGGCGAGATCGTCAGGCGGCGGATGCCGAACAGCGCCGCGAGGTGATCGAGGTCGGTGCCGACCGCGTACGCGAGCATCACCGCACGCGCGGCGTCGTTCACGCGCTGGCGCAGCACGATCTCGCGGTACGCGTTTTCCTGCAGCAGCTTCACGAGCGGCTCCGACTCGAGCGCGAGCGTCGCGGCGATCTCGGCTTGTTCGGCGGCCGGGTAGAGCGACACGAGCCGTGCCTTGCGTGCGGCCAGCAGCGTCTCGTAGTCGAGCGTTTCGACGATGTCGGGCGACGGCAGCTGGGAGAGGTCGATCGGCGTCACGCTCATGCCGGACTCCCGTTCGCAACCGGCACGCGGGTCGACACTGCCGTGCCGTTCTCGCCGGTCCAGCCTTCGATGTCGAGATAGAGCGAGCCGGCGGCCGCGTTCGCGTCGTCCGCGGCGAGCACGACGCGGGTCAGCGTCAGGCGCGGTTCCCAGCGCATCAGCGCCGTGGCGACGGCGGCATACAGCCGCGTGCGCACCGTGCCGTTGCCCGGCGCGTCGATCAGGTCGGGCAGCTCGGAGCCGAAGGTACGGCGCTTCACGCACGACGCGAGCGGCGTCGTCACGATTTTGCCGATCGACTGATAGAAATGGTCCAGGCCCGAAATCGAGCGGCCGGTGTTCGCATTCATGCCTTTCATTGCGGTTCGCTCACGAGTTGTCCATCGCCTTGTTCGCGATGCGTGTGATGCGGGAGGCTGATGCCCCGGGAGGTCACTTCGCGGGTAAAGGTGGCCGCGCCGTCGATCTGCATCGTGGCGCCGCCGCCGGCCCCGCCCGTGCCGGTCATGCCGGCTTCGAACGCGAACGGCCCCTTGACGGTCATCGCGCCGGTGCAGATGGTCTGCGGTGCATCGAGCGTGATGCGCTCGGCCTGCACGGTGGCGTTCCGGGTCTGCACGACGACCGACCCGGGCGCGACGACGCGCACGGTCGCGCCGGCCGGCAGCTCGACCGTGAGCGCATGCGCGGCATGGTCGTACGTGATGCGGGCGCCGTCCGGATAGACCCGTGCATGGGTATCCGGGCTCGAGGCCGGTGCCGGCGCGGCGTTCGAATAGACGCCGCGCAGCGCGACACCCTGCGCCGGGTCGCCCATCGGGCAGAGCAGCACGACCTGTTCGCCGGGCGTCGGCGGCAGCCAGTCGCGGGTCGCGCCGGCGGTGCCGGCCACCCACGGAATCCAGTTGGTCTGCAGTCCGCTGCCATCGGAATCGGCGTCGCCGACTGAGACGCGGCACAACGCAGCAGCATGGTCGACCGCGAGGATCGTGCCCTTGCGCACTGCGTTGCGTGCCTGCCGTTGAATTTCATTTGCGTCCATGCAGCCATGGTGCCGGCGGGGGGCGCGCGGCGCGAGCGATGGCCTGTGTCGTCGCGGCGGGGACAGTGCGCGCCGGATGCCGGCATCGAGTCGTGCGTCGACAATCGCAGCACCGGTTCGCATGAGGATGGAGTCGTGCGTCTGCGCGACGTCGTCACGCGGTCTGAATGCGTGGATGCCGATCGATGTCGGGACGCGGCGATGGGACGGGCGCTCGATGAATTGCGCCGCGGCGACGGGCGAACGGATGCCGCGTGAATGGCTGGACGGGCGTGCCGCAGAGACGTCGTGCGGGCCGTCGATGCAGGTTATGCAGCGAGGCTGTCGTCAGGATGCCTGTCGTCGGCGATGGCCGAGTCGACGGGAAGACGGGACCGGATGCCCGGCGAGGGCGATCGGCGGGGGGCTTCGCGGTGGCGGGCCGAGGCGAGAGGGGTGGCTGCGACGAGCAGCCGTTGCCGGGCGCGATGCCGCGGCGTGAGCGAAGGCGGGCCGATGCCCGCCCGGCTCAGCGGATCTGCGGCAGCGCGACCCAGGTCAGCGTATCGGCCGGGTCGACCCGTGTGTCGTCGACGTGCGTGATCACCGGCCGTCCGTCGGGGCCGGTCGTCACGACGACGCTTTCCGTCAGCGCCAGCCGGATCGACAGGTCGACCGCGGTCTGGTCGCGGATGCCGACCTCGAAGGTGATGCCGCTCGCGCGTGCGGCCGGGTTCGTCACGAGGTCCGGCTGGTTCGCGCGCACCCATTCGATCAGGGCGACGAACACCGGATCGGTGTCGCCGGAGAAGTGGGTCGCGAGGACGTGGGCCGTGTACCGGTATTCGAACGATGGCGTCAGCGTGCCGGTCGTCGCGATCGAGCCTTGCTCGACGAGCACAGTCAACGCGCCGGGTTCGTCGTCGATCGACGGGATGGCGGCGGCAAGCGCGCGCCGCAGGCTGTCCGGCTTAATCATGCGAATGGGCTCCGTGGTCGGGGGCGGCCGCGCCGGCCTGGCACGCCGCGATCATGTCGACGGTCGCCGCGCACGTCGCCCACGCGGCCTTGACGAGCGTGAGCGCACCGTCGAGCTCACCGTTGGTCCGCGGCGCGAGCCTCGGCAGCGTGCACGGCTTCACCGTCTGGCACGTGTTCGACATAATCGCCGGCGCCGGTGAGAGCGGGACTGGCTTGCAGGCGGACAACGTCGTCAGGCAGGCGAGTATCAGCCCAGGCGCGAAGCGCGGCGTTTTCATCGGTCAATCTCCGGTTTTCAAATCGAATGGCGTCGAGCTTCGACGCGATGGCGGTTTGCGCGTGGTCGAGCCGCGCCTGCTGTTGCGCGCGTTCGGCGGCGTCCTGCCGCAGGCGCGCAATGACGCCGTCGCGCGCGGCGAGCGCCTGTTGCGCCTCGACGCGTTGCTGTTGCGCGGTCGCGCGCTCGGCGCGCAGCCCATGCACGTACAGCGCGACGACGGCGCACGTGGCGAGCGCGACGATCCACGCGATGATTTTCGCGGCGAGTCCGTTCATGCGCGGGACGCGACGGTAGCGTCGGGCGATCCGGATGCGGCCTGCGTCGCCGCAGCCGCTTGCGACGCATAGCGGTCGAAAGCGCGTGCGAGCTTCACGTCGTACAGGTTCGCCGCATAGTCGGGCCCGTTGTACGCGCGGGCGAATGCGGCCCACTGGCGTGCGCCGAGTGCGCGGCGCAGTGTGTCGTCCGCCGCGATGTACCGCACGAACGCGTCGAGGTGCTGCGCTTCGCCGTCTTCCATGCACGCGACGAATGCGTCGATGCCCGCGTAGCCGAGGCGTTCCCAGTGATAGCCCATCACCTGGAACGCGCCCCAGCTCGCGGATTCCCACGCGGCGCCGGCATCGATCGACTCGGCCGTGGCGAGACGCACGTATTCCGCGGCGCTGCCGCGATAGCCGCCGCGCGTGCGCGACACGATGTCCGGCTGCCGCGCCGCGAATGGCGCGGGATCGATCCCGCGCGCCTGGAGCCGCTTCCAGAATACGTGGCGTTCGAACAGGATGACGGGCCGGCCGTCGGGCAGGAAGCCGGCGCCGCGCGACTCGACTTCGTTGATCGCGCGAATGCACGCGAGCGGCACGTCGAGCGTGCGCGCGGCGCGCTCGAGATCGGCGAGCCCCAGGTGTTTCGGATCGCGCAGGCCGGTGGCCAGCGCGGCATAGGTCTTCGGGCCGGCGATACCGTCGTCGACGAGGCCGGTCTTGCGTTGCAGCGCGATGACGGCGGCTTCGGTCGCCGCGTCATAGAGGTGCGTGATCTGCACCGCATAGCCGGCGCGGATCAGTCTGCGTTGCAGCAGGCCCACGTCGTCGCCGTGATCGCCGAGGCGGCGGGTTTTCATCGTCATTCGCTCCTCAGGAGGCGCGCGACGTTGCCGCGCGTGCCGCAGACGAACATCGCCAGGAAGACCGCGGTGGCCGCGTCGAAGAAGCCGACGGCGCCGGTATGCAGCAGCCACTCGATCGACGCACCGCCGGTGACGGCGACGAGCATCCACGCGAACCATGATGCGTGGCGCCGGTGCCGTGCGCCGTTGCGTCGATAGGTGAGCACGCGCACGAGCACGGCGAGGTGGGCGGCGAGCGCGATCAGCGCGAACGGGAACGCCACGTCACCCTCCTTTGCGGAACAGCGCCAGGAGATCGAGCGTCTTGATCCGCTCGATCAGCTGCAGCGTGACGGCGATCACGAGCGCGGCCGCGAAGAACGCGGCGACGCCGGTCGAGTGGATCGGCGTCGCGCCGACGATTTCCGGCGCGGCGAGATAGCCCATCACGAGCGAGATCAGCAGATAGGCCGCACGCCGCGCCACGCCGATCTCCTTCGACGTGACGACCACGAGCGCCGCGCCGGTGAATGCGCCGATCAGCGCGTTGCCGTCGATGCCGGGCGCGAGCCCGGCGACGCCGATCGCGGTGGACAGCATCGCGGCGGTAGTGAGGTTCGGTTCGGCCATGACGGCGATTCCAGGGTCAGTCAAACAGTTGCAGCAACGGGCGTGCGCTCGTCACGGTATCGAACGGCGGCAGGTAGACGGGCGTGCCGGCGGGCAACACGACGCCGAGGCTGGCGAGTCCGGTGTTGGCTTCGAGCACGGTCTCGACGGTGCCGTCGGTCCGGCCGTAGTGGCGCCAGCACAGCGTGTCCACCGTGTCGCCCTGCAAGGTGCGCGCGATCATGGCCGGGCCTGCCGATGTCGAAGGGGCCGGTGGTCGGCGGCGGTGCCGGCCGGCGTGCCGCGAACGCGTATCGAAGTCGTGCTGCTTGCCATGGCGAGGTCTCGGGCCGTGAGGCAGTGAAGATGGCTCTCATGGTCGAGCTTCGCGGGGCGGGGTTCAACGAGATGCGTGCGTGGTCCGGGCGGACACGCAGCGCGGCGCGTGTCGTGGCGTGCGGCGCGCCTTACGCTTCATGGACGGGTGCCGAGGGTCACGGGTGGGGCCGTGCGTGCCGTGCAGCCAGATTGCAGCCTGGGTGAACCGGGGCGGGCTTGGGTGATCTTGTGCAACCTTGGTTTTGCCGCGGGAGATGCCGGCGGAGCCTTGCCGGGCAAGGGTTCGGCACGCGCAGATAAAACTCCGAAGGCAGGGGTTGCTGGTTCGATCCCGGATGCGCTCGCGATTGCCGCACGGCGATTTTGCGTGGGCGTGCCGACGCATTTGCCGGTGTGCGAGAATCGCCCACAACGACCACTCCAAGCGTCGATCGCGGCGGCCGTCCGCGCATCGCGCCGACTCCCGATGGCTGCCATTCCGTCTACCTCGACCGCAGTCGCTGCCTGCCCGCTGACCGATGCGCAGCAGGCGCTGCTCGCGCGTCTGCACGCGTATTCCCCCGACGATCCCGACGCGCCGCTGCCGTACAGCCGGCGCCTCGCCGACGCCGAAGGCTGGTCGCACGACCACGCGCTGGCCGTGATCGACGAATACAAGCGCTTCGCGTTTCTCGCGCAGGTGGCCGGGCATCCGGTCACGCCGTCGGTCGCGGTCGATGCCGCGTGGCATTTCCATCTGCAATACACGCTCGAATACTGGGACGTGTTCTGCGCCGGCGTGCTGCGCGCGCGGCTGCACCACATGCCCGGCACCGGCGCGCCGGACGAGGCCGCCGTGTACGCGCAGCGCTATCGCGACACGCTCGACAGCTATCGCCGGCTGTTCGGCTGCGAGCCGCCGGCATCGATCTGGCCGCGTCCCGTCGACCGGGCAGTCGAGGGCGAGGCGGAGGTCGAGACGCAGCAGCCCGGGCGCATGGTCGCCGTGGCGCCGCGCCGTGCGTGGCGCGACCGTCTGCCGAAACTCGTGTGGCCGGCGGCCGCCGCCAGTGTCGCCGCGACCTGCGCATCGGCGCAGGATCTCGACGTGCTCGACTACACCGGGCCGCAGTTTCTCGCGTTTTACGTCCCGGCCTGCGTTGTCGCGTTGTCGTTGATCGTCGCGTTGCATGCCATCGAATTTCGCATCCGGCGCTGGGGCCGGCGCACGCGCAAGGCTTCGTCTGGGCTGAGTGCCGACGAAGTCGCCTATCTCACCGGCGGCGAAGCACGGGTCGCGCAGGTCGTGACGATGTCGCTCGCGCATGCGGGCGCGGTCGATCTGTGGAGCGTTCACCTGCAAGGCAGCTACGTGAAGATCGCGGATCTGGAACGCGCGGGCCGATACGACGACTACTGCGCGTGGCTCAACGAGCAACCGTCCGGCACCGTGCGCTACGGCGTGTTTCGTGAGCGGCTCGCGAGGTATGCGCAGGAGGTCGTCGACGGGATGCGTGCGCAGGGCTGGTTCTGGGCGCCCGGCGAGTTGCGCGCGTCCCGGACGGCCGCGCGCGCGATCGCGCTGCTCGTGTTCGGCACGGGCGCCGCGAAGCTTGCGGTCGGTTTGAGCCGCGGGCGGCCCGTGCTGCTGCTGTGCATCTGCATGGCGGTGTTCGCGATCGCGTACCGGATCGTCGCTGGAAGGCTGACCGGCTTCCGGCGCGGCGGCCCAACGGCGGCCGGGCGCGCCGCGTTGCTCGAGCGCAGGAACGCGCACGATCCGCGGGCTGCGCGCGACGTGCGGCACGTACGCAGCGCGCAGGGAGCGTCCGGGACACGCGACGCCCAAGGTGACGATCCGGATCCGTTGCTGTGGACCGCAGCGCTGTTTGGCGCAGGCGCGCTGGCCGGTACCGTATGGTCGGCGTATGCAGGCCCGGTGCTGGCCGCGTCGCGGATGCCGTCGGTCGCCGCGGCGAAAGCGGGCGGTGGCACTTCGTTCGACTCGTCCGACGGCGGTGGCGCGTCGTCGAGCTGCAGTTCGTCGAGTTCGTGCAGTTCCAGCTCGTGCAGTTCGAGCAGTTGCGGCGGGTGTTCGTCGAGCTGAGCGGACGGCCGGTGTCGTTCAGCGAGGCCCCGCCACGCACGGGGTGACGGGGCCATCGCCCGAACAACCGCATGGAATGGGCTCAGATCGTCGCATCGCGTGCGTGCATGCTTCGGTAACCTGTCAATCGACGCTCTCCGTGCCGAAACGGTCGCCCGGGCGCGACACGCGTCGCGCATGCCGGGCTGCCGCCGTGGCGGCCGGACGCGATGACTGTCCGCCGCTTTGCCCAGCCCTCCATGACGACGCCAGCTTCCGACGTTTCCGCGTGCGTTCGACACGCCGCGACCTTGTGCCAGAACGGACAGTTTGCCGACGCACTGTCGCTTGTCGCGCCGCAGCTCGACGCGCCAGCGGTGGACGTCGCGGCGCTGCACGTCGCGGCCGTCTGCGCGCTCGGCCTGAACCATCTGGCGGACGCAGAAGCCTCGTGGCGGCGCGCGATCGATGCGATGCCGGCGTTCGAGCTCCCCTACGACGGCCTTCACGCGCTGCTGATGTCGCAGGGTCGCTTGCCCGACGCCGAAGTGATCCTGCGCCGGCAGCTTGCCTGCGTCGCGCCGTTGCGCGCGTCGCACCATCACCGGCTCGGCAAGGTACTCGAAGCGCTCGGCCGGCTCGACGAAGCCGAGCAGGCGTTCGGGCAGGCCCTGTCGATCGAGCCGCGGTCGCCCGACGTGCTGACCGATTTCGGCAACCTGCTTCGCGTCCTTGCCCGGCCGGCGGAGGCGGAACTCGCGTATCGGCTCGCGATCGCGGTTCGCGCCGACCACGTACTCGCGCACGCGAATCTCGGCGCGATCCTCGTCGACATGCAGCGGTTGCCGGAAGCGGAGGCGGCCAGCCGGCAGACCATCGCATTGTGTCCCGATCATCCGGAAGCGCATTACAACCTCGGCGTCGCGCTGCAGAACCTCGATCGCCTGCCCGAAGCGGAAGCGGCCTATCGCGACGCGATCCGCTGCCGGGCCGGCCTGCCGCAGGCGCACAATAATCTCGGCTGCGTCCTGCGTGCGCAGGGCCGCCACGACGAAGCGGCCGTCGCATTCACCGACGCGCTGGCACTCGCGCCGCAGATGGCCGAGGTGCACTACAACCTCGGCACGACCTTGGCGCATGCGGGCCAACTCGACGAAGCCGAACGCGCATACCGTCGCGCGCTCGAACTGCGTGCCGATTATGACGACGCGCGCTTCGGGCTGGCGACGCTGCTGCTCAGCCGTGGACGATTCGAGGAAGGCTGGCGCCGCTACGAATCGCGCTATGAGCAGTCGACGTTCGTGCACCGCCGGACCCGCGAGGTACTACGGTGCGCGCAGTGGCAAGGCGAGCCGCTGGCCGGCAAGACGCTGCTCGTGTGGCAGGAGGACGGCCTCGGCGACATGCTGCAGTTCAGCCGTTATTTCGCGGAATTTCGCGCGCGGCAGGCGGCGCGGGTGGTGTTTGCGTGCCAGCCGGCGTTGCATCGGCTGATGGAGACAGTCGATGGCGTCGACGCGGTGCTCGATCACGAGGCGGCTACCGCGCAGGCCGCGCAATTCGATTACTGGACGAGTCTGTTGAGCGCGCCGATGCACGCGGGCACGACGCTCGACACGATCCCGCCGCCGGTGCGGTTCGTACCCGATCCGGCGCGCGTCGCGCACTGGGGCGCGCGCCTCGATGCGCTGCCGCCCGGCCCGCGCGTCGGACTCGTGTGGAAAGGCAATCCGAAGCATCACAACGACGCGCACCGTTCGCTGCCGTCACTGGCATTGCTGACGCCGCTGTGGAGCGTGCCGGGCGTGAATTTCGTGAGTCTGCAGAAAGGGCAGGGCGAGGACGAAGCGCGCCAGCCGCCGGGCGGGCTGCCGTTGCTGCACCTGGGCTCGGAACTCGACGATTTCGCCGATACGGCCGCGATCGTCGCGCAACTCGATCTCGTGGTGTGCGTCGACACGTCGACCGCGCATCTGGCCGCATCGCTCGGCAAGCCCTGCTGGGTGCTGCTGCCGAATCAGGACGTGGACTGGCGATGGATGCACGACCGTGAGGATTCGCCGTGGTATCCGGGCACGGTGCGGTTGTTCCGGCGCGGGCGCGGCGACAGCTGGATTCAACTGGCCGAGCGGCTGCGGGCGGCGTTTGCCGCGCATTTCACGGAGCAGTTCGTAAAACCCGACGCCCCGTTGCCCGCGTCCGTCAGTGCGCGTCGAATGCCCATGGCATGCGTCGGCGGAAATGTCGGCGGAGACGGCTTGCGATAGCGTGGGTCGGTCAAGCCGTTGCTCGTGGTCGATGCACCCATCGACCTGTCGCGTCAGCGCACCTTCAACTGATAGACGCCGAGCCACGAGGCCGTCACGCCGATATGTCCGCGCGATACCCGCCACGCAACGTCGAGCAGCCGATTGTAGGTGCGTGTCAGTGCGCGTTTGACGCCGCCGCCGGTGTAGAACGATCGCCACATCCGGGTGCGGTACGGATCCTTGAAGAAATAGATGTCCGTCATTTCGAGCAACCCCGCCTCGCCAAACGAGATCGGCATTCCCGTAGTGCCGAATGCATGACGGAAGCTCTGCGGCAGATAGGGGCGCACGTGAGTGAAGTCGTGATAGAACCGATCGCCGGGGGTCGGGCTGACGACGATCAGTCGGCTGTCCCGGTGCATCAAAGCGCAAAGGCGCGGCACGAGCGCGAACAGCGCGTCCGGCGTGACGTGCTCGATGAGGTGACTCAGGAACACCACATCGAACGGTGCGTGCTCGGCGGCGAAAAAAGCCTCCGGCTCGTATGCCGCGAATCCGTTGGCACGCGCGCGTTCGACGTAGTCGACGTTCGCGTCGACGCCAGTGACGGCGCAACCCAGCTTGCCGAAGCCGTCGAGAAATTTTCCGGGTCCGCAACCGTAGTCGAGTACGCGGAGCGCGCGCTGTCCTGGATGCTGGAGTTGCCGCATCAACGAAAGGATGCGGCCGTACTCGAGTGACTGGTAGTGAGCAGGGGTCTTCATTGGGCGTCTCGATTCGCGGCGAAGCGGCAGGGCACGCGTTCGGGTTGGACAATCGACGGGCGTATCGCCGCGCATGTGTGTCTGTTCTGGTTGCAGGCGGGTCGGATATCGCGATGCGTCATGTCGATTTCAGTGCTTGCCATTGATTCGGATTGCGCTTTCCCCGCCGAACATCGCGCCGTCCGGGTGGGCCGGAGGTTCGCCGATTTGGCCGATCGGGGCGATGGGCCGATTCGACGGCGCGTGGCGCGCGGTACGCGGGTGCGCAAGCGAATCGGGAGATCAGAGCAGCGTTGTCCATGCGGACGCCTTTACCGGATGAGGAATTCGACGGAGTCGACGTCGAACACCGGCACCGCGCACTTGCGTGCGACAGCGAGCCGCTCGGGAAAGTGGTTGTCGATGAAAATCGAGCGCGGCGTCACGTGATCGGCCTTGGACTCGCCGTTACGCAGGACGATGATGCGATCGAACAGTCCGGCATCGATCCGGGCGGCGGCGAGCGTGCGCGCGACGTCGTGCGCATGGCGTGTCAGCAGGACGATCTGCTTGCCCGCCGCGACCGATTGGTAGAGAAACGCGATGGTCTGCGGGACGGCGTGGCCGTTCAGTATCAGCGTGTCGTCGAGATCGACGCAGACGGTGTCGTATTCCCAGTCGAGCGCTGCCCGTGTCGCGATGTTGCGATCGACGAGCGTGACGTGCGGGTTCGGCAGTGCAACGAGATCGCGTCCGAGGTAGTCCTGGATGGCCATCAGCGGCAGGTTGATGCCGGCCGCGCGTTGAGCGGCCATCGTGCCCGCGACACGACAGGAAATCTCCAGCAGCTTCCACGCACCGTGACGGTCGCGCTTCAGTTGAAAGAACCAGGGGCCTCGCAGGGGCATCCCGTCGTTGATCTGATGCGCGATTTCGGTGATGCGCGGAGACTGCGGCAGCAGGCGCGAGCGCATCGAAATCCCGGCCTTCACGCGCTCGCGCGTGCGCGGCCCGATCCACAGGAGGCGGCGCGAACGGTCGGTGAAGCAATCGACGGTCACTTCGTCGCCGGGCAGGTACTCGACGAGCAGCGGCTGTTCGACGCGCTGCATCGCTTCGGTGGCCTCACGCGCATCGTCGACGCGCGTCACGCCTTGACCGCCCTGGCCGAGATCGGGCTTCACGATCGCCGGCCACGCGTCGACGTCGTCGACCGATGCGTACACCCGCGGTACCCAGTCGCGATCGGCGAAATGGCGGTACGTCATGCTCTTGCGGCGGGCGATGGCCGCGCTTTGTGCTGCGCCGTTGATGAGCGTGATGCCCATCCGGGAAGCGCGCGTCGACAGATATTCGTGCACCGTGTCGTGTGTCGCAAACACGACATCGATTTCATGGCGCGCGACGAACCGGGCGAAGTCGGCATCGAACGTAGCGTCGGCGATCTTCGGTAGCCCGCCGACATAACGCGGGAAGCGGAAGCGGCCGTGATCGTCGACGCTCGATGCACCGATTAGCTCGACGTGCAGCGAATAGCGTAACGCCTGGTGGATTTCCGATGCGTTTTCGGATCCGCAGGGAAATACGAGTACGTTGATCTTGTCGTTCATGGTGGTGGACGCACGTGTCGGCGCGCAACGTGTGATGACGGAATCCATGGAGTAGTTACTCGTCCAGCACGCGTGCGACGACCTCGTCCAGCTGCGCGCGATCCAGCCGCTGATCGCACGGCAGGAACAGCGCGCTGCGCGCAAGCTGCGCGTCGAAGTCCGGCACGGTGTCGTCCGATGCGACCTCGGGCCAGTAGCAGGGGGTGTAGATGCGTTGCGCGATCAGAGCGGCCCGCGTGGCCGCGGTCGTGCCGAGGAACGGGTAGCACAGGGGCACGCTGGCGTGGTCGAGCGCGACGGGCAGGCGATTGCGCTCGCCGAGCCGATCGTGCAGATACGAGAAATTCGCGCGTCGCGCGTCGCGGACGGACTCATAGTCGATCGCTGCCAGCAGGCGTTGCGTGAGGAACGACATCCTGCGCGGCGGCTGCCGGTCGAGGCTCGCTTCGGCCGCTTGATAGTCGGCGAAGCCGGCTTCCGCTCCGGCAGCCAGGCGCTTGAGCAGGTGTGTCGTGCGCTGCAGCGATGCGTGGTCGGTTTCGTCGGGCAGCGCAACGGCATGATTCGAGATCAGGTACCCGCCGTCGGGCACGCCGACGAACTTTCGCGGCGAATACAGGTTGGCGAGACAGTCGCGCGGCGCGGCAAAGAACGCCTGCGCGTTGTCGATCACGACGCGCTCGCGCGGGTAGCGCTCGAGTACCGAATCGACATGGCGGTCGCAGACACCGAAATAGTTCACGTAGAGCAGCCACTCGCCGGGACCGAGTTCGATGTCCGGGCACCCGAAGTCCTGGCCGATCGCGTAGCGTCGGCATGTGACGCCCGATGCGTGAAGCGAGTCGGTCATGCTCTCGCAGAGATACCATGGCGCCCAGACGGCCGTGGGCCGACGATACTGCAGCAACGCCAGGAATGCGGCACGGGCGGACTGGAATCGCAGCGCATTTGCGTGAAATTCCTGTCCGTGCATCGGGAGTTCGAATCCGGCATAGCCGCCGATCGCGTCGGCGTTCATGCGACGGCTCCGGCATGCAACATGGCGCGCACCTCGTCGACGTGATTGAACATCAGCACGTCGAGAATCGACAGCCCCGGCACGAATGTCGCGCCGAATTGCCGATAGGCGGGCAGCGCGGGCTCGATGAATTCGAGGCGGAGCCCGGCTTCGGCGAATGCCGTTCGATCGTACAACGCTCGCCCTCCGGGCAAGTTGACATAGGTGCGCGCGCGTTCGCTCGCGCAGATGTCCAGCACACGCGCCTGTCCCTTGAGTGCGTTGTTGCCGTAGCCCGACGATGTCGCAACGAACTCGGGGCCGATGCCGACGAACCGACAGACTTCGGCGACGCTGTGTGCGGCGAGGCAGCCGATCGAATCAGTCTCGTACGACATGACGCGTTCGAACAGCGCGCTGATGCGCGGGTAGTGAGGCGCCCGCGCGTACGCATGACGCAGCGACTCGCGCAGCCTGGGTAGCCAGCGTTCGGACGGCTGCACGCGCACGTCGTCGATCCGCTGAGACGAACCGGCACCGGCGAGCGGTACGGTCAGGTAATGGGCACGCCCGTTCAGCAAGACGCGGTTGCGGTTGATCCAGCCGTTCTTGATGAACGCGACGTCGTCGTAGAACACGAACCTGTCGACCGCCGCGGCGAGCTGGAAATAGCCGACGTAAGGGAACAGGTACGGTTGCATGATCGCGAGCCGCATCTTACGGCTGTCGGATTACGTCGACGATGCGGCGCAGATCGTGCTCGGTCAGCGCCGGATACATCGGCAGGCACAGCACCTTGCGCGCGGCCTCGGCCGCGACCGGGAGGTTCGCACGGTTCGCGGACGGCAAGCCGCGGTACATCGGGAAATCCGAAATCAGCGGATGGAAATAGCGGCGCGCCCAGATGTTGTTTTCGCGGAACGCCGTGTACAGCTCGTCGCGGCCGAGCGGATAGTCGGATTCGACGAGGATCGGAAAGTACGCATGGTTGGCGGTGTAATCGGGCGCATCGTTGACGCAGCGGATGCCGGGAATGTCCCGCAGCAACTCGCGGTAACGTGCGTCGAGCGCCTTGCGGCGGCCGAGCGCGTCGTCGATGTGCTTCAGCTGCAGCATGCCGAACGCCGCATTGACCTCGCTCATCTTGCCGTTGATGCCGGGCGCGACGACGGTCACTTCGTCGACGAAGCCGAAGTTCTTCAGGTGATCGATGCGCTGCTTCGTTTTAAGGTCGGGGCAGATGATCGCGCCGCCTTCGAACGTGTTGAACACCTTGGTGGCGTGAAAGCTCACCACCGACAGGTCGCCGTGCCGCAGGAGGCTGCCCTCGTGCGTACGGACGCCGAACGCATGCGCGGCGTCGTAGATCACGCGCAGGTTGTAGTTGTCCGCGATTTTCTGGATCGCGTCGACGTTGCACGGGCGGCCGTAGCAGTGGACGGGCAGGATCGCGCTGGTCTGCGGCGTGATCGCCGCTTCGATCTTGGCCGGATCCAGATTCAGCGAATCGGGTTCGACGTCGACGAAGACCGGCTTGATGCCGTTCCACAGCAGCGAGTGCGCGGTCGCGACGAACGAGTAAGGTGTCGTGATCACCTCGCCGGTGATGCGCAGTGCCTGCAGCGCGGTGACGAGCGCCAGCGTGCCGTTCGCGAACAGCGACAGGTGCGGGACACCGAGGTATTCGCATAGTGCGCGCTCGAACTGCTGGTGAAACGGGCCACCGTTGGTGAGCACGCGGCTGTCCCAGATCTGCTGGAGATACGGCAGGAATTCGTCGAGCGGGGGCAGGTGCGGCTGCGTGACATAGATGTTCTCGCGCGGCAGTTGCGCGACGGACGACATGGGCAGGCTGGCGGTCATGGTGATTTTTCTCGCTATCGCGTGGAAATCAGGCCTCTACCGCGGCCTGTGCGGTCGCCGCGTCGTCGAACAACGGCGTGTCGAATGCGGTGGCAGGCTCGCCCGCGCACCAGCGTGTCCACATCGTGCGTAGTGCCGACGACAGTCCGGCTGCGACGATCTCCGGGCGGAATGCGGCCGATTCGGCGCAGCGCGCGCGCAGGCCGCTGCGCAGGGTTTGCAGCGCGGTGACGTCGCGGCCGAGCGTCAGTGCCTTCGCGACAAAATCGTTCTCGTCCGTCGCGATGTACGCGTCGAGTCCGACGTGCTGCTGCCAGGCCGCGCCGCCACATCCTGCCGGCGTCGCGCCGGCGATCGTCACGGTCGGTACGCCCATCCACAGCGCGTTCAGCGTGGTGGTCGAGCCCGCGTACGGGAACGTGTCTAGACAGAGGTCGACGCCGTGATGCTGCTGCATGTAGAGCGGAATGCTCGAGCGCCGGTGAAACGTCAGGCGGCCGGTGTCGACACCCGCGGCGGTAAACCATTCGATCAGCGTACGCTGATCGTCGTCGTTGCCGATCGCACCCAGCGCCATGCGCGCGGTCGGATCCGCGTGCAGCACGCGGGCCCAGGCTGCGATGACCTCTGGGCTCAGCTTGTTCAGGCGGTTGAAGCTGCCGTAGGTCGTGTAGCCGTTGTACAGCGCAGGCAGCCCGTTGACGGGCGGGCAATGCGGCGGCGGCATGAACGTCGCGATCGCGGGTAGCCGCACGATCTGCTCGACGAACTGGTCGTCGAATTTGCCATGCGGCGTGACGAATCGGTCCGACAGGTAGTAGTCGATTGCGGCAACGCCCGTCGTGGCCGGGTAGCCGATCCACGAAGCCTGTACGGGAGCCGCGCGCTGCGCGAGCGCTACCAGCCGGTTGCGGCCCGTGTGGCCGGACAGATCGATCACGATGTCGATCTGGTCGTTGCGCACGCGCTCGAGAAATGCGCGATCGTTCAGGCCGGTGATGTTGCACCAGCTGCGCGCGTATGCCTTGACGCGTTCGGAAACCTGATCTTCCGCGAGGTGATTGTGATAGAAGTACATCGCGATGCCGGGATCCGTCGCGAGATGTTCGATCACCGGTACCGCGTAGGACGCGACCGCGTGGTTGAACAGGTCACCTGACACGAAGCCGACACGAAGCTGGCGCGCCGGGTCGCGCGTGTTCGTGAACGCGGCCGCCCGTTTGCGGTTACCGTAGCGCAGGCCGAACGCGCGATGCTGGTCGACGAGCGATTGCGGGTCGGAGTCGGCGCTGTGCGCGAGGCAGAACAGCATGTTGCTGTGGGCCACGCTGTCGGTCGGATCGAGTACGAATGCGCGTCGCAGCCAGCCGAGCGCTTCCTGGGTGGCGCCCTGTTCGAGCAGGATGAATCCGAGCGTGCTGTTCACGGCGGCACTGCCTGGCGCAAGCTCGACCGCGCGCCGGCAGGCGGCGTTCGCTTCGGCAGTTCGACGTAGCGCAAGCAGCACCTGGCCGTGGATTCGCAATCCTTCCGGGTGATCGGGTTGAAGCTGGAGCAGGCGGCGGCATTGTTCGTCCGCTTCTTGGAAACGCAGTGCCGCGCGTAGCGTATCGGCGAGCAGGATACGCACGAGCACTTCGTCTGGCAGCAGCTCGACCGTACGCAGCCCCGCATCGATCATCTCCGTATAGCGGCCTTGCTTGTGCAACGACGCAGACAATGCGCGCCAGCACGCGCCGTCTTCCGGATAATCAGCTGTAAGTCGCTTCGCGAGTGCGGTGCATTCGGCGTACTTGTTTTTCTGGAACAGCGCCGCATGCCTTTGCAACAGATGCGGGTGAGCCCGGCGGGCTGGCTTGCCGGGATGATCCCGCTCGGTCGAGCCGGTGGCGGTTTCGGCGACAATCTGTGCATCGATGCCGCTCGATACGACGGCGGTAGCCGGGGCCGTTGCGAGCACGACGTCGGGCATCGACATTTGCGTAATCAGCCCGTCCAGTGCGGGGCCATGTACGCCGCGTTGCTGCGCAATTTCGACGGCGATCCAAGCGGCGGGCGTTTGTCCGCTGTGGTGCAGTGCGTGGATGTAGCTGACCCAGTAGTAGCCGTTGGCCGGGTTCACGCCGAGAGCGGCCTCGAAATGCGGCAGCGCATCGGTCGGCCGGCCTGTATCGACCATCAGCACCGCGAGGTTGTAGTGCGCATCCGCATGCGTGGGCATCGCGTCGACGATCGCCTCGTACAGCGCCCGCGCGTCGTCGAATGCGCCGCTGTGCTGGCGTTCGAGCGCACTTTCCATGACGAGCGCAATGTCCTGCGCGAACTGCTGTTCAGGCGTAAGCACGGCGGGATCGGGCGATTCGGACGGGAGCATGATGAAATCTGCGGAAAGTCGGTCGATACCATTATGGGTAGCGGGCCGTCGCGCCGATGCCGCGAGGTGACGGGAAAAGCCCGGTCAGTTTGGTCGATTGACCGGTCGGCCGACGGAGGGGCGGTGCGGCTGGCGACACCCCAAAAAAAACGCCCGCACGAGGCGGGCGGGGAGGCGAACGAGCACGCCCTCACATCAGCGTGTAGTTCTTGTTGTCGGGTTGGCGGCGCGCATTGCCGC
Organism: Burkholderia sp. 9775_39; assembly: GCF_015712225.1. Lineage (NCBI taxonomy): Bacteria > Pseudomonadati > Pseudomonadota > Betaproteobacteria > Burkholderiales > Burkholderiaceae > Burkholderia > Burkholderia sp. 9775_39. The sequence continues at coordinate 109,579 of NZ_JACCQC010000007.1, read as the reverse complement.
GCGCGGCCGGATGCGGATCAGCGGTTCGCGATGCTCTGGTACTGACCGACGGCCTGCACGCGGCTCATTGCCGCCTGGTATTCGTCGGTCAGCTCCTGCTGCGCGCGTTGCGCGTCGGCGAAGATACGGTCGTTGCTGGCCTGCATGCGGCGGATCGCCGCGATGCCGACGGGCGGCTGGTCGGTCGAGAGCAGTGCGACGAGCGACCAGCGCGCATCGACGAGGCGTACGGCCTCGGCCCAGTCGGCCATCGCGGCCGCATGTTCGATCCCGTCGGTGAGCGCATCGATCTGCGCAATCAGTTCGGTCTGTTCCATCGGTGCTCTCCGGTCCGGCCAGCGATCAGCCCTTGTTGTTCGACATCGCGCCGGCGCTGTTCGCGCCGCCGAACAACTGGGTCAGGTATTGCGAGTTGCTGTTCATCGTCGCCATCAGCGTGTTGAGCGCGGTGAACTGCGCCTGGTACTGGCTCGTCAGCTGGGCTGCATAGTTGGACAGCGTCGTCTGCTGCTGCGCGACGTTCTTCAGATCGTTGCTGAGCGCGGTCGTGCGCGCGGCGATCAGTCCGTTCGTCTTCGTGTAGTTCGTGATGTTCGTCGTCAACTGCTCGCCGATCCCGTTCTTCGAGTTGAACAGGGACGCGACGCCCGTCGGGTTGTTCTGCAGTGCGCCGTTGAGCGCCGTGCTGTCGACCTTCAGCGTGCCGTCGGCCTGCAGCGTGACGCCGATCGACGCGAGGTTGACCGTCGAGCCGTTGCTGTTCACGCCGCTCGCGACGATCGATGCGAGTGCGTTCTTGATCGTGTTCAGCGTCGAGTCGCCGAGCAGCGGGCCTTGCGACGACGCTCCCGACGTGAAGCTCGACAGCGAGCCCATCGTCGTGACCAGCGTGTTGTAGAGCGTCGCGAAGTTGTTGATCGCGGCGGCCTGGGATTTCGTGTCGGTCGCGACCGTCAACGTTTGCGGCTGCGTGGCGCCGACGGCGGCGCTGGTCAGGTTCAGCGTGACGCCGGTGATCGCGCTCGTCACGGTGTTGCTCGCGCTGGTGCCGGCGATTCCGTTGATCGTGAACGCGGCGTCCTGCGCGGCGGTGCTCTGCTTCCACGCGGCGCTGCCGTTCGCGGACGTGATCGTCGACTGGCCGCCCGTCGTACTGGGCGTCGACGTGACGCCGAGGCTGGACAGGCCGTTGTCGCCGGCGACGTTGCTGAGCGCGACGCCGATCGTGTTCGCCGCGCCGGTCGGCGTCGAGCTGAGCACGAGGTGCGCGCCGTCGCTGCCGTTGACGACCGATGCGACGATGCCCGGGTTGCCGGTCGCGGTATTGATCGCGGCGGCGATGCCGGACAGCGTGTTGTTGGTGCCGTTCACGTCGACGGTGAACGACTGGCTGCCGAGCGACAGCGTCATCGTGCCGGTGCCGAGCGCGGTCGACGCGCCGAACGCGGCCGACGACAGCGACTGCGACGTCGCGATCTGCGTGACGCCGACCGAATAGCTGCCGGCTACCGCGCCGGCACCCGCGGTCGCGGTGAGGCCGGTGCCGCTCGCGGTCGCGGTGAAGGTGTTCTGCAGCGAGCCGTTCGACAGCGTGGTGAGGCTGGCCTGCAGTGCGCTCAGCGCGGCCGACAGCGCGCCGTACGCGGAAATCTGGGTGTTGTCGCTGCTTTGCTGCGCGTTGAGCGCGGCGGCCTGGCCGGCGGTTTTCGCATTGACGAGTGCCGTCACGAGCGAGTTGACGTCCATCGACGAGTTGCCGGTCGAACCGCTGATGATCGATTGGGCGGCTTGCTGCAGCGCGCTGTTGGCCGAGTTGTTGGCGGCGGTGACGGCGGGATTGATCGTCGACATCGTGTTGCTCCGTGCGGCGGGTGATCCGGGAAGTTCTGGATGAAGACCTGGCGGCGGAGCAACGCCCCGCGCGCCAAGTGACTGCGGCCGGGCCGCGCGTTACGCGGGGCCCGGCCGTCGGTTGCTACGCGATTACTGCAGGAGCTTCAGGACCTGCTGCGGCAGCGAGTTCGCCTGTGCGAGCACCGAGATGCCTGCTTGCTGCAGCACCTGGTTCTTCGACATGTTCGCGGTTTCCTGCGCGAAGTTCGCGTCGGTGATCTGCGACTGTGCCGACGACAGGTCGGTCGATTCTGCCTGCTGCGCCGTGGCGATTGCCGTGAAGCGGTTTTGTGCCGCGCCGAGTGCCGCCTGCACGTTGTTCACCGTCTGCAGCGCGTTGTCGATCGACACCATCGCGACGTTCGCCCCGCTGACCGTGCTGATGTCGAGGTTCGACACGGTAGCCGGCTTGTTGACGGCGTTGATCTGAGCGATTGCGTTGGTGATTGCGGTCTGTTGCGCGGCGGTGGTGCCCGCGCCCGTCACGCCCGAGCCGAGCACCAGAGCTGCGACCGGCGTACCCGTGCCGGACGTTGCGCCCGCGCCGAACACGGCCGTTGCAGCACTCCCCGAAATGCCCTGACCGTTCTGATCCGTGAACGTGTAACCGCCCTTGCCGTCCGAAATGACGTTGATCGCGGTGATCGTTGCGCCCGAACCGGTGTACGCGCCGTTGTTGTCGAGCGACAGACCCGTCACCGTACCGACCGTCTGGCCCTTCTGCACCAGGCCGCCGCCAATCTTCGCAGCCGACATGCTTTGGCTCAGGTCCAGCGAAATCGTCTGGCCGACGTTCGCGCCGACCTGGAACGACACGATGCCTGCCGAGCCGTCGAGAATGTTCGTGCCGTTGTACGTCGTTTGCGACGCGATACGGTTCACTTCCTGGATCTGCTGCGAAACTTCCTGCTGCAGTGCGGCCTGGTCGGTCGTGGACATCGTGCCCGTCGACGCCTGGACGGCCAGCTGGCGGATACGCTGCAGGCTGTTCGTCAGCGACGACAGTGCGCTCGAAGCCGTCTGGATCATCGACACGCCGTCGTTCGAGTTCGACACGCCCTGGTTCAGACCGTTGATCTGGGTCTGCATCCGGGTCGAGATCGCGAGGCCTGCTGCGTCGTCCGCTGCGCTGTTGATGCGCTTGCCCGACGACAGGCGCGTGATGGCCTGGGACAGGGCGTTTTGCGAGCCGTTGAGGTTCTGCTGTGCAACCAGCGAGTTGATGTTGCTGTTAATTCCGAGCATGGAAAAATCTCCTGTATAAGCCGAAAGCCCTGGAAAGCCGTTTTGGCGTCGGCGGAAGCACTCGTTCATTGCTGGCCGCCTCAGAGCAGGATTTCGGCGCACCAAAACAAAACTTGAGGGGCACGTGGAGATTCGGCCCGATTTTTTATCCTTCTTTGTCATTTCGGACCGGCCCGGCACGGCGCCGGATTAAACGGGGGCAGAAACCGGCCCGATGAGGCTCCGGCACTCAGTCGTGACGCTGTGCACACACGACCGACAAAAGGGTGGTTTTGTCTGTGATTCCCTGCTATGATGGCGGGCTGAATTGAGATTTTCTGTCACGCCTTTGCCGGTTTCGGCATGTCTGCTGGCAGTCAAACGCGGCGCTGCACGCGGTTGTGAAGCGTACTCGCGGTGCTTTCCGCCTCTCTTTTCCGGCCTCCGAGGCCGTATTTCCGCTCGTTTCGCCTGTTGTGGGGACGCTCGGATGGCCGGTGCGTGGCGCTTGGCCGCTACGTTTTTGACCGTTTAAGCAATTTAGGAACGACATGACGACGATTCTTCTGAAAGAAAACGAGCCGTTCGAAGTGGCGATTCGCCGCTTTCGTCGCGCTATCGAAAAAAATGGCCTGATCGCTGAACTGCGTGAGCGCCAGTCTTACGAAAAGCCGACCGCAGTCCGCAAGCGCAAGAAGGCAGCAGCCGTCAAGCGCCTGCACAAGCGCCTGCGCAGCCAGATGCTGCCGAAGAAGCTTCACTAAGCGCGTCTGACGGTTCGCCGCGAAACGGCGGAGTGTGCCTCGAAAGAGGCCGCTCCGCCGTTTTGCTTTGGCGGGCCGGGAAAATCCAGAGGCCATTGCGGCGCGGGTGTTCCCGCCAGCTGGCGAGACCCGGCGGCGAGCGGGCCGCGGCCGCCGGCCGCGGCGTTCAGAAATCGATCTTCGCGCTCAGGCTCACCGTGCGCGGGTCGCCCGGCTTCACGTAGTCCGCGTACTGGTATTCCCAGTAACGGCGGTTCAACACGTTGTCGATCGATGCGCGCAGCGTCACGTCGTGCCGTCCGACTCGCGTCAGGTAACGCGCGCCCGCGTTGACGACGAGAAAGCCCGGTGCGTCGAGGCCGCCGGCCGCGCGCAGCGGCGTCGCGCCGGTGAATTTCGCGTCGACGCCGAGCGTCAGCCCCGGCACGCCCGGCACCGCATAGCCGAGGTCGCCGGCGAGCACGAAGCGCGGCGCGCCGGCCACGCGGTTGCCGTGGTTGCCGATCCCGTTCGCGTACCACGCGTCGAGCAGCATCGCGTCGACGCCCGCGTTCCAGTGCGCGCCGAATTTCGCGCGCGCGCCGACCTCGATCCCCTGAATGATCGATTCGCCATCCTGCACGTAGACGTTCGCGGCGTTCGCGTATTCGGCGCTGCGCTCGATGCGGAACAGCGCGGCCGTCGCGCTCCAGCGCGCGCGCTCGCTCTTGATCCCCAGCTCGTACTGCTTGCTGCGCAGCGGCTTGAGCACCTGGCCCGCGTTCGCGTAGACATCGTTCACGCGGCTGCCGGGCTCGAGCGACTCGGCGTAGCTCGCGTACGCGGTGGTCGTCGGCGCGAGCTTGAACATCACCGCGAAGGTCGGCGTCACCACGCCGTTCTGGCGATAGCCGGGGTCCTCGGCGCCGCTCGCCTGGAACGCGCGCTGCGCGTAGTTCATGTAGCGCACGCCGGCCAGCACCGACCAGCGCTCGGTCAACTGCACGGTGTCGCTCGCGAACAGCGATTTCTGCACGATCTCGCTCGTGCGGTACTGGATGAAGCCGTGCGGACTCTCGTAGCGGTACGGATTCGGCGCATAGAGGTTGCCGGCGCCGAGCGGCACGAACACGCTGTTCGCCGAATAGTCGTTCGCCTGCTTCTGCCACGACGCGCCGAGCACGATCTGGTGGCTGAACGGGCCCGTGCGCACCTTCCCCTCGACCATCGCGCGCCACTGGCTGAAGCGGTGATCCTCCATGCCGACGTAGCGGCTGTCGGTGTAGTTGCCGGCCGCGTCCTGCAGGTAGAGCGTGCTTTCGTTACGCCGGCGCGTCGCCTTGCTGTAGCTGTACGCGACGTCGAGCTGCCAGTCGGGCGCGAGCTGGTATTGCAGCCCGGCCGTATAGAGCTGCAGGTTCGTGTTCAGGTACTGGTCCTTGCCGCCCAGGTTCGTCGATCCGCCGCTGATCGTCGCGGGTAGCGCGCCGCCCGGATAGCTGCCGGTGAAGATCGACGGCGTCTGGCCGGTCGTGCGGCGGTCCTGGTACAGCGCGCCGAACGACACGGACAGGTCGCGCGTCAGGTTCGCCTGCAGCGCGAGCGACACGCTGTCGCGGCGGATGTTGCCGTCGTTGTACGTCTTGCCTTCCTCGTGCGTCGCATTCAGCCGCGCGCCGAACATGTGGTCGGGACCGAAGCGCTGGCCGAGATCGACATGCTCGGTCCACACGTTGGTGCTCCGGTAGCCGATGTCGACGCTGCGCACCGGTTCGGCGCCCGGCTGCTTCGTCACGTAGTTGACGACGCCGCCCGGCGTCACGAAGCCGTACAGGAAGCCGCCGAGCCCCTTCAGCAGTTCGACGCGATCGAGCTGCTCGTACGGCATCGTGATGCCGTACGTGACGAACGGCAGTCCGTCGATCTTGTAGCCGTTCTGCCAGTCGAGCTGCATGCCGCGCACCGTCATGTAGCTGGCCCAGGCGCTGTAGGCGCCGCTGTTGTCCGACACCGACGCGTCGTTCGCGAAGACGTCGCCGAGCTTGTACGGCTGGCGGGCCTCGAGCTCTTCCGACGTGACGATGGTCGTCGAGAACGGCGTGTCGAGCTGGCGGCGGGTGCCGAGCGCACCCGTCGAGATCGTGTCGGTCAAGTGTTGCGGCGAATCATGCGCGGCCGTGATGTTGAGGGCGGGCAGTACCGCGGCGTCGCCGGGCGAATCGTCCGCATGCGCGAGCGACGCGGCAAGGCAGGCGAGGGCGGCGGCCACGCGGCGTGGACGGACAGGCGGGCGGGCGAGGCAGACGGTCATGGCGAGCGGGTAAAAATGCGAGTAAGAATCATTCGCATTGAGTTAAAATGTCGCGCATCGTATCAAAACCCGCCAACCGCGCAACAATTCCATGCCGCGTACAAGGGCATCCGGCCTCGCCGGGCCCGACCGGATGACCGTTGCGCGGCGCTCGACATCAAATGAACTGCATCCCGTCGAATCGGGGCCGCCGCTCGTGCCGGCCCGCCTTCCTTTCGCTGCGCACGCGATGAATGCGTTCCTGCGACCGTTTCTCGTGCGCCTGCACCGCTGGTTCGGGCTCGCCATCGCGCTGTTCCTGTTCGTCGCGGGGCTCACCGGCGCATTGATTGCGTGGGACCATGAGCTCGACGCGGCGCTGAACCCGGATTTCTACACCGCGCGCAGCGGCGCGGCGCCGCTGGCGCCGCTCGAACTCGCGGCGCGCATCGAGGCCGCCGATCCGCGCGTGCAGGTGACCTATCTGCCGCTCGCGATCGAACCGGGACACACGCTGCAGGCGGGCGTGATGCCGCGTACCGATCCGGCGACCGGCCAGCCGTACGCACTCGGTTTCAGCCAGATCGCCGTCGATCCCGCGACCGGCGCGGTGCAGGGCCGCCGCGAATGGGGCGCGCCGTCGCTCGCGCGGCTCGACCTGATGCCGTTCATCTACCGGCTGCATTACTCGCTGTTCCTGCCCGTGTACGGCGGGGTCAACTTCGGGTTCTGGGTGATGGGCGTCGTCGGCATCGTGTGGGCGATCGACAGCCTGATCGCGCTGGTGCTGGCGTTTCCGAACCTGAAAAGCTGGCGCAAGTCGTTCGCGTTCCGCGTGCGGCGCGGCGGCTACCCGCTCGTGTTCGACCTGCACCGCTCGGGCGGCGTGTGGGTGTGGGGGCTGTTGCTCGTCGTTGCGATCACATCGATCTCGATGAACCTCGCCGTTCCGGTCATGCGCCCGCTGGTCTCGCTGGTGTCGCCGCTTGCCGAAACGCCGTATACGAATCCGGAGCATTTCCCGCCGGCCCCGCCGGGCAGCCAGATCCTGCCGCGCGAGCGGATCGTCGAGATCGCGCGCTCGGCCGGCCGCGACGCAGGGATCGCCGCGCCGCCGGGCGCGCTGCTGTTCGCGCCGGGGATGAACGCGTATGCGGTCGGGTTCTTCACGCCGGGCAACGACCATGGCGACGTCGGACTCGGCAATGCGTGGCTGTACTGGAATGCGGTGACCGGCAAGCCCGTCGCGGCTCAGGTGCCGGGCCGCGGTTCGGCCGGCGACCTGTTCATGCAGGCGCAGTTTCCGCTGCACTCGGGGCGAATCGCCGGTGTCGCCGGACGTGTCGCCGTGAGCGTGCTCGGCATCGTGATCGCGATGCTGAGCGTGACGGGCGTGTGCATCTGGGTGAAGAAGCGCGGCGCACGCGGGCGGGCCGCGCGGAGCGCGCGACCGGCCGTGCCGGCATCGTCGCGCGCCGCGCGATAAGGACCGCGGGGCAAGCAGCAGGCGGACGGCGCAACCGCCGCCGGGCAGCGGCGCGGCACCCGCGCCGGGTGTGCGCCCGCGCCGTCAGCCCGCCTTGCGCCGGCGGGCCGGCTGCTTGCCGCCGAGCGCCGCGCATCGCGCGTGGCACGGGCAGCCGGCTTCGTGATCGTTGACCATGCCGGTTGCCTGCATCAGCGCATAGCAGATCGTCGAGCCGACGAACTTGCAGCCGTACGCCTTCAGCGCCTTGCTGAGCGCGTCGGACTGCTCGGTCGAGGCGGGCGCGTCGCGGTACGACTGCCACGCGTTCTGGACCGGCGTGTCGCCGACGAACGACCACAGGAACGCGGCGAGCGACCCGTGCTCTTCGCGGATGCGCTGCACGGCGCGCGCGTTGGTCACCGCCGATTCGACCTTCGCACGGTTGCGCACGATGCCCGGGTTCTCCAGCAATTTCTCGATGCGCGTGGGCGTGAAGCGCGCGACGGCATCGACGTCGAAATCGGCGAACGCTTCGCGATAGCCCGCGCGCTTGTTCAGGATCGTCGACCACGACAGCCCGGCCTGCGCGCCTTCCAGAATCAGCATTTCGAACAGGTGGCGATCGTCGTGCGAGGGCACGCCCCACTCGGTATCGTGATAGTGAGCGTCCGCTTCCGTCTTCACCCAGTTGCACCGCTGCGACATCGTCTGCCTCGTTTTCAGTGTCGATTCGATCGCGCCAGCATAGCGGAAGCCCTTTTGGCGGGATAGCCGGCCGAACGGCAGATGGGCGCGCGGCGCCGATCCGGTTAAGCTTGGCGCCTGTTCGAATCAGCGGGATGAAGCATGGCGGCATTACTTTTTGCGATCGGCATCGACGGCGGCGGCACGGGCACGCGCGCGGTACTGGCCGACCGGGACGGGCGCGAGCTGGCGCAGGGGCGCGGCGGCCCGTCGGGGCTCGGTCTCGGCATCGAGCGGGCATGGGCGTCGATCGGCGCGGCGTGCGCGGATGCGTTCACGCAGGCCGGTCTCGCATTCGACTGGTCGCAGTGCGCGCTCGGCTGCGGGCTGGCCGGCGTCAACAACGCGGCGTGGCTTGCCGCATTCCGCGCGCAGGCGCCGCTCGGCGCGCTCGCGATCGAAAGCGACGCGTATACGACCGTCGTCGGCGCGCACGGCGGCGCGCCGGGGCTCATCGTCGCGCTCGGCACCGGCAGCATCGCGGCGGCGCTCGACGCGGCCGGCGCGTGCCGGATCGCGGGCGGCTTCGGCTTTCCGTCCGGCGACGAGGCGAGCGGCGCGTGGCTCGGCGTGCGCGCGCTCGCGTATGCGCAACAGGCGCTCGACGGCCGCGTGCCGCGCGACGCGTTCGCAACGGCGCTGCTCGCGGAAACCGGCGCGCGCGATCGCGATGCGCTCGTCCAGTGGTCGTGCGACGCGAACCAGACGATCTACGCGCGTCTCGCGCCGATCGTGTTCGCGCACCGCACGCATCCGGTCGCGCGCGCGCTGATCGCGCAGGCTGGCGACGAGATCGGCAAGATGATCGACGCGCTCGATCCGCAGCACGCGCTGCCGGTCGCGCTGTGCGGCGGGCTGGCGGACGCGCTCGCGCCGGCCGTGCCGGCGCGGCATGCCGCGCGGCTGTGCGCGCCGCTCGACGATTCGGCGCATGGTGCGCTGCGGCTCGCGCTCCAGGCGTTGCGGGCGGCGGAGGGAGCCTAAGCCGAGCGGAGCGCGCGCGGCGAATGCCGCATCGCAGCAGCGCCGCAGGCGGCGCCCGGCCGGTAACCGCGAGGCAACCACTCGGCAACCGCCCGGCGCGCTGCCGGGCCCGACGTTAAAATGACGCTTCCTCCGTGCCCCGAGCGCCACTCTCCCGTCCCATGTACAAAGTCATCGCCACCGATCTCGACGGTACGCTGCTGAACAGCGACCACCAGCTCGACCCGTACACGATCGACACCGTCCGCCGGCTCGACCGCGACGGCGTGCAGTTCGTGATCGCCACGGGGCGCCACTATGCGGACGTCGCCGGCATTCGCGACGTGCTCGGCATCCGGCCGTACCTGATCACGTCGAACGGCGCACGCGTGCATGCGCCGGACGACACGAAGATCCACGGGCAGGACATCGACGCAGCGATCGTGCGCAGCCTCGTGCAGCCGGAAGTCGTCGGCGCGCACGGCCGCGTGATCGTCAACCTGTTTACCAACGACGGCTGGCTGATCGACCGCGAAGCGCCGCACCTGCTCGAATTCCACCAGGATTCGGGCTTCCGGTACGAGGTGATCGACATGGCCGCGCACGACGGCGCCGATATCGCGAAGGTGCTGTATATCGGCGAGCCGGCCGATCTGGCGGTCGTCGCCGAGCAGATGCGCGTGCAGTTCGGCGATACGCTGTACGTCACGTACTCGCTGCCCGACTGCCTCGAAGTGATGACCGCGAACGTGTCGAAGGGCCGCGCGCTGCGCACGGTGCTCGCGCGGCTCGGCGTCGACACCGGTCACTGCATCGCGTTCGGCGACAACATGAACGACATCGACCTGCTCGAAACCGCCGGCCATGCATTCATGATGAACAACGCGAACCCCGACCTGATCGCGCGGCTGCCGCACATCCCCCGGATCGGCAACAACTTCGACGCGGGCGTCGCCCGCCACCTGCGCACGCTGTTCTCGCTCGAAGACGACGTCGTCGCGTCCTGAGCGCCCGCTCGGGCGCGTGTTCCGCGCGGAAATGAAAAACGGGCGCCAGGGGCGCCCGTCGAAATTGCCTGCCTCGATGTTCTTCGACAGCGTGAGGCTCGCTGCTCTGCTCGCTTGACCCCGTAGTGTTTTATTCGCTTGTGCGAGCGGATGCCGGCAGCAGGTCGACGGCGTCGTCACGCCCGGCGACCAGCGGATAGATGATCCCCGCGAGTACCGCGCCGATCAGCGGCGCGACCCAGAACAGCCAGAGCTGGCCGATCGCGTCGCCGCCCACGAACAGCGCCGGGCCGGTCGAGCGCGCCGGGTTCACCGACGTGTTGGTGACCGGAATCGAGATCAGGTGGATCAGCGTCAGGCACAGCCCGATCGCGATCGGCGCGAAGCCGGCGGGCACCCCGCGCTTGTCGGTCGCACCGAGGATCACGAACAGGAAGAAGCCCGTCATCACGACTTCGCAGATGAACGACGCGGCGAGCGAGTAGTGGCCGGGCGAGCGATCGCCGAAGCCGTTCGTCGCAAAGCCGCTGCCGACGACGTCGAAACCCGGCTTGCCGGTTGCGATCAGGTACAGCACGAATGCGCCGAGCGTGGCGCCGACGACCTGCGCGACGATGTACGGCGCGAGGTCGCGTGCCGGGAAGCGGCCGGCAACCGTCAGGCCGACGCTCACCGCCGGATTCAGGTGGCAACCCGAGATGTGGCCGATTGCGAATGCCATCGTCAGCACGGTCAGGCCGAAGGCGAGTGCGACGCCGGCAAAGCCGATGCCGAGGCCCGGAAAGGCGGCGGCCAGCACGGCGCTTCCGCACCCGCCGAGCACCAGCCAGAACGTGCCGAATACCTCTGCAGCGAGACGCTGAGAAAGATTCATGTAAGGACCTCGTCCAAGTGGGTTGAAGACCCCGGCCGACGCAACGGATTTATTTCGTCGTCCGGAATTGGTCTGGATTATAGGAAATGAATCGGGTCCGGGAGGGTAAACGATTGTTAAATTTGAATGGCTGACGAATGCCTTTTATTAGAATAAGTCCGCATTCTCGATATAGACGATTCGGTTAAAGATGGCAGCATTAATTTCGAAGGGCAGGGCGGCAGTGCAGACGACGTAACGGATGTTGGTGTCCCGGCCGGATTCGCCGGGGCCGCATCATCGAAAAGGGGAGTCGAAAAATGTCTCAATACGCGAAACTCAAGGCGCAGATCGCCGATCTGCAGGCCCAGGCGGACGACGTGCGCCGCCAGGAAGTGGCAGCGGTGATCGCCGATGTCCAACGAATGATTGCCGAATATGGCCTGACGGCCCAGGACCTGGGCTTCGCGGAACGGGCACGGCGCGGGCGTCCGCCGAAGAAGGCGCCGTTGCCGCCGAAATACCGCGATCCGAAGTCGGGTGCAACCTGGAGCGGGCGTGGCAAGCCGCCGAATTGGATCGTCGGCAAAAACCGCGATCGTTTCCTGATCGAATGACCGAAAGCCGAATAGCAAGAGCCGCATCGTCGATGCGGCTCTTTCGTTTTACGCGCCGATTTCGACGCGGATTTTACGGTCTATTTCGGCGCGGATTTCCGTGTCAGGCGCCCGCGACCCGGCGCAATGCCGGTTGCTTGGTTGCCGCGCAAAGCGATTCGTAAGTTTCGACGTAACGCCGCGCCATTGCCTTCGAGCTGAAACGCGTGTCGAAACGTTCGCGGATCGCGGGGCGCGACAGGCTGTCGATCCGGTGCAGCGCGCCGACCGCGCCCTGCACGTCTTCGACGATGAAGCCGGTCACGCCGTCCTCGATCACTTCCGGCACCGAGCCGCGGTTGAACGCGACGACCGGCGTGCCGCAGGCCATCGCCTCGATCATCACCAGGCCGAACGGCTCCGGCCAGTCGATCGGGAACAGCAGCGCCTTCGCGCCGGACAGGAACGCGGGTTTTTGCGCTTCGTTGATCTCGCCGATGAATTCGACATGCGCCTGGTCGAGCAGCGGCTCGATCACTTCCTTGAAGTAGTCGGCGTCGGCCTTGTCGACCTTCGCGGCGATCTTCAGCGGCAGCCCGCTTTGCGCGGCGATCCGGATCGCGGTGTCGACACGCTTTTCGGGACAGATCCGGCCGAGGAACGCAAGGTATTCGGGCTTCACGTCCGGCTGCGGCGTGAGCAGCGTGTCGGGCAGGCCGTGGTACACGGTGCCGGCCCACGCGGCCTGCGGCAGCGGCTTGCGCTGGTTGTTCGAGATCGACACGACCGGCGAATCGGGGAACGCGTCGAACACGGGCTGCAGTTCCGGCAGGTCGAGGCGGCCGTGCAGCGTCGTCACGTACGGCGTGTCGAGGCGCGACATCAGCGGGAACGGCAGGTAGTCGAGGTGGAAGTGCAGCACGTCGAATTCGTGCGCGACCCGCGCGACCTGTTCGAGGAGCCGCATATGGGGCGCCATCGAATCGCGGACCGACGGGTCAAGCCGCAGTGCGCGCGGCCAGGCCGCCTCGAGACGGGCCGACGTGACGGAGTCGCCGCTGGCGAACAGCGTCACGTCATGGCCGAGTTCGACGAGCGCCTCGGTGAGGTAGGACACGACACGCTCGGTGCCGCCGTAGAGTTTCGGCGGGACGGCTTCGTAAAGCGGCGCGATCTGGGCAATTCGCATGGGTGTTCTCCTGTGTCGATCCATGGGCGCGACGGCGCCGATGCGGATCCCGTACAAGGTTGCGGAACTTGCCGACACACGCGGTTGGCGGTACGTGGCCGGGCCCTGGGCGGATGCGCGGAGCGCCGGACGGCAAGCTGCGGGGCGGGCCGGCACGGCTCGCGCCGCCGCCCATTGGAGTCCATTATCGATATCGCCCTGAGGGGTTCGAGTGTTTTTTCAAACACTTAAGGCTTGTTACACGATGAAATACGCAAAAACCCCGAGAAAAAGGGCGCGGAATCGTGAATCGAGATGGCCACAACTATTGTTGCGCTATCGTGAAAAAGCACTATAATTTTTACCGATCCGATTGCCGGCAGCCTTGCCGGCAAGCCTTCCACGCCTGGTGCGACGGCCGTCGGGCGTCTCGCAACCGAATCCGCGTTGCAACCCGTTTTTTTCGAATCCCCTTTCAATCCGCCTTGTCGGAAAAATTCCTACACGGTTTACAGACAAATCCTGCACGGCATACGCCACTTCGCTGATACCGGCATAAATGCCGTTTGGCCAAAATTCGCCCTGTAAGACTATAAACGAGCCGGCTGAGCGTCCAGTGCGCACTGACCGAGCAAACGTTTTCATAACATGAATGGCCAAAGCAAAGCTCTTTAACGGGGGAATCATGAGCGCTACCAGCGAAATGCTCAGTGAGATCAAAGAGGTCAACCTGTCGTACCTCCTCCTCGCGCAACGACTGCTGCGGGAAGACAAGGCGATGGGTATGTTCCGCATGGGCATTTCCCAGGAACTCGCCGACGTGCTCGCCAACCTCACGCTCGCGCAGACCGTGAAGCTGGCCGCGTCCAACCAGATGCTGTGCCGCTTCCGCTTCGATGATCACGCGCTGCTGTCGTCGCTCGCCGACAAGGGCCGCAGCGACGTCGTCGCGCACGCCCACTCGGCCATCCTGATGGCCGGGCAGCAGGTCGAAGGCGTCCGCTGATCCATCCCGCCTTGCGTCTGTCCCGGCGTGTCGCGCCGGCCGGCGGCGTATTGGCCATTCATTCGAATAACGTCAAGCGGACGGTTATCACCATGGCAAGCAAAAGCGTCGTGATCGAGGTGAAGGAAATCACCCTCGCCATCGAACTGATCGAACTGGGCGCCCGGCTGCAGCTGCTGGAGGCGGAGACGAGCCTGTCGCGGGACCGTCTGATCAAGCTGTACAAGGAACTGAAGGGCGTGTCGCCGCCGAAGGGGATGCTGCCGTTCTCGACCGACTGGTTCATGACGTGGCAGCCGAACATCCACTCGTCGCTGTTCTACAACATCTACCGGTTCATGCAGGACCACGGCCGCTGCGAGCCGATCCAGTCGATCGTGAAGGCGTACCGGCTCTATCTGGAGCACGTGAACCTGTCCGGCGACGAGGCTGCGCTGAGCCTCACGCGGGCATGGACGCTGGTGCGCTTCTTCGATTCGGGGATGCTGCAGATGACCCCGTGCACGCGCTGCGGCGGCCATTTCGTCGCGCATGCGCATGATCCGCATCAAGGTTTCGTGTGCGGCCTGTGCCAGCCGCCGTCGCGCGCCGGCAAGACCCGCAAGGCCGCCGCCGCGCGCGCCGAACTGGCTGCCGCCGTGGCCTGAGCGCCCGCCGGGCAGGGCCGGACGGGGCGCGAGCGGCGCCCCCGGGGCCGCACGAATCGTCTGCGCATTGCTGGTAAACACCGTCGGGCCGCCGCCGGGCGGCCGCGAAAGTTTTCCTGCCGACTGCCGTAAACCTGTTTAACGGCGGTCTCCCCGCCGGTCTTTCGTGAGGGACAGGCAGTGCTGATTATCGTGGGAACACTCGTGACGCTGTTGTCCGTCTTCGGCGGTTATGCGCTGGCAGGCGGGCATCTGGGCGCCTTGATCCAGCCCGTCGAGATCCTGATGATCGCGGGCGCCGGCGTCGGCGCGTTCATCCTCGGCAACGGCGGCAAGACCATCAAGGCCACGCTGCGCGTGCTGCCGACGCTCTTCAAGGGCTCGAAATACACGAAGGATGTCTATATGGAGCTGATGGCGCTTCTTTACGTGCTGCTCGCGAAGGCACGCAAGGAAGGCACGCTGACGCTCGAGGCCGACATCGACGATCCGCAAAAGAGCCCGATCTTCACGCAATACCCGAAGATCCTCGCCGATCACCACATCGTCGAATTCCTGACCGACTACCTGCGCCTGATGGTGGGCGGCAACATGAACGCGTTCGAGATCGAAAGCCTGATGGACGAGGAGATCGAGACGCACCACGCGGAAGGCGAAGGCCCGGCGCACGCGCTGATGCGCGTCGGCGACGCGATGCCGGCGTTCGGGATCGTCGCGGCCGTGATGGGCGTCGTGCACACGATGGCCTCGGCCGACAAGCCGCCGGCGGTGCTCGGCGCGATGATCGCGCAGGCGCTGGTCGGCACGTTCCTCGGCATCCTGCTGTCGTACGGGCTGATCGGGCCGCTCGCGAGCCTCGCGGAGCAACGCGTCGCCGAGTCGACCAAGATGTTCCAGTGCATCAAGGTGACGATCCTCGCGACGCTGAACGGCTATGCGCCGGCGATCGCGGTCGAGTTCGGCCGCAAGGTGCTGTTCTCGACCGAGCGCCCGTCGTTCTCCGAGCTCGAAGAGCACGTGCGCCGCGTGAAGGCGAAGTGACGCGGAGCGACCGATGAGCAAGAGCAAGGATCGCGCGATCGTCGTCAAGCGGGTGGCCCCGGCGAAGAAGGGCCACCACGGCGGCGCATGGAAGCTCGCGTACGCGGACTTCATGACCGCGATGATGGCGTTCTTCCTGCTGATGTGGCTGCTGAGTTCGGTCACACCGGTGCAACTGAAGGGGATCGCCGAATACTTCAACATGCCGCTGAAGGCCGCGATTCTCGGCAGCGGCGATCGCAGTTCGCAGGACTCAAGCATCATCAACGGCGGCGGCCGCGACCTGTCGAGCGTCGACGCCGGCACGCTGCGCCGCACCGACGGCACGACCTCGCTCGCCGAGCGCCTCGCGAAGGCGGGCGACGAAAATTCCCGGTCGCAGGCCCAGGGCGCGCAGGACCGGCTCGAGCAGACGCGCCTGCACGACCTGCAGATCAAGCTGATGGCCGCGATCGAGGCCAATCCGACGCTGCGCCAGTTCAAGCAGCAGATCCGCATCGATTCGACGCTGATGGGGCTGCGCATCGAGATCGTCGATACGCAGAAGCGGCCGATGTTCGCGATGTCGAGCGATCGCGTCGAGCCGTACATGCGCGACATCCTGCGCGAGATCGGCAAGACGCTGAACGACGTGCCGAACCGGATCATCGTCCAGGGCCACACCGACGCCGTGCCGTACGCGGGCGGCGAGGGTGGCTACAGCAACTGGGAGCTGTCGGCCGACCGCGCGAACGCGTCGCGCCGCGAGCTGATCTCCGGCGGCATGGACGAGGCGAAAGTGCTGCGCGTGCTGGGCCTCGCGTCGACGCAGAACCTGAACAAGGCCGATCCGCTCGATCCGGAAAACCGCCGGATCAGCGTGATCGTGCTGAATCGCAAATCCGAAGAAGCGCTGATGCGCGACGATGCGACGACGACGACGTTGTCCGCCGACGCGGCCGGTTCGAAGCTGCTCGCGCAGCAGCTCGGCGGCCCGACGCCGGCGGTGCGTCCGGTCGTGGCGAGCGCCGTCGCCGTGGCGCCGAAACCCTGACGTTTCCAAGATTCCGAGACAGACATGATCCGAACCATTCTCGCCATCGACGACTCCGCGACCATGCGTGCGCTGCTGCAGGCCACGCTTGCGCAGGCCGGCTACGACGTGACGGTGGCGCCGGACGGCGAAGCCGGCTTCGACATGGCCGCGACGGCGCCGTACGACCTGGTGCTGACCGACCAGAACATGCCGCGCAAGAACGGGCTCGAGGTGATCGCGGCGCTGCGCAAGCTGACCGCGTACGCGGACACGCCGATCCTCGTGCTGACGACCGAGGGCAGCGATGCCTTCAAGGACGCCGCACGCGACGCCGGCGCGACCGGCTGGATCGAAAAGCCGATCGATCCGGGCGTGCTGGTCGAGCTGGTCGCGACGCTGTCCGAACCGGCTGCCTCCTGACATGAACGCGACGAATTCAACCGGTGACCGGGCATGACTCTCGACATCACTCAGTTCTACCAGACCTTTTTCGACGAAGCCGACGAGCTGCTCGCGCAGATGGAGCAGCTGCTGCTGAACCTCGACGTCGATGCGCCCGATCCCGAGGATCTGGCGGCGATCTTCCGCGCCGCGCACTCGATCAAGGGCGGCGCGGCGACGTTCGGCTTTTCCGCGCTGACCGATACGACGCACATCCTCGAATCGCTGCTCGACCGCGCGCGCAACCATGAGCTGACGCTGACCAAGGACATGGTCGACGCGTTCCTGGAAACCAAGGACGTGCTGTCCGACCAGCTCGTCGACTACCGCGCGAGCGCCGAACCGGACGCGGCCGCCGCCGCGGCGATCTGCGCGAAGCTCGAACGGCTGAAGGCCGAAAGCGGCGCGGGTGCGCCTGCCGCCGCCGAGGCCGCGCCGGTTGCGCCGGTCGCCGCCGCGGCCGTCGCGCCGGCTGCCGAACCCGCCGCTGCCGGCGACCGTGCGCCCGATCACGTGGTCGAACAGGCCGTCGCGGCCGCGCATCCGGCGGCCGACGCCGGCGGCCCGCACCTGAAGATCACGCTGGTCGGCGTCGATGCGAAGGACCAGGCGCTGCTCACCGAAGAACTCGGCAACCTCGGCCGGATCGTCGGTCGCGAGGAAGCGGGCGCGGACCTGTCGCTGTGGGTCGAATCGGACGTCCCGTCGGACGACATCGTCGCCGTGTGCTGCTTCGTGATCGACGAAAGCCAGATCCGCGTCGCGCACGGCACGGCGCCGGCCGCGCAGGCGGCACCGGCCGCCGCGCAGGACGCGGCCGCCGCGGTGGCCGCCGAACCGGCCGCCGCCCCGCCGCCCGCACGCGTCGAGGTGTTCGCGCCGCAGGCCGCCGCACAGCCGGCTGCTTCGGCGCCGGCCGAGCCGGCGGCCGCAGCTGCCGCGCAGCCGCAGCCGCCGTCGCAACAGCACGCGCAACCGCAGCCCGCCGAGCACGCGGCGCCGGCCGCCGCGCATCACGACGACAAGCGCGCGCGCCCGGCCGCCGCGGCCGCGGCGGGCGCCGAAGGCAGCTCGATCCGCGTCGGCGTCGAGAAGGTCGACCAGCTGATCAACCTCGTCGGCGAACTGGTGATCACGCAGGCGATGCTGGCCGAGACGGCGAGCGCGTTCGATCCGGCGCTGCACGACCGCCTGTTCAACGGGATGGCGCAGCTCGAGCGCAACGCGCGCGACCTGCAGGAAGCGGTGATGTCGATCCGCATGATGCCGATGGACTACGTGTTCAGCCGCTTCCCGCGGCTCGTGCGCGATCTCGCCGGCAAGCTCGGCAAGCAGGTCGAACTGGTCACGTTCGGCCAGGCGACCGAGCTCGACAAGAGCCTGATCGAACGGATCATCGATCCGCTCACGCACCTGGTGCGCAACAGCCTCGACCACGGCATCGAAACCGTCGACAAGCGCGTCGCCGCCGGCAAGGACGCGGTCGGCCAGCTCGTGCTGTCGGCCGCGCATCACGGCGGCAACATCGTGATCGAGGTGAGCGACGACGGCGCGGGCCTGAACCGCGAGCGGATCCTCGCGAAGGCCGCGAAGCAGGGCATGCAGATCGCCGAGAACATCAGCGACGACGAAGTCTGGCAACTGATCTTCGCGCCGGGCTTCTCGACCGCCGAGACGGTGACCGACGTGTCGGGCCGCGGCGTCGGCATGGACGTCGTGAAGCGCAACATCCAGTCGATGGGCGGCCACGTCGAGATCACGTCGCTGGCCGGCCGCGGCACGACCACGCGGATCGTGCTGCCGCTCACGCTGGCGATCCTCGACGGGATGTCGGTGAAGGTGGGCAGCGAGATCTTCATCCTGCCGCTGAACTTCGTGATGGAGTCGCTGCAGCCGTCGAACGACGACATCTACACGGTCGGCAACGGCGAGCGCGTGGTGCGCGTGCGCGGTGAATACCTGCCGCTGGTCGCGCTGCACGAGGTGTTCTCGGTCGAGGACGCGCGCACCGACCCGACGCAGGGGATCGTCACGATCATGGAAACCGAGGGGCGCCGCTTCGCGATGCTGATCGACGAACTGGTCGGCCAGCAGCAGGTGGTCGTGAAGAACCTCGAAACCAACTACCGCAAGGTCCATGGCATCTCGGCGGCGACCATCCTGGGCGACGGCAGCGTCGCGCTGATCGTCGACGTCGCGGCGCTGAACCGCGAAACCCGTGCGACGCACGGCGCCCGTGCCGGCGCCGAGCTCGCCGTCTTCTGACTCTCGCCATCAACCGATTGGGGGCAAACGTGTCTGCTGAAGTCCAAATGATCAATCCGGCCGCGGCGAACGCGGCAACCAGCCGCCGCGACGCGGAACAGGGCGACGCGACGGGCCAGGAATTCCTCGTGTTCACGCTCGGCGACGAGGAATACGGGATCGACATCCTGAAAGTGCAGGAAATCCGCGGCTACGACAGCGTCACGCGCATCGCGAACGCGCCGGAGTTCATCAAGGGCGTGATCAACCTGCGCGGGATCATCGTGCCGATCGTCGACATGCGGATCAAGTTCCACCTCGGCCGGGTCGAGTACGACCACCAGACCGTCGTGATCATCCTGAACGTGTCGAACCGCGTGGTCGGGATGGTGGTCGACGGCGTGTCGGACGTGCTGACGCTGCAGACCGACCAGATCATGCCGGCGCCGGAATTCGGCGCGACGCTGACGACCGAGTACCTGACGGGCCTCGGCACGGTCGACGGCCGGATGCTGATCCTGATGGACATCGAGAAGCTGATGTCGAGCCGTGAAATGGCGCTGATCGAGACGCTCGGCGGGTAAGCGCGCCGCGCGCGCAGCAATTTCGGGAGAATCTGCAATGTTGCATAACTGGTCGATCCGCACGACGCTCACGGCGGTCGGACTCATCCTCGTGTGCCTGGCCGCCGCGGTCGGCGGGCTCGGCCTCTACGCGCTGAATCACGCGAGCCGTTCGCTCGACGAGATCGCGCACGTCGACCTGCCGGCGATCCACACGCTGGACGACACGGCCGCGTACCTGCTGCGCTCGCGCGTCGCGCTCGATCGCTTTCGTACGCTGACCGAAGCCGGCAATGCGGCCGACGCGGCGAAGGTGCTCGATCGCGCGCAGGAGCTGTATGCGAAGTCGAACCAGAACTGGCAGACGTTCCAGTCGACGCCGAAGCTCGGCGTCGAGCAGGCGCTCGTCGACGAGCTCACCGCGCGTTACACGACGATCATGAAGGAAGGCGTCGAACCGGAATTCGCCGCGGCACGCGCGGGCGACATGGCCGCGTACCACGCGATCGCCGACGCGAAGATCAGCCCGATGTTCGTCGCGTTCGACCAGACGGCGGCAGCCGTGATCGCCGCGCTGCAAAAGCGCGCGGAAGAACGCCAGGCCGCGACGCAGTCGCAGATCTCGATGATGATCGCGCTGATTGCGGCCGGCATCGCGATCGCGTTCGTCGTCGTGATCGCGATCCGCTTCGCGCTGCGCGGGCTGATCGTCAAGCCGCTGGAAGATGCGATCGCGCACTTCGAGCGCATCGCCGGCGGCGACCTCACGCAGCCGGTGAACGTGTTCAGCACCAACGAGATCGGCCGCCTGTTCGGCGGCATCAAGCGGATGCAGGACGCCGTCACGACGATGGTGCAGGCCGTGCATCGCGGCACCGAATCGATCGACGTCGGCGCGCGCGAGATCGCGACCGGCAACATCGACCTGTCGCAGCGCACCGAGGAGCAGGCCGCGTCGCTGCAGGAAACCGCGTCGAGCATGGAGCAGCTGACCGGCACCGTGCGGCAGAACGCGGAAAACGCGCGGCAGGCGAGCCAGCTCGCGGTGAACGCGTCGGACATCGCGACGCAGGGCGGCGACGTGGTCGGCCAGGTCGTATCGACGATGCAGGACATCGCGGCCAGCTCGGGCAAGGTCGTCGACATCATCGGCACGATCGAGGGCATCGCGTTCCAGACCAACATCCTCGCGCTGAACGCGGCCGTCGAAGCGGCGCGGGCCGGCGAGCAGGGCCGCGGCTTCGCGGTGGTCGCGGGCGAGGTGCGCTCGCTCGCGCAGCGCAGCGCGAGCGCCGCGAAGGAAATCAAGCAGCTGATCGGCGATTCGGCCGAGAAGGTCGACAGCGGGTCGGCGCTCGTCGCGCGCGCCGGCGCGACGATGGAAGAAATCGTGCAGGCCGTGCGCCGCGTGACCGACATCATGGGCGAGATCAGCGCCGCGTCCGACGAGCAGTCGACCGGCATCGAGCAGGTCAACCGCGCGGTCGGCCAGATGGATGCGGTCACGCAGCAGAACGCGGCGCTCGTCGAGCAGGCGGCCGCTGCGGCCGCGTCGCTCGAGGAGCAGACGCGCCAGATGAAGGCGATCGTGTCGGGCTGGCGCGTCGCGGGCGGCATCGTGCTCGCGCCGGCGCGCAGCGTCGCGCGGCCGGTGGCCCATGAACCGGCGGCGCTGCCGTCGGACGCGCGCCACGACGCGCCGGTCGCCGCGCTGCCGGCGCCGCAGGCCGCGGCCCAGCCGGCGGCACGGCGTGCCGCGCCGGCGTCGCGCGCGGCCGCCGCGAGCGCCGACCACGAACCGAAGCGGGCGGCCGACGCCACTGCGCGTACGCAGAAGGACGCACCGGCTTCCCGCGGCGGCGCCGCCGCAGGCGGCTACGGCCCGCGTCTGGCGAAGACGGCCGCAGCGACGGACAAGCCGGCCGCGAAACCCGCGCTCGTGCGCCCGGCGCTGAACGGCGAGAAGCCGGCGCTGGCGGCCGCCGGCACGTCCGACGACGACTGGGAGACCTTCTAAGCCATGCAGCACGCGCGCGCGCCGTTTCGACCCGATGCACCGGATGCCTCGCCTCGCGCGGGCGAACCGGGGCGCGACTTCGCGTTCACCGGCGCGGATTTCGCACGCATCCGCGCGCTGATCCACCAACGCGCGGGCATCTCGCTGTCCGAGCACAAGCGCGACATGGCCTACAGCCGTCTCGCGCGACGGCTGCGGGCGCGCGGCCTCGACACGTTCCGCGACTACCTCGACCTGCTCGAGCAGGAAGACGATCCGCTCGAGTGGGAAGCGTTCACCAACGCGCTGACGACCAACCTGACCGCGTTTTTCCGCGAGTCGCACCATTTCCCGATCCTGTCGGAATTCGTGAAGGGGCGGCCGGCGCCGGTGTCGGTCTGGTGCTCGGCGGCGTCCACCGGCGAGGAGCCGTACTCGATCGCGATCACGCTGATCGAGGCGCTCGGCGAAACGGCGGCGCGCAGCGCGTCGATCCTCGCGACCGATCTCGACACGCAGGTGCTCGCGAAGGCCGAAGCCGGCATCTATACGTACGACCAGGTCAAGCACCTGTCGCCGGAGCGGCTCAAGCGCTTCTTCCTGAAGGGCACGGGCGCGCAGGCCGGCCGCGTGAAGGTGCGCCCCGAGCTGCGCGCGATGATCCGTTTCGAGCAACTGAACCTGACCGATGCCGACTACGGGATCGGCAAGCCGTTCGACGCGATCTTCTGCCGCAACGTGATGATCTATTTCGACAAGCCGACGCAGGGGCAGGTGCTGTCGCGCTTCGAGCCGCTCGTGAAGCCGGGCGGCCTGCTGTTCGCCGGCCATTCGGAGAATTTCACGTACGTGACGCAGGCGTTCCGGCTGCGCGGGCAGACGGTGTACGAACTGACGCGCGACGCCGCTCAGGGCGCACGGTCGCGCGGCGCGCAGGCGAGCGCGGCGGCCGCGACGTCGTCGCCTGTGCGTGCGCGGGCCGCGGGCGGCGCGCCCGGCTATGGAGAGCGCGGATGAGCGCACTGCCGATCGCGACCAATCGCTACTTCGACAACCACTTCGAGCGCCCCGGCGTGAAGCTGTTGCCGAACGAGTTCTACACGACGTCCGAGGACATGGTGCTGATGACCGTGCTCGGCTCATGCGTCGCCGCGTGCCTGCACGACCCGTATGCGGGCATCGGCGGGATGAACCACTTCATGCTGCCGGACGACGGCGCCGATCCGGGCGCCGCCGCGTCGGAATCGATGCGCTACGGCGCATATGCGATGGAAGTGCTGATCAACGAGCTGATCAAGGCCGGCGGGCGCCGCGAGCGCTTCGAGGCGAAGGTGTTCGGCGGCGCGGCCGTGCTGGCCGGGATGACGACGATCAACATCGGCGATCGCAACGCGGATTTCGTGCGCCGCTATCTCGCGCTCGAGCGCATCCGCATCACCGCGGAAGACCTGCAGGGCGTGCATCCGCGCAAGGTCGCGTTCATGCCGCACAGCGGGCGCGCGATGGTGAAGAAGCTGCGGCTGCAGGTGCCGGGCGTCACCGAGCGCGAAGCCGCGCTCGCGCGCGAGGCCGATCGCCTCCGCACCGCACGCACGCGTGCGCACGTCGAGCTGTTCGCCGCGAAGCGGCCTGCCGCGCCGCAACCGGCGCGCCCGCGCATCGAGCTGTTCGGCGCGCGTGGCGCCGCGCCGGCCGGCAGCGGCGGTGCGCGGACGGCTGGCCCGCAAGGGAGCCCGTACGCGGCGAACCTATCAAGAAAGCAGGAGGCATGACCGCAGTGCAGAAGATCAAAGTATTGTGCGTCGACGATTCGGCGCTGATCCGCAGCCTGATGACCGAGATCATCAACAGCCAGCCCGACATGACGGTGGTCGCGACCGCGCCCGATCCGCTCGTCGCGCGCGAGCTCATCAAGCAGCACAACCCCGACGTGCTCACGCTCGACGTCGAAATGCCGCGCATGGACGGGCTCGACTTCCTTGAGAAGCTGATGCGCCTGCGGCCGATGCCGGTCGTGATGGTGTCGTCGCTGACCGAGCGCGGCTCGGAAATCACGCTGCGCGCGCTCGAACTCGGCGCGGTGGATTTCGTCACGAAGCCGCGCGTCGGGATTCGCGACGGGATGCTCGACTACGCTGAAAAGCTCGCCGACAAGATCCGCGCGGCGTCGCGCGCGCGCGTGCGCCAGGCGCCGCAGCCGCAGGCCGCCGCGCGCACGGCGGACAGCGCCGCGGCCGCGCCGATGATCAACAACCCGCTCGTCAGTACCGAGAAGCTGATCATCATCGGCGCGTCGACGGGCGGCACCGAGGCGATCCGCGAAGTGCTGACGCCGCTGCCGCCGGATGCGCCGGCCGTGCTGATCGCGCAGCACATGCCGCCGGGCTTCACGAAATCGTTCGCGCAGCGACTGAACGGCCTGTGCCGGATCGCGGTGAAGGAAGCCGAGCATGGCGAACGCGTGCTGCCGGGCCATGCGTACATCGCGCCGGGCCACGCACACCTGTTGCTCGCGCGAAGCGGCGCGAACTATATTGCGCAACTGTCGGACGAGCCGCCGGTGAACCGGCACCGCCCGTCGGTCGACGTGCTGTTCCGCTCGGCGGCGACGCATGCGGGCAAGAACGCGATCGGCGTGATCCTCACCGGGATGGGCCGCGACGGCGCGGCCGGCCTGCTGGAAATGAAACGCGCGGGCGCCCACACGTTCGCGCAGGACGAAGCGAGCTGCATCGTGTTCGGGATGCCGCGCGAGGCGATCGCGCTCGGCGGCGCGGACGAGATCGCGCCGCTCGCCGACATGAGCCGCCGCGTGATGGCGCGCCTGGCGACGATGGGCGACCGCGTGCAGCGCGTGTGAATGGAATGTCACGGGGCGCGTGCCACGATACGCGTCCCGACGGAAACGAATCTGGAAAGGAACGACGATGGACAAGAGCATGAAAATCCTGGTGGTGGACGATTTCCCGACGATGCGCCGGATCGTCCGCAACCTGCTCAAGGAACTGGGCTATTCGAACGTCGACGAGGCCGAGGACGGCCTGGCCGGACTCGCGCGGCTGCGCGGCGGCGGCTATGACTTCGTGATCTCGGACTGGAACATGCCGAACCTCGACGGCCTCGCGATGCTGAAGGAAATCCGCGCCGACGCGACGCTCACGCACCTGCCGGTGCTGATGGTCACGGCCGAGTCGAAGAAGGAGAACATCATCGCGGCCGCGCAGGCCGGCGCGAGCGGCTACGTCGTGAAA
Source organism: Burkholderia sp. 9775_39 (assembly GCF_015712225.1). NCBI lineage: Bacteria > Pseudomonadati > Pseudomonadota > Betaproteobacteria > Burkholderiales > Burkholderiaceae > Burkholderia > Burkholderia sp. 9775_39. Next base: position 84,426 of record NZ_JACCQC010000007.1, on the reverse strand, counting down.
CCGTTCACGGCCGCGACGCTCGACGAGAAGCTGAACAAGATCATCGACAAGATGGCCAAGGCCGGGAGCTGAACGTGAACGAGCCGATCCATGCGGCGCTCGCCGGCGCGGCGATCAACGCCGACGGCCATGCCGAAGGCGCCGATTACGCGAGCGACCGGATCCTCGCGCGCATCGGCCACGTCACGCGCACGCTGCGCGATTCGATGCGCGAGCTCGGGCTCGACAAGCACGTCGAGCGCGCGGCGGAAGCCGTGCCGGATGCGCGCGACCGGCTGCGCTACGTCGCGACGATGACCGAGCAGGCCGCGGTGCGCGTGCTGAATGCGATCGAGATCGCGAAGCCGATGCAGGAGCGCATCCAGAACGAGGCCGAGGCGCTCGACGCGCGCTGGGCGCAGTGGTACGCGGCGCCGATCGAGCACGCGGAAGTGCGCGAGCTGATGGACGATACGCGCACGTTCCTGCGCACGCTGCCCGAGTCGACGTCGGCGACTCGCGCGCAGCTGCTCGAGATCATGCTCGCGCAGGATTTCCAGGATCTGACCGGCCAGGTGATCAAGAAGATCATGGACATGGTCTACCTGATCGAGCAGCAGCTCCTCACGGTGCTCGTCGAGAACATCGCGCCGGAGCGGCGCGAGCAGTTCGCGGCCACCGCCGCCGCGTTCGCGGCCGAGCAGATGAGCGCGACCGGCAGCCCCGAATCGCTGCTGAACGGCCCGCAGATCGCGCCGGAAGGCAAATCCGACGTCGTCCAGGACCAGGGGCAGGTCGACGACCTGCTCGCCAGCCTCGGCTTCTGACCCGGTCGCCACGCATCGGCGCGCCCCCTTCCGCGGGGGCGGCCGATGCGCGCATTCCCCGTTCCCGCCGCGTTTTCCCGTGTCCGCCGCCGATGCGCCGCGCGGCGTGATCCTGCGTCGAATTGACACGTGGCCACACTCCGCAGGCATACTACGCGTCAGCAGCAACGTAGCGTCATTCGTAAGATTCATAAGTTGGCAGGCGGCGGGGGCCGACGGCGGCGCCGTCGGCAACGAAGCCAGTCCCTTGGGGGGGAACGTGAAGCTGAAACGCTTGGGCTGGACCGTCGCGCACGCGACGGCTGCAATGAGTGTGCTGTGGGCCGTCCACGCACATGCGGAACTGGGCGGCGCACCGATGTCGCCGCCGGCGGACGATCAGGCCGCCACCGTGCGGGCGCTGCAGCGCGCGATGCGCTCGGCGGACGGCGTGCAGACGAGCACGGCCGCCTATACCGTCCGCGAGATCACGCTCGGATCGGGCACCGTCATCCACGAATACACGTCGGCCGCCGGCAGCGTGTTCGGCCTCGCATGGCGCGGGCCGACGATGCCGGATCTCGCGTCGCTGCTCGGCAGCTATTTCCCGCAGTACACCGCCGGGGTCCAGGCGGCGCACCAGGCGCGCGGCTGGCGCGCGCCGGTGGCCGTCGAGACGAGCGGCCTCGTGATCCGGACGGGCGGCCACATGGGCGCCTTCTCCGGCCAGGCATGGCTGCCGTCGGCGCTGCCTGCCGGCGTGGCCGGCACCGATATCCAGTGACAGCGGGAGAGCGACCTTGAGCATTCCTCGTACATTCAAGCGCTGGCTCGGCGTGCTGGGCCTCCTGGCCGCGACGGCCGTACTCGTGACGGCATGCGGCGGCGGCGATGGCGGCGGCGGCAGTGCGGGCAACGGCGGCAATACGGGCGGCAACGGCTCGGGCGGGTCCGACGGCAACAGCGGCAATACGGCCGTCATCACGGTCGGCGCCGGCGCCGCGAACGTGATCAACATCCCGACCATCAGCTTGAAGGTCTGCGTGCCGGGCACGTCGAACTGCCAGATCGTCAACAACGTGCTCGTCGATACCGCGTCCTACGGGCTGCGGCTCGTCGGCAGCGCGGTGGCGGGCGTGCACGACAGCCTGCCGCAGGTGACGAGCGGCGGCGCGCCGGTCGCCGAATGCGGCAAGTTCGTGTCGAGCTACACGTGGGGCTCGGTGCGCACCGTCGACCTGTCGATCGGCACCGAGCAGGCAAGCTCGCTGCCCGTGCAGATCATCGGCGACCTCGGCACGACCAACGTGCCGAGCTCGTGCACGAACGGCGGCGCGTCGGCCAACTCGACCGGCGCGCTCGGCGCGAACGGGATCCTCGGCATCGGGCCGGCGCCGTACGACTGCGGCACGACCTGCGCGACGTCGACGTCGACGAGCAACAACTACTACGCGTGCCCGAACGGCGACAACGCAAGCTGCACGGTCGCGCTCGTGCCGCTCGCGCAGCAGGTGGCCAACCCCGTGCATCGGTTCGCGAACAGCGACGGCGTGAGCGTGCAGATGCCCGACATCTCGTCCAGCGGGCAGGGGAGCGCAACCGGCACGCTGACGTTCGGCCTGCCGAACCTGAGCGGCAAGACGGTGATGACGTCGACCACGACCGGCGACGTCAGCGCGACGTTCCAGGGGCGCAACGTGACCGCGTTCTTCGATACGGGCTCGAACGCGTATTTCTTCAACGATTCGGCGCAGACGGTCTGTTCGAGGAACACGGAGTTCTACTGCCCCGCGACCACGACCTCGTACTCGGCCACGCTGAGGGGCCAGAACGGCGCGTCGGGTACCGTGTCGATGCCGGTCGCGAACGCGGATTCGCTGTTCTCGAACCCGTCGACGTTCGCGTTCAACGACATCGCGGGCCCGTTCGGCTCGTCCAGCTGGCTCGACATCGGCATGCCGCACTTCTACGGCAAGACGATCTACTTCGGGATGGACAAGACCGCGAGCGGCGGCGCGCAGCCGTTCGTCGCGTTCTGACGCGGCACGGCCGGACGCAGGAACGAAGGGGGCGAGCGATCGCCCCCTTTTTTTATCCGGCGTGCGGTGCGCGCGCTACGAGCCGGCGCGCCGCCAGGCGCCGGCGCAGCGGCTACGATGTAAGACCGGCACCGGTGCCGGCACGACATCGAGGAGACAGCGCCATGACCCAGCGTATCCAGCGCATCACGCCGTTCCTGTGGTTCGACCGCGACGCCGAGGCGGCGGCCGCTTTTTACGTATCGGTGTTCGACAACGCGCGCATCGTGCACGTCGCGCGCTACGGCAAGGCTGGCGCGCACGCGTCCGGCAACGCCGAGGGCGCGGTGATGACCGTGGCGTTCGAGCTCGACGGGCAGGCGTTCGTCGCGCTGAACGGCGGCCCCGTGTTCCAGATGACGCCGGCCGTGTCGTTCGTCGTCAACTGCCGCGACCAGGACGAGATCGACCGTTACTGGGCGCGCCTGTCCGAAGGCGGCGACGAGCGCGCGCAGCAATGCGGCTGGCTGCGCGACCGCTTCGGCGTGTCGTGGCAGGTCGTGCCGGTGCAGATGGCCGAGCTGATGACGGGCGACCCGGCCCGCGCCGAGCGCGTGATGGCGCAGGTGATGACGATGAAGAAGCTCGATCTCGACGCGCTGCAGCGGGCGGCGGCTGGCTAGGGCCCGTTCACGCCAATAACGGGCTTGCGCTGGCCCCGGAAAGGGCCGGGCGCAAGGATTGCGACGAAGCGAAGACTCGACGTATTCGCGACGAGCATGACGTGGCGATCGGCCCGTCCGGGGGCCGTTGCGTCGGGGCCCGCTTTCCCCGCCTCTTCCCGTTTTCCCGCCCGTCGTTTCACCGTCCCCCCGCACTCAGCCCGTGCCGTCCCGCCTGCGAGCGCCGCCGCCCCCATGCGCCGGCCGGCCGGTTTTTCCGCCGCGCCGCGCATCGTTCCGCCCCCGCTCCGGCCGCGTTCGCGGCGGCTCGTCCGATTCCCCGAAATACCCCCCTTTCCCGGCTTTGCTCGACCGATCGGCGTTTGACGCCTCCATGAATAATCGGTGTCACTGGAAAACGGCATTCCGCCGTAGCCGACTGGAGGCCCCGTGGCAGACGAGAGCGATCTCGACAAGACCGAAGCCGCCACTCCCAGGCGCCGCGAGAAGGCGCGCGAGGAGGGGCAGGTCGCGCGTTCGCGCGAACTGGCTTCGTTCGCACTGCTCGCGGCGGGGTTCTACGGCGCATGGCTGCTCGCGGGCCCGTCGGGCGCGCATCTGCAGGCGATGCTGCGCGGCGCGTTCACGTTCGATCGCGCGACCGCGTTCGACACCCACCGGATGCTGTCGGCGGCCGGCAGCGCGAGCCTCGAGGGCTTCGCCGCGCTGCTGCCGCTTCTCGCGCTCACCGGCGTCGCCGCGCTGCTCGCGCCGATGGCGCTCGGCGGCTGGCTGATTTCGCAAAAGACGTTCGAGCTGAAGTTCGACCGGCTGAACCCGATTTCGGGCCTCGGCCGGATCTTCTCGATCCAGGGGCCGATCCAGCTCGGGATGTCGATCGCGAAGACGCTGGTGGTCGGCGGGATCGGCGGCATCGCGATCTGGCGCAGCAAGGACGAACTGCTCGGCCTCGCGACCCAGCCGCTCGGCGCGGCGCTGCCCGATGCGCTGCATCTGGTCGCCGTGTGCTGCGGCACGACGGTCGCCGGGATGTTGGTCGTCGCCGGGCTCGACGTGCCTTACCAACTCTGGCAGTACAACAAGAAGTTGCGCATGACGAAGGAAGAAGTGAAGCGCGAGCATCGCGAGAACGAAGGCGATCCGCACGTGAAGGGGCGCATTCGCCAGCAGCAGCGCGCGATCGCCCGCCGCCGGATGATGGCGGCCGTGCCGAAGGCCGACGTGGTCGTCACGAACCCGACCCACTTCGCGGTCGCGCTGCAATACACGGATGGCGAGATGCGCGCGCCGAAGGTCGTCGCGAAGGGCGTGAACCTCGTCGCGGCGCGCATCCGCGAACTCGCGGCCGAACACAACGTGCCGCTGCTCGAAGCGCCGCCGCTCGCGCGGGCGCTGTATCACAACGTCGAACTCGAGCGCGAGATCCCCGGTTCGCTGTACTCGGCGGTCGCCGAAGTGCTCGCATGGGTGTACCAGCTCAAGCGTTTCCGCTCGGAAGGCGGCGCGTTCCCGGCGGTGCCGGTCGATCTCGACGTGCCGGCCGAACTCGACAAGGGCACGTCGGTCGCCGCCGACGACGAACGTGAAGAAGCCGAGGACACGCTCGGCAAACGAGGGACCGCGGCATGAGCACCCCGACCACCGGCCTGTTCGCGAAGCGCCCGAACCTGCTGGCAGGCACGAACCTGCGCGCGCTCGCGGGCCCGATCCTCATCTGCATGATCCTGGGGATGATGATCCTGCCGCTGCCGCCGATGCTGCTGGATCTGCTGTTCACGTTCAACATCGCGCTGTCGGTGATGGTGCTGCTCGTCAGCATGTACACGATGAAGCCGCTCGACTTCGCGGCGTTCCCGAGCGTGCTGCTGTTCTCGACGCTGCTGCGCCTGTCGCTGAACGTCGCGTCGACGCGCGTCGTGCTGCTCGAAGGCCATACCGGCCCGGACGCGGCCGGCCAGGTGATCGAGGCGTTCGGCCACTTCCTGGTCGGCGGCAACTTCGCGGTCGGCATCGTCGTGTTCGTGATCCTGATGATCATCAACTTCATGGTGATCACGAAGGGCGCGGGGCGGATCGCCGAAGTGTCCGCGCGCTTCACGCTCGACGCGATGCCCGGCAAGCAGATGGCGATCGACGCCGACCTGAACGCGGGCCTCATCAACGAGGAACAGGCGCGCAAGCGGCGCCTGGCCGTGTCGCAGGAAGCGGAGTTCTACGGGTCGATGGACGGCGCGTCGAAGTTCGTGCGCGGCGACGCGATCGCCGGCCTGATCATCATGGCGATCAACGTGATCGGCGGGCTGATCGTCGGGATGGTCCAGCACGACATGAGCTTCGCCGCGGCCGGCACCAACTACACGCTGCTGACGATCGGCGACGGCCTCGTCGCGCAGATCCCGTCGCTCGTGATCTCGACCGCGGCCGGCGTGATCGTGTCGCGCGTCGCGACCGACGAGGACATCGGCACGCAGATCACCGGCCAGCTGTTCACGAACCCGCGCGTGCTGACGATCACCGGCGCGATCATCGTGCTGATGGGGCTGATCCCGGGGATGCCGCACTTCGCGTTCCTCGCGCTCGGCGGCGGCGCGATCTGGCTGGCGCGCACGCAGACCCGGCGCGCGGCGGCCCGCAAGGCGGCCGGCGACGTGACCGACATCGCACCGCCCGCCGTGCTGCCGGCCGACAGCCACGAAGCGACCTGGGACGACGTGCAGCTGATCGACCCGCTCGGGCTCGAAGTCGGCTACCGGCTGATTCCGCTCGTCGACAAGAACAGCGACGGCGAGCTGCTCAAGCGCATCAAGAGCATCCGCAAGAAATTCGCGCAGGAAATCGGCTTCCTGCCGCCGGTGATCCATATCCGCGACAACCTCGAGCTGCGGCCGAACGCGTACCGGATCGCGCTGAAGGGCGTCGAGATCGGCGCGGGCGAAGTGTTCCCGGGCCAGTGGCTCGCGATCAACCCGGGCCAGGTGACGGCCGCGCTGCCGGGCGCCGTCACGCAGGACCCCGCGTTCGGGCTGCCGGCCGTGTGGATCGACGTCGCGCTGCGCGAGCAGGCGCAGGTGTACGGCTACACGGTGGTCGACGCGAGCACGGTCGTCGCGACGCACCTGAACCATCTCGTCGTCCAGCACGCGGCCGAGCTGCTCGGCCGCCAGGAAGTGCAGGCGCTCGTCGAACGCACCGGCAAGGATGCACCGTCGCTCGTCGAGGACCTCGTGCCGAAGACGATCTCGCTCACCACGCTGCAGAAGGTGCTGCAGAACCTGCTCGAGGAAGGCGTGCCGATCCGCGACATGCGCACGATCCTCGAGGCCGTGTCCGAGCATGCGGGCCGCGGCGACGCGTTCGAGATCACCGCCGCGGTGCGCCTGTCGCTCGGCCGCGCGATCACGCAGCAGTGGTATCCGGGCAACGGCGAAATGCAGGTGATGGGCCTCGACGCGAACCTGGAGCGCGTGCTGTCGCAGGCGCTCGCCACCGGCGCGAACCCGGGCCTCGAACCCGGCCTCGCGCACAACCTTCTGACCGGCACGCAGCAAGCGATGCTGCGTCAACAGAATCTCGGGCTGCCGCCGGTGCTGCTGGTGCAGCACGCGCTGCGCGCGATGCTCGCGCGCTTCCTGCGCCGCAGCCTGCCGCAATTGAAAGTGCTGTCGTATGCCGAAGTGCCGGACACACGCACGATCAAAGTCGTTAACGTCATCGGGGGTTCCGCTTGAACATTCGCAAATTCACCGGCGCAACGAGCCGCGACGCACTTCGTCTCGTGCGCGAGGCGCTCGGCGCCGACGCGGTCGTGCTGTCGAACCGCACGCTCGATGACGGCAGCGTCGAAATCGTTGCACTCGCCGATTCGGATCTCGCCGCGGTGGCGCCGCCGGCCGCACGTCCGCGCGTCGCCACGTCGCGCGTGCCGGAGTCGGTGCCGGCCGCCGCCGTGCCGGGCATCGTGTCGCGCCCGGGCATCGCACCGCGCCCGGCCGTCAATCCGTACGCGGCCGGCGAAGGCGGGCTGCCGGACGTGTTCTCGTCGGTGTTCGGCGCGAGCGCCGACGCGCACGACGCGGATGCGTATCCTCCGTCGAGCGATGCGGACGCGCCCGCCGCGACAGCGCCGTCGATCGCCGCGCCGGCCGCCGGTACGCCCGCGCCCGGATCGCCGGCCGCCCCTTCCGAACCCGCACCGTGGCTGGTCGAGCACGCGAAGCGCCTCACGCAGCAGCGCGACGCGCTGATCGCCCGGGCGCAGGCGCCGGCCGAGCCGCAGCCGAGCGCGCCCGCGCCGCGCGCCGCGGCCAGCGCGACGCCGCCGGACTGGGCGCGCGACATCGTCCGCGACGCCGAACGCCGGATGCCGGCCGCGGGATCGCCCGCCGCCGGGTCGCCGGCCGCCGGCGCGACGGCCGCCGCGAAGCGCGCATCCGACACGGGCACCGCGTACGCCGGCAGGGCGACGGAACGCACGCGCCTGTCCGCCGACACCGCCGCCGCGGTGGCCGATGCGGTGAAGTCGCGCCTCGAGCGGATCGTCAACGACACGGTGATGCAGGAGCTGGGCGAGCTGCGCGGGATGATGCAAGAGCAGTTCGACAGCCTGATGTGGCACGACCGCCAGCGCCGCAGCGCCGTCCACGGCGCGCTGACGAAGCACCTGTTCGCGGCCGGCTTCTCCGCGCAGCTGGTGCGGATGCTGGTCGACAACCTGCCGTCCGGCGACGGCGCGCAGACCTTCGGGCAGGCCGCGGAATGGGCGCAGTCGGTGCTTGCGTCGAACCTGCCGGTGCTCGACAGCGAGGACGCGCTGATGGGGCGCGGCGGCGTGTTCGCGCTGATGGGGCCGACGGGCGTCGGCAAGACGACCACCACCGCGAAGCTGGCCGCGCGCTGCGTGATGCGCTTCGGCGCGAGCAAGGTCGCGCTGCTGACCACCGACAGCTACCGGATCGGCGGCCACGAGCAACTGCGCATCTTCGGCAAGATCCTCGGCGTGCCGGTGCACGCGGTGAAGGATGCGGGCGACCTCGCGCTCGCGCTGTCCGAGCTGCGCAACAAGCACATCGTGCTGATCGACACGATCGGCATGAGCCAGCGCGACCGCGCGGTGTCCGACCAGATCGCGATGCTGCACGGCGCGAACGCACCGGTGCAGCGCCTGCTGCTGCTCAACGCGACGAGCCACGGCGACACGCTGAACGAAGTCGTGCAGGCGTACCGCAGTGCTGGCGAGCATCCCGACCTGGCCGGCTGCATCCTCACCAAGCTCGACGAGGCGACCCACCTCGGCGGCGTGCTCGACACGGTGATCCGCTACAAGCTGCCGGTCCACTACGTGTCGACCGGCCAGAAGGTGCCGGAGAACCTGTACGTCGCGTCGACCAAATTCCTGCTGAAGAGCGCGTTCTGTGTGCCGCGCGACGGCTCGCCCTTCGTGCCGCAAGACGAGGACATGCCGACGCTGCTTTCCGCACTGACCGCACGTTCCACCGCCGAGCTGCACGAGGTGCGATTTGGATAAACGGATCATCGATCAGGCCGAAGGGCTGCGGCGCCTGCTGGCCGGGCGCGCGTCGCGCATCGTCGCGGTGACGGGCGGGCCGGCGGGCGTCGGCTGCACGTCCACCGTGGTGAACCTCGCGGCGGCGCTCGCGTCGCTCGGCAAGGACGTGCTCGTCGTCGACGAGCGCGCCGACGTGCACTCGGCCAGCGCGACGCTCGCGGGCGCGTGGCTGCGCGACGGCGAACGCACGCGGGTGGCGGCCGGCTTCGGCCTGTGCGGCGCCGCGCGGCTCGCGCGCGCCGGCTACAGCGACGCGCAACTGAGCGACTTCATCGACGGCCCGGCCGACATCGTGCTCGTCGACGCGCAGCTCGGCGCCGACGGCTCGTTCTCGGCGCTCGCGCGCGAAGCGCACGACGTGCTGGTCGTCACGCGGGTCGCCGCGCAGGCGATCACCGAGGCATACGCGTGCATGAAGCGGCTGCATTTCGCGCACGCGTTCGCGCAGTTCCGCGTGCTGACCAATCAGGTCGGCAGCCACGCGGACGCGAAGACGGCCTTCGACAACCTCGCGGGCGTCGCGAGCCGCTACCTGACCGTGTCGATCGCCGATGCGGGCTGCGTGAGCGCCGATCCGCTCGTCGAGCACGCCCGCGACCTGATGCATGCGGTGGTCGACGCGTTCCCGTCGTCGCCCGCCGCGCGCGACTACCGGCAGATTGCCGCCGACCTGTTGTACTGGCCGATGCGCCCGCGTTCGGGTGCGGGCCGGGCGGTCCACGCCGGCGGCAAGCCGTCGTACGAGGCGGGCGCGGCACACGCCGCGTGAGCGCCACTCGAAGGAGAGAGCCATGATGTACAACGCTCAAGGAAAGATGTCCCAGGCCGACGTGCTCGCGCAATATGCGCCGCTCGTGCGCCGCCTCGGGCTGCAACTCGTCGCGAAGATGCCGGCGAGCGTCGATCTCGACGACCTGATCCAGGCCGGCATGATCGGCCTGATGGACGCGGCCGGCCGCTACAAGGAAGACCAGGGCGCGCAGTTCGAGACCTATGCGACGCAGCGCATCCGCGGCGCGATGCTCGACGAGCTGCGCAGCAACGACTGGCTGCCGCGCAGCCTGCGCAAGACGTCGCGCGAGGTCGAGCACGCGGTGCACCAGGTCGAGCAGCACCTCGGCCGCTCGGCGAGCGAGACCGAGATCGCGCAGCACCTGAACATGCCGCTCGACGAATACCAGGGGATGCTGCAGGACCTGCACGGCAGCCAGCTCATCTACTACGAGGATTTCGACCGCGCGGCCGACGACGAGCCGTTCCTCGACCGTTATCGCGTCGATCACGCCGATCCGTTGTCGGCGCTGCTCGACGAGCACCTGCGCGAGGCGCTGGTCGAGGCGATCGAGCGGCTGCCGGAGCGCGAGAAGCTGCTGATGTCGCTGTACTACGAACGGGGTCTGAATCTGCGCGAGATCGGCGCGGTGCTCGAAGTGAGCGAATCGCGCGTGTGCCAGCTGCACAGCCAGGCCGTCGCGCGCCTGCGCGCGCGGCTGCGCGAACAGGCGTGGGTCGGCGCCGAGTCCTGACCCCTTGTCGACGGCCGCGCGCGCCGGCGCCGCGCGCCCGTGCCGCGCTCGTGTGCGGGTCCTTGCGCATTCCGCGCGCCGATTTGCTACAATCCCCTCCGTTTTCCGAGGAGCGTTGCGACGGACCACCAGCGTCCGCCAGGCTCGGAGAGCTTCACCAAGCAGCCGTGCGGCGATTTTTTCGCGCCGGCCCCGCTTCCTGAACGGCGCTCACGTCACCAATCTAGAAACTTTTTAGAAAGGAGGGCGTGATGAACGCCATTATCGATTCCAAGGCATCCACCGATTACGTCGTCGCCGACATGGCGCTGGCCGGCTGGGGCCGCAAGGAACTCAACATCGCCGAGACCGAAATGCCGGGCCTCGTGCAGATCCGCGACGAATACAAGGCGCAGCAGCCGCTGAAGGGCGCGCGCATTGCCGGTTCGCTGCACATGACGATCCAGACGGGCGTGCTGATCGAGACGCTGAAGGCGCTCGGCGCGGACGTGCGCTGGGCATCGTGCAACATCTTCTCGACCCAGGATCACGCGGCGGCCGCGATCGTCGAAGCCGGCACGCCGGTGTTCGCGTTCAAGGGCGAATCGCTCGACGAATACTGGGAGTTCTCGCACCGCATCTTCGAATGGCCGAACGGCGAATTCGCGAACATGATCCTCGACGACGGCGGCGATGCAACGCTGCTGCTGATCCTCGGCTCGAAGGCCGAGAAGGACCGTTCGGTGATCGCGAAGCCGACCAACGAGGAAGAAGTCGCACTGTACAAGTCGATCGCGAAGCACCTCGACGTCGACGCGACCTGGTACTCGAAGCGCCTCGCGCACATCAAGGGCGTGACCGAAGAAACCACGACCGGCGTGCACCGCCTGTACCAGATGGAAAAGGACGGCCGCCTGCCGTTCCCGGCGTTCAACGTGAACGATTCGGTCACGAAGTCGAAGTTCGACAACCTGTACGGCTGCCGCGAGTCGCTCGTCGACGGCATCAAGCGCGCGACCGACGTGATGATCGCGGGCAAGGTCGCGGTCGTCGCGGGCTACGGCGACGTGGGCAAGGGCTGCGCGCAGTCGCTGCGCGGCCTCGGCGCGACCGTGTGGGTCACCGAAATCGATCCGATCTGCGCGCTGCAGGCGGCGATGGAAGGCTACCGCGTCGTGACGATGGAATACGCGGCGGACAAGGCCGACATCTTCGTGACGGCGACCGGCAACTATCACGTGATCAACCACGATCACATGAAGGCGATGCGCCACAACGCGATCGTCTGCAACATCGGTCACTTCGACTCGGAAATCGATGTCGCGTCGACGCGCCAGTACCAGTGGGAAAACATCAAGCCGCAGGTCGACCACATCATCTTCCCGGACGGCAAGCGCGTGATCCTGCTGGCCGAAGGCCGCCTCGTGAACCTCGGCTGCGCGACCGGCCACCCGTCGTTCGTGATGTCGAACTCGTTCGCGAACCAGACGCTCGCGCAGATCGAGCTGTTCACGCGCGGCGAGCAGTACGAGAACAAGGTGTACGTGCTGCCGAAGCATCTCGATGAAAAGGTCGCGCGCCTGCACCTCGCGCGCATCGGCGCGAACCTGTCGGTGCTGTCGGACGAGCAGGCTGCGTACATCGGCGTGCAGAAGGACGGCCCGTTCAAGCCGAACCACTACCGCTACTGATACTGATGCGCGGCCGCCGCCGTGCCGTGCGCGCCCGTCGCGGGCGCACGGCGCGGCGGCGCTCACCGATCGTACCGATCGACAACCGAACCGGAGCACTCCATGAGCGTCATCCTCACCTGGGTCATCAACGCGCTGGCGCTGCTGATCATCACGTACCTCGTGCCGTCGATCCACATCAAGAGCTTCGGCACCGCGCTGATCATCGCGGTGGTGCTCGGGCTGATCAACACGGTGATCCGGCCGGTGCTGATCCTGCTGACGCTGCCCGTCACGATCGTCACGCTCGGGGTGTTCATCCTCGTCGTGAACGCGCTGTGCTTCTGGTTCGCGTCGTCGCTGCTGAAGGGCTTCGAGGTGTCGGGGTTCTGGTCCGCGTTCTTCGGTTCGATCCTGTACAGCATCGTGTCGTGGCTGCTGTCCGCCCTGATCTTCGGCCAGCGCGACATCGGCTGAGGGCGGGCGCAGGCCCAACCCCATCGAATCATGAAACCGATCGAACTCTCGTTTGAATTCTTCCCGCCGAAGACGGCGGACGGCGTCGAGAAGCTGCGCGCCACGCGCGCGCAGCTGCTGCCGCTGAAGCCGAAATTCGTCTCCGTGACGTTCGGCGCCGGCGGATCGACGCAGCAGGGCACGCTCGATACCGTGCTCGACATGCAGAAGGACGGCCTCGAAGCCGCGCCGCACCTGTCGTGCATCGGCTCGTCGCGCGACAGCCTGCGCGCGATCCTCGACCAGTACCGCTCGCACGGCATCCGGCACATCGTCGCGCTGCGCGGCGACCTGCCGTCGGGGATGGGCGAGGTCGGCGAGCTGCGCTATGCGTCCGAGCTCGTCAGCTTCATCCGCGCCGAGCATGGCGACTGGTTCCACATCGAGGTCGCCGGCTACCCGGAGTACCACCCGCAATCGCGCTCGCCGAAGGCCGATCTCGAGAATTTCGCGCGCAAGGTGAAAGCGGGCGCGAATTCCGCGATCACGCAGTACTTCTTCAATGCGGATGCGTATTTCCGCTTCGTCGACGATGCGCGCAAGCTCGGGGTGGACGTGCCGATCGTGCCGGGCATCATGCCGATCACGAACTTCTCGCAGCTGATGCGCTTCTCCGAGATGTGCGGCGCCGAAGTGCCGCGCTGGGTCGCGCGCCGGCTCGAGAGCTTCGGCGACGATCGCGAGTCGATCCGCGCGTTCGGCGCGGACGTCGTCACGAGCCTGTGCCAGCGCCTGATCGACGCGGGCGTGCCGGGGCTGCATTTCTACACGCTGAACGCGGCGACCGCCACGCGGACGATCTGCGAACGGCTCGCGGTGTAAGCGCCGTCACGCGGTTGCCTGTGTGAAAGCCCCGCCGGTTTGCGCCGGCGGGGCTTTTTTATCGTGAAGCGCCGCGCATGCCGCGTGGCGGAAGCCGCTGAATCAGCGCTGCGCCTGCATCAGCGGCGGGCGGCGGTCGAACCACGGCCGCGCCTGTTCGAGCTGCCGCGCGAGCTTCAGCAGCAACGCTTCGTCCGCGTGGCGCGCGGCGAACTGCACGCCGATCGGCAGCCCGCGCGCATTCCAGTACAGCGGCACCGACATCGCCGGCTGGCCGGTCAGGTTGAACAGCTCGGTGCAGCCGGCCCACGCGAACGCCTTCTCCGACGACCTCGCGAGCATTTCCTTCAGCAGCGGCTTCACCGGCAACGCGGCGACCAGCTTCATCTGCGCGGATTCGAACGGCGTCGGCTGCAGTTCGCCGATCTTCACGGGGGGCCCCGCGAGCGAGGCGCACAGGATCGCGTCGTAGCGCGACACGAGACCGGCGACCTGCACGGTGAGCTGGCGCTGCCATTCGAGTACGTCCGGCAGGCGCGTGCGCGCGAGGCGGCGGCCGACCACGGCCATCGCCCACGTCGCGGCCTCGAATTCGCCGCGCCGCGGCGTGCGCCCGGTCAGCTCGCGCGCGCCGAGCACCATTTCTTCGGCGATCGTCGCCCACAGCGTCAGGAAGGTTTCGGCCGCGCGCGCATAGTCGATCTGCAGCGTCGTCGGCTCGACGTGATGGCCGAGCGATTCGAGCAGCGCGGCCGCGTCGTCGAGCGCCGCGCGCGTGTCGTCGGCGAGCGCCGGCGCGAGCATCGGATCGACGACGAGGCCGATCCGCAACGGGCCGGGCGGCGTATCGAGCGCGCCGAGGAAGGTGCCGGGCGCGCCGGGCGGCAGCGTCTGGCCGGTCGTCACGTCGAGCAGCAGCGCACTGTCGCGCACGCTGCGCGACACCGCATGCTGGACCACGAGTTCGCCGTTCGACGGCAGGTCGACCAGCACCGGGTTGCGGCTCGGCTTCAGGCCGAACAGCCCGCAGCACGACGCCGGAATGCGGATCGAGCCGCCGCCGTCGGACGCATGCGCGAGCGGCACGATGCCGGCCGCGACGGCCGCCGCCGCGCCGCCGCTCGAGCCGCCGGGCGTGTGGTCGAGATTCCACGGGTTGCGGCACGCGCCGAACAGTTCGGGTTCCGTGTACGGCATCTGGCCGATCTCGGACGTGTTGGTCTTGCCGAACACGTTCAGACCCGCCGCGCGGCTGCGCGCGATCACCGGCGAATCGTCGGCCGGCACGAAGTAGCGGTAGTGCCGGCTGCCCATCGACAGCGGCAAGCCGGCGACCGCCGCGCCGAGATCCTTGACGAGATACGGCACGCCCGCGAACGGCGTGGCGGCGCCCGGTTCGGGCGCGCTCGCCGCACGCTGGCGCGCGGCTTCGTAGTCCTGCAGCACGATCGCGTTGATCGCGCCGTTGACCGCTTCGGCCTGGCCGATCGCGGCGTCGAGCAGTTCGCGCGGGCTGGCCTGGCGGTCGCGCACGAGCGCGGCGAGTCCGATGGCGTCATGCGCGAGATAGTCCGAGTGCATCGCGGTCACCCCCGTTGTGACTCATGGCGATGGTGCGAGCATAACACGGGCCCGGCGTGGCGGGCCCGCGGCCGGCGTTTTTAGAGGTGCTCGGCGAGGAACGTCAGCGTGCGGCCGTGCGCGAGCGCCGCGGCACGCTGGTTGTACGACGCGCGGTCCGTGCAGTTGAAGCCGTGCTCGGCGCCCGGGTACACGTGGAACGACGCATGGCCGTGGCCGGCGAACGCGGCCTTCACCTGGTCGACCGCGGTGAGCGGAATGCCGTGGTCGTTTTCCGCGTAGTGGAACAGGATCGGCTGCGTGACCTGGCCGGCGAGGTCGAGCGCGTTCTGGATGCCGCCGCCGTAATAGGACACCGCCGCATCGAGCTTGCCGGTTGCGGCCGCGCGGTATGCGAGCTGGCCGCCGAAGCAGTAGCCGATCGCGGCGAGCTTGCCGTCCACTTCGGGGCGGGCGCGCAACGCGTCGGCCGCCGCGCCGATGTCCGCGACCGCGAGACCCACGTCGGTCTTTTTCATCAGCTCGATGCCCTTGTCGCGATCCGCGCCTTCGTAGGTCAGCTCGACGCGCGGCTGCGTGCGCCAGAACACGTCGGGCGCGAGCGCGACGAAGCCGTCGGCCGCGTACTGGTCGGCGACTGCACGGATGTGCGCGTTCACGCCGAAAATCTCCTGGATGATGATGACGGCAGGGCCCTTGCCGCGCTTGGGCAGCGCGAGATAGCCGCCGAAGCTGTCGTTACCGGTCGGGATGTCGATCCATTGGGCAGTCACGTTCTGAACTCCTGGCGTGCGGGGTGCGCAATGCGCGCCCCCAGGGTGAAAAGAGGGCGGCCTAGTGTGCCACCAATCGTTCGATGCTGCAGTGCACGCGCCCGTTTCTCGCGCAGCGATCGTTTCGATCTCGATTATTCATTTTTCGGCGCCGCGCCGCTTCGATAGAGTCGATGTGTCGGCCTTTACAAAGCGCTTTCGCGCATCGTCATCGAAGGATTCGCCATGTCTGCCCGCTCGTTGTCCACCCCCTTTTCCGAACGCTTCGGCCTGCGTCTGCCGCTCGTGCAGGCGCCGATGGTCGGCGCGACCACGACCGCGATGGTCGCCGCCGCGTCGAATGCCGGTGCGCTCGGCAGCCTCGGCGCCGGCGCGCTCGCGCCCGAGCGCATCGAGGCCGAAGTCGCCGCGATCCGCGCGGCGACCGATCGCCCGTTCGCGATCAACCTGTTCGTGTTGCCCGATGAAGCCGCGCCCGATGCGGCGACCGTCGCGCGTGCGCTGGCCGCGATCGACCCGCTGAACGCGACGCTCGGCTTGCCGCCGGGCACGGCGCCCGCGCGCTATGCGCCCGATTTCCGCGCGCAGCTCGATGCGCTCGTTGCGCTGCGCGTGCCGGTCGCGAGCTTCACGTTCGGCGTGCTCGACGCGGCCGACGTCGCCCGCCTGAAAGCCGCCGGCACTTATGTGATCGGCACCGCGACGCACGTGGCCGAAGGGCTCGCGTGGCAGGCGGCCGGTGCCGACGCGCTGTCCGCGCAGGGCGCCGAGGCCGGCGGCCATCGCGGCACCTTCATCGGCTCCGCCGACGACGCGCTGATCGGCACGCTCGCGCTCGTCCCGCAACTCGTCGACGCGACGGGGCTGCCCGTGCTGGCCGCGGGCGGCATCATGGACGGCCGCGGGATCGCGGCCGCGCTCGCGCTCGGCGCGCAGGCCGCGCAACTCGGCACCGCGTTCCTCACGTGCGCGGAAAGCGCGATCGCCGCGGACTGGAAGGCGCGTCTGCTCGCGAGCGCCGATACGTCGACGCAGGTCACGCGCGCGATCACCGGCCGTCACGCACGCGGGCTGCGCAACACGCTGATGGCGCGGCTCGGCGAGCACGTGGCCGACGCGGCACCGTATCCGGTGCAGAACGCGCTGACCCAGCCGCTGCGCCAGGCCGCCGCGCGCGCGAACGACGGCGACTATCTGTCGCTGTGGGCCGGGCAGGGCGCACCCCTCGCGCGGCGGCGCGGCGACACGCTGACGACGTCGCAACTGGTTGCCGCGCTCGACGCCGAATGGCGCGCCTCGGCCGCCTGAACCCCGCATCGGCCGCCAGAAATCGTTCATGTCGGACGACGAAACGCGTGTGCCGTCACACGCGTTTCATTCAACGATCCCGGGCACAAAATACCGAATCGAAATACCCCGGGAATGCGTTGAAACGACCTTTCAAAAGATCGCCGGGAATTAGCGGAAACCCTTATCCGGCGGGGCTTGCGGCGATATTCGAGTCCTCCTTCCAAAGCGCGCGTATCGGTAGTGTTACCACTACCCCAAAAAAGTCCCACAAATTAATTTGATCACCTACACTTGCGCGCAAGTACGGGCGGGTGGCCGCTAAAAGCGGCTGTTTTCACGTGCTTGAGGCCAAGTGCATGAACGATGCAACCGGCGAATCGTCCAGTGATTGCAAACACGGGGATGGCAGCGGGGCACCGGGCGATGGCGTTTATTGGGACCGAACTGGAGACTTACATGAATATCAAGATGCAAAAGCTGTTGCCGATCACCGCCGCGGCGATGCTGTGTGCTGCAGCTGCAAGCAACGCGTCCGCCGATCAAGTCGTCAAGATCGGCCACGTCGCGCCCTTGACGGGCGGCATTGCACACCTGGGCAAGGACAACGAAAACGGCGCACGTCTCGCAGTCGAGGAGATCAACGCGAAGGGTCTCACGATCGGCGGCCAGAAGATCACGCTGCAACTGGACCCGCAGGATGACGCCGCCGACCCGCGGCAGGCGACGCAGGTTGCGCAGAAGCTCGTCGACGACAAGGTCGTCGCGGTGGTCGGCCACCTGAACTCGGGCACGTCGATCCCGGCCTCGAAGATCTACAGCGATGCGGGCGTCGTGCAGATCTCGCCGTCGGCGACCAACCCGGCTTACACGCAGCAGGGCTTCAAGACCACGTATCGCGTGGTCGCGACCGATGCGCAGCAGGGCCCGGCACTGGCCGACTACGCGCACTCGAAGGGCATCAAGAGCGTGGCGGTGGTCGACGATTCGACCGCGTACGGCCAGGGTCTCGCGAACGAATTCGAGAAGAAGGCGAAGGCGCTCGGCCTGAAGGTGATGTCGCATGACGCGACGAACGACAAGGCAGTCGACTTCCGCGCGATTCTGACCAAGATCAAGGGCGAGAACCCGGACGCGATCATGTACGGCGGCATGGATGCCACCGGCGGCCCGTTCGCGAAACAGGCGAAGCAGCTCGGCCTGCGCGCGAAGATTTTCGCGGGCGACGGCGTGTGCACGGAAAAGCTGGCCGACCTGGCCGGCGACGCGACCGACAACATCGTGTGCTCGGAAGCCGGTGCTTCGCTCGAGAAGATGCCGGGCGGCGCGGCGTTCAAGGCGAAGTACGAGAAGCGTTTCGGCCAGCCGATCCAGATCTACGCACCGTTCACGTATGACGCCGTGTACATCATCGCCGACGCGATGAAGCGCGCGAACTCGACGGACCCGGCGAAGATCCTCGCGGCGATGCCGGCGACGAAGTACACGGGCGTGATCGGCACGACGACCTTCGACTCGAAGGGCGACCTGCAGCACGGCGTGATCTCGCTGTACAACTACAAGAGCGGCAAGAAGTCGCTGCTCGACGAAGTGAAGATGTAACGCGACAAGCGGTCAACAGAAGGGGTGAAAGCGCGCATGCGGCAACGCATGCGCGTTTTCTTTTTGGGCCGGCGTGCGCAGCCGTGCCGTCAGATCTTCAGGTGCGACAGCACCTTCGGCGCGACGAGCGCAACGAGCGCCGCGCACAGCGCGACGACCGACAGGCCGATCGTCAGGTTCGCGGCCTGCGCGACCGCGCCGATCACGACCGGACCGAACAGCAGTCCGAAATACGCGAGCCCGGCCACGTGCGCGAGCCCTTCGGCCGCGTGGATGCCTTTCACGCGCGCGGCGGCCGCGAACAGCACGGGCATCATGTTGGCCAGCCCGAGACCCATCAGCGTGAAGCCGGTCAGCACCGCGGCCGGATACGGCAGCAGCAGCGCGCCGATCATCCCCGCGCACGCGAGCGACGCGCTCGCGAACACGAGCTGCGGCGCGCCGAAGCGGGCGCGCACGGCGTCGCCCGCGAAGCGCGCGAGGGCCATCCCGCCCGAGAACGCCGCGTACGCGGCGCTCGCGAGCGCCGGGCTCGCCGCGACGACGTCGCGCATGTAGACCGTCGCCCAGTCGTACATCGCGCCTTCGGCGATCAGCGCGATCAGTGCGATGCCGCCGAGCATCCACAATGCGGGCGAGCGCCAGCGGTTGCCGCCGCCGTGCGCCTGTTCGTGGTGCGGCACGTGCGGCAGCACGGCCGGGCTCGCGGCCACGAGCACCGCGGCGCTTACCGCCGCCGCGAGCGCGAGATGCGCGACCGGCGCCATGCCGGCCGACAGCAGCGCGCCGCCGGCCGCTGCGCCGGCCATCCCGCCGATGCTGAACATCCCGTGCAGCGACGACATGATCGGCTTGCCGAGCGCGATTTCGACCGCGCTGGCCTCGGCATTCATCGCGACGTCGAGTGTCGCCATCGAGAAGCCGAACAGCGCGAGCACCGCGAGCAGCATCCAGTAGTCGGGCACGACGAGGATCAGCGCCGCGCACGCGGACATCACGAGCCCGCCGGCGAGGCACGCGGTGCGCGAGCCGACGCGCGCGATCCAGCGCGCGATGGTCAGCATCGCGGCGATCGACCCGCCGGCGACCGCGAACAGCGCGATCGACAGCAGCCCGGGGCTCAGCGCGAACTTGTCGCGCACGGTCGGCACGTGCACGCCCCACGACGCGTACATCATGCCGGCGACGAAGAACAGCGCCATCGACGCCGTGCGCGCACGCTGGCGGGCCGGCAGCGACAGCACGCGATGCGCGTCGGGCGGCGCGGCGAACGGGGACGACGATTCGGGGGAGGAGGATTCGGACACGGGAAGGCTCGTCAGGAAAATGCGCGGGCGCACGCGGCGCCCGTCGGACCTGTCCGATTCTATCGAACCGCTTACGATCCTGCCGGGCGATGGCCGTTCGGCCGATGCGCTGGAGAGCGGGTCGTCTCGCGGTGGCGCCCCGGTGACGGACTGGCCGTTCGGCCGATGCGCGGCACGCGGCGTGCGCGGGTAACATCGAAACCATGCCCGATGCGCCCTTTCGACCGCAGGAGTCCCCTTGAACATCGATCCCGCCTTCGCCCTGCATCTGCTGCACCGCTGCGCGCTCGGCACGCTTGCAACCCATGCGCGCGAACCGCAGGGCTTTCCGTATCCGACCGTCGTGCCGTTTGCACCCGATGCGAGCCATCGTCCCGTGATCCTGGTGAGCGGCCTGGCCGAGCACACGCGCAATCTCGTCGCCGATCCGCGTGCGGGTTTCCTCGTCGTCGATGCCGGCGACGGCGACGTCCTGAACGCCGAGCGCGCGACGCTGTTGGGCCGGTTCGTGCCGCTCGGCGACGATCCGCACGTCACCGCGCGCTACCTGCGCTACGAACCGGACGCCGCACGCTATCTCGCGCTCGGCGATTTCGCGTTCTGGGCGCTCGAGATCGAGCGGCTGCGCTACATCGGCGGGTTCGGGCGAATGGGCTGGGTCGACGGCACGCAGCTCGATGCGCTGCCGCCGCTCGCGTTCGACGACGAGCAGGCGCTGTGGCACGCGTACGAGGCGGGCGACGCACGCCGCGACGGGCTCGACCTGCTCGGCGTCGATCGCCATGGCGCGGACTGGCGATGCGACGGCCGCCGGGTGCGCACGCCGTTCGACGCGCCGTCGGCCGACATCGGCGCGCTGCGCGACCGGCTGATCGCCTGCGCACAGGATGTGACGTGACGTCGCGGGTCAGTGATGAGTCCGTTTAGCAAACCGCGTCATGTGGTTTTCGCAAAACTGTCGTCCGATGAAAGCTTTGATTTTTTCGAATGCAGGGTAATTGCGTATGTTGATAGACCTAATAGTCAATCGCTAATGTCCTAATCTCTGTGTAGGAGCGTAAAAATTTGAGAAAAGGCCGCGGCCGGTCAAAATGACATGTGTGAATTACAATGGGTCTCGGTATTTTCATGAATCTCGCTTCTATCAAATCTTTTTTGTGCTAATCTCTGCCTTCGAAAATCCGAGGCACATATATTTCATGAATGGTGAGCTGGCTGCAGACCGGCGCCATTGGTCAGATAGAAAGGGAAACTATGTCTTCTTACAAGGACCTGCTGGCCCAGCGGGAGAAGCTGGAGAAGCAAATCGAAGAAGCGAAGTCGCGTGAATACGCTGAAGTGCTGAATGACGTGAAGCAGAAAATTGCCGACTACGGCTTTTCGCTCGCCGAACTCGGTCTCAGCCGCGCGAAGGCCGGCAAGGTCGGTCGTCCGCGCGCAGGCGTGGCGGCAAAATACCGCGATCCGGAAACGGGCGCGACGTGGTCGGGCCGTGGCAAGCCGCCGCGCTGGATCGCCGGCAAGAACCGCGAACAGTTTGCGATTTAAACGTTCGTTTAGGTTGCCCGCTCTTCAAAAGAGCCGCGTGTCCGTCGAGGAGCGCGGCTTTTTTGTTTTCCGGGCGCCGGCGGCCCGCTCGGCGCCGTCATAAAAATGTAAGAAACGTCGTGTGAATGAAAATGCGACACGTTCGTATAAGCGGTTGATTTAAATGAGAAATTTGTGGGTATTGGAAGGGCTTGCGGGGCGCTTTTGATAGAATTGCGTATCGCACACCGATGCGCACACCGATATCTCATATTTCATGTCTACGTTTTCCGGCGACGCGCAGAGCGCAGATAAGCACGCAGTTGCGCGCAAGAGCACGCTCGTCAGTATTGTCCTGAATGTCGTGCTTGCGACATTTCAGATCGTCGTCGGCGTGATTGCGCATTCGCAGGCATTGATTGCTGACGGTGTGCATTCGATTTCCGATTTGATCTCGGATTTTGTCGTGCTGGTTGCGAATCGGCATAGCGGCGCCTCGCCGGATGCCGACCACAATTACGGCCATAGCCGCTACGAGACGGTCGCGTCGCTGTTTCTCGGCGCGATCCTGATTGCAGTCGGTATCGGCATGCTCTGGCGTGCCGGCGATCGCCTCGTTAATCTCGAAAACATTCCGGCCGTGCATTTTTCCGCGCTGATCGTTGCGCTGACGGTGCTCGTGTCGAAGGAAGCGCTGTTTCGCTACATGCTGCGCGAAGCGCGGCGCGTACGCTCGGCGATGCTCGTCGCCAACGCATGGCATGCACGTTCGGATGCCGCGTCGTCGCTCGTCGTCGCGATCGGCATCGTCGGCAGCCTGGCCGGCGTGCGGTTGCTCGACCCGATCGCGGCTGCGATCGTCGGCTTCATGGTCGCGCGCATGGGCTGGACGTTCGGCTATGACGCGTTGCAGGACCTCTCCGACCGCGCGCTCGATACGGCCGACACGGCCGAGATCCGCGCGCTGCTCGCCGCGACGCCCGGCGTGCGCGACGTGCACGACCTGCGCACGCGCAAGATGGGTGATGCCGCGCTCGTCGATGCGCACATCCTCGTCGATCCGAAGATCTCCGTCTCCGAAGGGCACTACATCGCCGAGACCGCGCGGGCGCGCGTGCTGTCCGACCCGCGCGTGCTCGATGCGCTGATCCACGTCGACCCGGAGAACGATGCGGCGCGCCGTCCGGCGCTCGCGCTGCCGCCGCGCGGCGAGCTCGCGGCGCGGCTCGAGGCCGCGCTCGCGCAGCGCGGCCTGCGCGCGGCGGCGATCAACCTGCATTACCTGAGTACGGGGCTCGAGGTCGACGTGACGCTCGACAGCGATCCGCGCGACACCGATGCGGCGCTGGCCGGCCGGCTCGACATCGAGACGCTGAAGCGCGAATTCGGCGCGCGCCGGATCGGCTTCACGCGCACGTTGCCCGCGCGGACGTGACCGGCAACCGGCAACCGTGAACGCGGCCCGCCGCGGGGGCGGGCCGGCGCGTTACAGCGGCAGTTGCGTGTCGAACTTGATTTCGCGCAGCACGACGCTCGTGCGCACCTGCGACACGGCCGGGATCTTGAAGATGCGTTCGTGCAGGAACACGTCGTAGGCCTTGATGTCCGGCGCGACGATCTTGAGGATGTAATCGGCTTCGCCGGTCGTGCTGTAGCACTCGGTGACTTCCGGGCAGGTCGCGATCTCGCGCTCGAACTGTTCGACGCCGCCTTCGTTGTGGCGCGTCA
The DNA here is from genome assembly GCF_015712225.1 of Burkholderia sp. 9775_39. Classification (NCBI taxonomy): domain Bacteria; kingdom Pseudomonadati; phylum Pseudomonadota; class Betaproteobacteria; order Burkholderiales; family Burkholderiaceae; genus Burkholderia; species Burkholderia sp. 9775_39. The sequence goes on along the minus strand of NZ_JACCQC010000007.1, from coordinate 61,056 downwards.
GGTGCACGTGCGCGAGCGCGCAGACGTGCAGGCCGAGCTTCTCGCGATCGAGCAGCGCCGTGTAGCGCTGGATCACGCCCGACTGTTCCATGTCCTTGATGCGGCGCCAGCACGGCGTGCTCGACAGGCCGACCTGGTCGGAGATTTCCTGAACGGAACGGCGCGCGTCGAGCTGCAACAGGCGAAGGATTTTTTGCGAAAAGGAATCGAGCGTCACCTGCGCCTCCATGCGGCAGCTACAACACGCTGAATGTTAGAGGGCCGGGAAAGGAAAGGCAATCTGGCGACGCGCTGTTGAGCGAGATTCGCTAATTTGCCCGCGGATCCGTGGGATTTTGTCCTGCCCCCGCGCTTTCCGACCGATCGGTATCCGATACGGCCAGGCCCGCCAGCGCGGCCTGCTGTCGGCGCAGGTCGGCGAGCATGTTGCAGAACAGCGCGCCTTGCTCGATCGCATCGTCGAGCGCGACGTGCGTGTGCGGATGATCGTCGAACCAGTGCTTCGGAAAGCGCGGCTTGATCGCCTTGCGGTACGGCAGGCCGGTCATCGCGAACGCGAGCGTCTTGATGTCGAGCGCCGACCACGAGAACGGGCAGCGCCCGGCGAAGCGCATCATGTACCAGAACATGAACGTGAAATCGAAGCCGGCCGGCATCGCGACGAACACCGGCTTGCCAGGCAGCGCCTCGACCCATTCGACGTAGGCGACCAGCGCCGCCTCGGGCGTCTGCAGATCGCGCCGGCACGCGGCCCAGGCTTCCGGCTCGGTCTTCCACCACGCTTCCTGCACCGGGTGCGCGTGCGCGCCGGGCAGCGTCTCGAGGTTCGCCGAGAACGTCGCGATCAGCTGCTTGTCCTCGGTATAGGCGGCCGACGCGAAGCTCAGCATCGAATGCGGACCGGGAATCGGGCCGTCGGCCTCGACGTCGGTGCTGACGTAAATTTCGGGGATGGCGGTCTGGTTCATCCGAATACCTTGTCGGACACGAACGGATTCGTGCGGCGCTCGTCGCCGAACGTCGACACCGGGCCGTGGCCGGGGACGAACGTGACGTCGTCGCCGAGCGGCCACAGCTTTTCCTTGATCGAACGGACGAGGTCCTCGTGATTGCCGCGCGGGAAATCGGTCCGGCCGATCGAGCCCGCGAACAGCACGTCGCCGACGATCGCGATGCGATGCGCGCGGCTGAAGAACACGACGTGGCCCGGCGTGTGGCCCGGGCAGTGATAGACCTCGAGCGTCTCGTCGCCGAACCGCACGGTGTCGCCGTCGTTCAGCCACTGGTCGGGCTCGAAGCTGTCGGCGGCCGGGAAGCCGAAGCGCTCGCTCTGCATCGGCAGCTTCTCGATCCAGAAGCGCTCTTCTTCCTGCGGCCCTTCGATCGGCACGCCGTAGTGCGTCGCGAGCGTCTTCGCGCCCGCGCAGTGATCGATGTGCCCGTGCGTGAGCAGCACCTTCTCGACCTGCACGTTCTGCCGCGCGACTTCCTGTTCGATCCGGTCGAGATCGCCGCCCGGATCGACGACGGCCGCGCGGCCCGTCTTCTCGCAGACGAGCAGCGAGCAGTTCTGCTGGAACGGCGTGACCGGAATGAGCGTGACTTTCATGGGAGCACCGGCGGCTAAAAGGAGCGATTGTACCGGTCGCGCGTGCGGGCTGCCGGGCGTGCGATGCATGCCGTGGCGCGCGGATGCGGGCATTCCCGGAGCATGTCGATTGTTACAGCCATAGCGAGAATCAATGGTGCGCCGGGGGTGCTTTTCGAGACAAGGTTTTGATTTATGTATAATGCGCCCCATTGCGCGTGAATTTCACGCAATTCGCTGGTGTTTCGGCCCCGTTAAATGAGGCGTCCGATTCACCGTCAAGCATCGGCCGCCGGGGAGTCCGGCGGTGTATCCAGCACCGAGCATTCGGTGCTCACGTCTTGTCCGGCCGGGTGCTGCGCGCCCGCCTGCGGCCCTGCTGCCGCGCCGCCGGATGAGGCCTGTGCCGCCGTTCCTGTGCGTTGGTCGTATCGACGCGCGCGAACGTGAAGCCATGTTCGATGGCGGCATGTGGGGTCTGGTCAGGCTGTTGGGGACAGGTTGCGCCAGACGTGAAAACTAATCAGGACGGTTGCGGCCTAGACGAACGCCGCGCCCATGCTAGCCGCCTGCTCGCCTTCGAGCGGGGCGTGCACGCATTTGCCGTCCGGGTCGCATCTCTGCGTTGTGTAGCAGCGTTGTATCGATGCGGCCCGAACCAGAAGGCGACACGTCGATGAATTTACGTTTTCCGAGCCGATTCGGAACCATTGCATTGTTTTTTGCGCTGACGGGCTGTGCGGTGCCACCCAGCCAGACCACCGGCAGCGTGAACCAGAAGAAGGCGGTCGACAAGACGGCCGCTGCCGCGAAGGCGGACGACGACAAGCAGCCCCTCAGTTTCGATTCCGCGCTGGCATCGATGCCGGCGGCCGACAGCAAGGACGCGAAGAAGTCGTCGCTGGCGGACGCCGAGCCGATCGACGGCAAGGATGTATCCGATTTCCGCCAGACCGGTCGCGCATCGTGGTACGGGCGGGACTTCCACGGCCGCCGCACCGCGAACGGCGAACGCTTCAACATGAACGCGTTTACCGCCGCGCACCGCACGCTGCCGCTGTCGTCGTACATCAAGGTGACGAACGCATCGACCGGCAAGTGGGTCGTCGTGAAGGTCAACGATCGCGGGCCGTTCAAGCGCGGTCGCGTGCTCGACCTGTCGTACGCGGCGGCCAAGGTGATCGGCCTCGTGCACGCCGGCACGGGCCGCGTGAAGATCGAAGGGTTGTCGCCGCAGGAAGCACGCGAGGCCCGCGACGAAATGTTCGCGTCGATCTCGGCGAAGTAACGCGGCCAATCGTCCGCTCATGCACAAAGGGCTGCCTTCCGGCAGCCCTTTGTCGTTTCCGCGCGGCGGCGGTGCGCGTCAGCCTTCCGTGCCTTCCTTCAGCACGAGCGCACGCGCATACAGCGCGTTGCGCGATGCGCCCGTCAACGCGGCCGCGAGCTTTGCCGCGCTTTTCACCGGCACCTCTTCGAGCAGCAGCCTGAGCAGCGCGTCGTGCGCGGCGTCGTCGGCTTCGCCGCTTGCCGCCGGCGCACCTTCGACGACCAGCACGAACTCGCCGCGCTGCCGGTTCGCGTCGCCGGCGAGCCAGCCCTGTCCTTCGGCCAGGGTGCCCTGGAACAACTGCTCGTGTAGCTTGGTGAGTTCGCGCGCGATCAGCAGCCGGCGCGCGGGGCCGAACGCGTCGGCGAGCGCGGCGACGGTTTCGGCGATCCGGTGCGGCGCTTCGTAGAACACCAGCGCGTACGGGTGCGACACCAGCGCCTGCAGCGCGCTCGCGCGCTGTTTCGCCTTCGGCGGCAGGAAGCCCGCGAACGTGAACGCGCCGGCCCAGTCGCCGGCCACGCTGAGCGCGGTCACGGCCGCGCTCGCGCCAGGCAGCGGAACCACCGCGAAGCCGGCCGCGCGCACGGCGTCGACGAGCCGCGCGCCGGGGTCCGAGATGCCCGGCGTGCCGGCGTCCGACACATAGGCCACGCGTTCGCCGCCGCGCAGCAGCTCGATCACGCGCTGCGCGGCTTCGCGTTCGTTGTGCTCGTGCACGGCGACGAGCGGTTTCGAGATCCCGTAGCGGGCGAGCAGCTGGCCCGTGTTGCGGGTGTCTTCGGCCGCGATGCGGTCGGCGAGGCCGAGCACGTGCAGCGCGCGCAGCGTGATGTCGGCCGTATTGCCGATCGGCGTGGCGACCACGTAGAGCGTGGCGTCCGGGTAGTGCTGCGTATGCGCGAGTTCGAGGAGGGCAGTCATGGCAGGCAATGCACGCAATCGCGGCACGAGCGGAACAAGGACGGCATTGTGCCACGCGGCGCCGGCGCGGCCGGAGGGCGCGCGCGGTCGGCCACGTTCGGGCGACAACTTTTCCGGCGCGGCGCGATCCAAACCGGTCGGCGCCGCGTTCGAGCAGCGCGCGCGGCAGTTTCTCGAGCGTCACGGTCTGGGGTTCGTCGCCGCGAACGTGACGATGCGCGGCGGCGAGCTCGATCTCGTGATGCGCGAGCCCGACGGCATGCTCGTGTTCGTCGAGGTGCGCGCGCGGCGCAGCACCCGGCATGGCGGCGCGGCCGCGAGCGTCGGCTGGCGCAAGCGGCGGCGTCTGGTCGCGGCCGCGCTGCAGTTCTGGTCGCGGCACGGCGCCGGTGCCGCGTGCCGTTTCGACGTCGTCGCGTTCGAGGCCGGCCGGCTTGCGTGGCTGCGCGACGCATTTCGTACCGACGACGCGTAGGGCGAGCTGTGACGAGATGTAAAGAGTTCTTGCCGGACCCCCGGAGAGGGCGCCGGAGTACGGTAAACTCGCCGCACCCACGATGTCGCGCGAGTGGTGCCACGCGCCCAGTTCACCAGGAATCGATGTCAGTCGAACGTATTCAGCAACAATTCCGCGACAGCGCCGCGCTTCATGCCGAAGCGGCCGACGCGCTGTCGCTGCCGATCGCAGCCGCGGTCGATGCGATGTTCGCCGCGCTGGCGAACGGCAACAAGATCGTCGCGTGCGGTGACGGCCCGTCGGCCGCCGCCGCGCAGTACCTCGCCGCGTCGCTCGTCGGCGGTTTCGAGCGCGAGCGTCCGGGCCTGCCCGCGATCGCGCTGGCCACCGACGCGTCGCAGGCCGGCCTCGCCGGCGCGGCCGCCGCCGAGCAGTTGTTTGCGCAGCAGGTGCGCGTGCTGGGCCAGACGGGCGACATCCTGCTGGTGCTCGATGCGGGCGGCGCATCGCCGCGCGTGCTCGCGGCGATCGACGAGGCGCACGAGCGCGAGATGACCGTCGTCGCATTGACGGGCGGCAACGACCACACGGTCGCGGCCGCGCTGTCCGACACCGATATTCCGATCAGCGTGCCCGCCGTTCGCGCGGCGCGCATCCACGAAGTCCATCTGCTGACCATCCACAGCCTGTGCGACGGCATCGACGCGATGCTGCTGGGTGAGGATTGAACGAAGGAGAGCCGTCGATGAATCAAAGCCGCGTCAAACAGACGCTCGTCAGAACCACGCTGCTCGCCGCGCTGACGGCGGGCCTCGCCGTATCGCTGCAGGGCTGCGTGCTCGGGGTCGTGGGGGCCGCGGCCGGCGGCGGCGCGCTGATCGCGACCGATCGCCGCACGCTCGGCGCCCAGACGGAGGATCGCGAGATCCAGGTCAAGTCGCTCACGCAGATCAACAACGGGCTGCCGGACCAGTCGCACGTGAACGTGACGGTGTTCAACCGCCGCGTGCTGCTGACGGGCGAAGTGCCGAACGATGCGTCGAAGCAGCGCGCCGAGGAAATCGTGCGCGGCATCAACAACGTGAACGGCATCGTCAACGAGCTGTCGGTCGAGCCGGCGTCGTCGCTGTCGTCGCGCGCGAACGACTCGTACCTCGAAGGCCGCGTGAAGTCGGAGCTGATTGCGACGAAGGGCATCTCGGCGAACTACTACAAGGTCGTCAGCGAACGCGGCAATCTTTACCTGATGGGCCTCGTGACGGTGGACGAAGGCAATCGCGGCGCGGAAGCCGCGAGCCAGGTGCCGGGCGTCGAGAAGGTCGTGAAGGTGTTCCAGTACGTGAAGCCGCAGGACGCGCAGGCGCTGCAGGACGCGTCGCCCGCGAGCGGCGCCTCCGGCGCGCAGGCGGCTGCCGCACCGGCGGACAACGCGACGGTCGGCGCGGTGCCCGACGCGTCGGTGCAGTCCACGCCGCTGCAGCCGCCCGCGCCGATCTCGAATTCGTCGAGCGTGCATCCGGGCAATCCGAAGGCGAAGGCGCAATGACGGGCATGCAGATCAAATCGATGAAACGCCGGATGGTGCAGGGCGCCGCGGCCGCGGCGCTCGTGGCCGGCACGCTGGGCGCCGCGCATGCGGACGTCGGCGACGGCCTGAAAGTTGCGCGCAGCAACGCGTGCATGGGCTGCCATGCGGTGGACCGCAAGCTCGTCGGCCCGTCGTTCAAGGATATCGCCGCGCGTTACAAGTCCGATCCGCAGGCCGTCGCGAAGCTGTCGAAGAAGGTGAAGGACGGCGGCTCCGGTGTGTGGGGCGCGATTCCGATGCCCGCGCATCCGCGCATGAGCGACGCCGACGTCCGGTCGGTGGTCGAATGGGTGCTGGCTGGCGCGCCGTCAAAGTAACGCGTCGGGGGTGACGTAACCCCTATTGCCAAGCGCGGAAATGCGTGTGTATGATGATTGACTGTTGGGGCGGTAGCTCAGCTGGGAGAGCGTCGCGTTCGCAATGCGAAGGTCGGGAGTTCGATCCTCCTCCGCTCCACCATAAATTCCAGTAAAAACAACGCACTACGTCTAGCGATGTAGTGCGTTGTTTTGCATTTGGAAGCAGGTTTTGGCACACCACGTGTGCCAAATTTGTGCCAAGGTGTGCAGCGCATCCCCCGCACCGCATGCATGACATTGCAGCAAATTGCGGGTACGATTCTTGGCAATCGCGCTGAAGACGTACAGAACGGCTACGAGACAAAAGCAAAGGGCAAGGGGTCTAGCAAACCGCACCTTGCCCACAAAGCGTGGAGCCACGGACTGTTCAGCAGCCCCTGCCATAAGCGGATTGGCGGGTGAGCCAGAAAGGATGCCGAAAGCAATCGCCAGGTTTATGACTTCCACCGGTCAGGATGAGGCCGGAAACTAACTGGACAGCATAGCTTGGAGAGCGAGGGAATCATGGGGGACGACCCCGCCGTACAAGTGCTCGCTGCTAATTTGGGCAAGTAGCGATAAGCGTAAAGTCTTCGTCCATCTGGGCAAGGTACGGAACCGCGGACTCATCCGAACTTGGCTGGTCATCGACCAGCCGGGATCGGAGCGATTCGCCCATGAAATCTCTGCTCACCGTAGAACAACTTTCCAACTACCTTCATAAGTCTGTCGCAAGCATCCGCAGCGACGCTACTCGCAATCCGCAGTCCCTTCCGCCGATTTGCCGTCTGCCGAACACCAAGCGGTTGCTTTGGCGGCTCGAGGACGTAGAACACTGGTTGGCGGCTCATGTCGAGGGTCTGTCGCGCCCGGCGGTCTCAGTTTGCTCTGATGATCCGCGACCACGCCGAGGCCGACCTACCAAAGCCGAGCAGGTTGCCCGGCAGCGGAGCCAGCATCGCAAGCAAGCCAGCGTCCATCTCACCGAAGCTGCGGCCGAGGTGTAAGCGATGCAAGCCTTTATCGCCGAAGCGACGCCGCTGGCGTCGCCGGGCGAGGCTTGCGATGCGTCTGCATCGACGTATTCGCGCCTTGCACCACTCAGGCACCGACAATGCGATTTCTTCGTCGCCGACATTCTCGATGCTTCGCCGAAGGACGACCTGGCAAGCATGGAGCACCCGCTGTTCGCCCTGCGCGCCGGCGACCGACGCATACGTGTGTACGAACGAAAAGAGACTAGGGTAACTGTCAAACCGGGAGTTGATGGCTGCGCGACGATTCACGACAAAGATCTATGGATCTACTGCATCAGTCAGTTGGTCGCGGCGAAGAACCGTGGCCGCGAGATCACGCGCACGGTGCGCTTCACGGCCTACGATTTTCTGCACTCGACCAATCGCGACACCAGTGGCCGCGCCTATATTCGCATGGGAGAGATGCTGGCGCGACTCACTGGCACACGCATCGAAACCAACATCGAGACGGCCGGCAAACGCGAACGCGGGTTCTTCGGATTGATCGATTCCGCCAAGGTCATCGAGCGAGACGGAGGCGATCGCATGGTAGCCGTGGAAGTGACATTGCCAGATTGGCTGTTTCGCAGCGTGGACGCCATGCAGGTGAAAACCCTTTCGCCCAACTACTTCCGCTTGCGCAAGCCATTGGACCGACGCATCTACGAGCTAGCCTGCAAGCACTGCGGCAATCAGCCAACGTGGAAATCTAGTATCGCCACGTTGCACGAAAAGAGCGGCAGCGCCGACAAGCTCTTCAAGTTCCGGGCAGCCATCAAAGCGTTGGCGGCGTCCGGCGAGTTACCCGACTACCGCATGGCCTACGATCCCAAAGCCGACAACGTGACGTTCTACGCCAACGGCCCAAAGGGGTATCGGGCCGAGATCGCAGCCATGATGAAGGGCATGCCTCACACGTCGGCCAAGGCTCGCGAGAAGGCCCATGCTCGTAAGCGCTGTGGACCAAAATGATGCTGACCTCGCGTGCCTATCGTTGTGGATAACCGGCGCTCGGATGTGAATCACCACGTGCCTTCAGGGATGCGGGGCAGTGAGTTACCACGTGCTTTTACGGATGAGCTACTTCGTGCTTTTAGGGATGGGAACGTCCCAAGAAGCCTTGCGTAGCAAGGGTTTCAAGAACCGTAACGCGCGCGCGCGATTTAACTCTATGTAAACCTTAACGTCTAAGTTGTGTGCCACGGTAGCTAGCGCGCGGTTCGCTCGCCGGGGTGGCCGGCGCTGATCGTCGGAGTCCGTGACTCAGGGAACCGTGCGCAGCGTGGTCAGCTTGGCCGACTTGATCGCCTCGAAAAAACCACCGCTCTTAAAGCGTGCGGTCTCGCCAGGGCCAAGGTGATCGAAGATCACGGTGGCCCCGCCCTGGCTCACGTGGTCGTCTGCCGCATAACCCTTGAAGGCTGCCGCGACGTAAACTGTGCGATCCGCATTGTTGGTGATTTGCCCGACAACGGAGTTGTTCTCGCCAACCTGATATGTGATGTCGATGTTCCGAGCGTATTGCCCGTCGTAGTCTGCTTCGGCGTGCGCCGTCAGGCTGTATGTCGCGGCGATCGCAAGCAATCCGAACACGAGTTTGGGGCGGTTGAGTTTCATAGTTTCCTCTCAGGTTGATAGCGTTGTTGTGACAACTCGCGCTCGTGCCGGGGGGAGGCGCATGTCCTTCATCTGTCGAGAAGCCTCGACTTGGCGGACAAAATTAGACGGTCATGTGGCCCGGTGCTGTATCGAAGCGTTGCCGTCCAATGTATGTCGCTGACACTTGAGGGACGCGAGTAGCCGAATTTTAGCCGCTAAAATTTTCTGGCACGTCAACTGACCCAATCTAGCCGTTTGGCGAGGACGTCCCATCGCGCTCGGGACGATGCCCACGCGACCTCCATGTCAGGTCGAGACACGATCCAGCTCGTCAACTCGGAATCAACGGCTTGTTGAACGCCAAGGCGGGAGAGTTCCTGCTGTATTTGATCGCTATCCAGGCAGAGCCTCAGACACCTGCATATTCCCTTGCCGTCGAGGCCGAGAGGAACGATGGCCTCGACTTCGAGATGCAGCCGATACAAGGCGACAGCTTTTGCCAAACTCGCGAGAGAGAGGGGCGCGCGCTCTAGTTCGGCCAACAGCAGGTCGGCCTCAAATTCAGCAAGCACCATATCGAGTGTTTGCCATTTCTCCAGCTCAACGGAGACTATCGACCGCAACTCGTTCAACTGCCCCCACATCGCCTTCCATAGTGCGGCCGGTCCGTCCTCATGAAGAACGTCAGCGTCAGTATCAAGGCGTGTCAGTAGCTTCCTTTGCTGAGCAGACAGTGGTTTTGCGCCACCGAAGTTGGCCCGCCATTTTCCGGACTGCTGAGTAAACATGCCGAGATTGTCGTCAAAGCGAACCGCGAACTGATGCGGATTCTTCGCTCCTATGCGAGCGGCCAGTACGTGCAGCAACGCAGCCGCACGCATTCCGCCTTGCCTTTTTTCAGATTCACTTCGTGCCGGTCGTGCCATAGGTCTTTAAGTCCTAGTAAGAAAACCCATCAGTTATTGGCGCTTTGATTCTATACCGGCTTGTTCAAAAATTCGCGTAACGATCTCAATCAACCTCAGTCAACCTCAATCAACCGGAATCAAGCCAAGTGTGTGAGTTCAATGTTCGACATCCTGAAAGATCGGTACGGTGCAGTCATGACGCTTGAGCAACTAGCGGCTACGTTGAGACGGAGGCCGGAGGGCTTGAGGATGGCGCTGCTCAAGCCGAAGAGCGAGTGGGCGCATCGACTCAATAGTCACAAGTTCTATGTTGGGCGGAGGATGTACTTCCCAACCGAAGCGGTCGCCCACCTGCTCGATTCGGGCTGTGAATTGCAAAGAGGCGGAAATGGCGAAAAATTTTTCGGATGAGTTGGCTGCGTGGGTAGAGCAGCGGCGTCATTCGGCGAAGCACAAGCGCAATGAGTATCTAGTTGCCTTCCTGGCCGTACGTAATGACGTGATCGAGGCCACGTCTGCCGGATACGCACTCAAGACCATTTGGGAACACATGCGGGCGACAGGGCGTGTGTCATTTCGCTACGAGACGTTCCTCAAGTACGTGCGACGGCATATCGCGGATTCGTCAGTCCCTGGAGTCACACCCGCTCGGCGTGGGATCGATAGGGCGCGCAGCGACAAGTTAAAAACCAACGGAATTGGTTCGCCAAAGAAGGGGGAAATTCCAGCGATTGGTGGCTTCAGCTTTAAGGCGACCCCAAACGGGGATGAACTGCTTTGATGGTCGCGCTTCATCGCTGCGGATGTGTGATCGATGCACGACTGAATCGCAATCGAAACGCTGTAATCGCACTAGCTTCACTGTTTTCCGTGCGCTGATTCGCTACTGCCGCGCTATCGCGTTTCGATAGCGCCTCAGCAGCGAGACAGATGGTGTTCGGGGCATGTGAATGTTGTGCGCGAATCTCGGGGCAGGATAGGTGAAGTTAGCTAACCGGCGAAGCCGGATATCTATCTTCACTTCCCTTATTCGCGCCTACGGCGCTCAACGGGAATCCTGCTCTGCGAGGAAGCGGCTACCGCCGCGAACTGCCGGAACAGCCGGCTCGAACTCGGATAAACGATGGGAAACGGTAAGAACTCGACGACGCACAAACGTGGCCTTCACCTTCGCGTGCCCGTGCTGCCTGACGAGGAAGCGGCCATTCGTAGCAATGCGGCAAAAGCCGGCCTGAGTGTGGCGGCCTATCTGCGCAACGTTGCGCTTGGCTACGAGATACGCAGCATCCTCGATTACACGTACATCGCCGATCTCGCGAAAGTGAATGCTGACCTCGGCCGCCTTGGCGGACTGCTGAAACTCTGGCTGACGAACGACAAGCGGGTTGCCGGGTTCAGCCAGTCCACGATTCTCGCCTTGCTCGCAAAGATTGAGGGCACCCAAAACGAGATGCGCCAGATCATGGCGCTGGTTGTGGCGCGATGATTTTGACGTGGCTGAACGCCAAGAAGGTGTGTCGTTCAGCCAGTGGTAGATGAGGGGGCAACGTCTGCGGCCTACCTGGCGTTCCAACTGATTCGTATGAAACAGATAGGAGATCACTTGTGAAGATGAAAATTTTAGCGGCTAAAACCGTCGTACTCGCGTTGGCAATCGGCGGTGCGGTATCGCATTCCGCACTGGCTGGCGGCATTCCAGTGATCGACGTTACGAACGTCATGCAGACAACGATCAGCGCAATCAACAACGTGCAAGCCGTTCAGAAGCAAATCGAGCAATACACAACGCAGTTGCAGCAGTACCAGAACATGCTCCAGAACACGCTGGCGCCAGCCGCTTATGTGTGGGATCAGGCGAGTCAGACAGTCAACAAACTCCTGCAAGCGCAGGACATGCTGAACCACTACAAGAGCCAGGCGGGCAACATCGACAGCTATTTGTCACGCTTTCAGGACGTCGCCTACTACCGTTCGTCGCCGTGCTTCACCGCGAATGGCTGCTCGGATGCGCAACGACAGGCGCTGCTTACTGCGGAGGCGAACGGCTCGGAAGCACAGAAGCGTGCGAATGATGCCGTGCTGAAGGGCGTCGATCAGCAGCAACAAACGCTTTTGACAGACGCCGCTAACCTGCGCGTCCTACAGGCTCAAGCCTCAAGCGCGCAGGGCCAAATGCAGGCGATCCAGGCGGCCAATCAACTTGCCAGTGCGCAGACGAATCAGCTACTGCAGATTCGCGGATTGCTGACTGCCCAATCAGCAGCGGCAGCTACTCGCGCTCAAGTGGTCGCCGATCGCGAGGCTCAACAAGTTGTGGCTGACCAACAGGCTCTGGCTGGCAAGAACACGCGTAGCTCGTCGGAGAAGTGGTGAGGTGATCGCTATGAAAGTCGCTGTCGTACTGACCGGCTTGCTTGTTGTATTGAGTTCATTGTCCGGCTGCAATCAGAAGCCCGTCCAATTGACGTGCAAGGACGACCCCACAGGCAGGCCCAAGGCTGAACAACGAGCTATCGCGGACGCGTGTGCCTTGGGGGGCAAGAATAGCCCCAGCTCTCAAGAGAAATGGTGATGAAATGAAAAAGGTACCTGTGCTGCCAAGCGTTTTCATGGCGCTGCTGTTCTTTGCTGCCCACGCGCACGCCGCTCCGTTGGACAGCGGTGATCTGTTGAACAACATCCTGCACAAATACGCGGACGTTGCGAGCACTTGGCAAAACAAAATGGTCAGTTACGCGAACTGGCTGTTTTGGGGGTTGGTATTGATTAGCATGGTGTGGACGTTCGGCCTGATGGCGTTGAAAAACGCTGGGCTTACCGAGGCACTAGCGGAGCTGGTGCGTTTTTTTGCAGTGACAGGCTTCTTCTGGTGGATTCTCTCGAACGGGCCGGCAATGTCGATGTCGATCATCGATTCGATGCGCATGATGGCCTCGAACGCCTCCGGCGTCGGTAACAGCCTATCGCCATCCGGCATCGTCGATATTGCTTTCAGCATCTTGGAGAAGACAAGAGCCGCTGCCGACTTCTGGTCCCCGGTTGTATCGGCCATCATGTTGCTAACTGCGGTGGTCGTTCTCGTCGTTATGGCGTTGATCGCAGTCAACATGGTTCTGTTGCTGGTAGCCGGCTGGTTCCTCGCGTATGGCGGTGTGTTCCTCCTTGGCTTCGGCGGAGGGCGTTGGACCACAGATATCGCTATCAACTACTACAAAACGGTCCTGGGGCTTGGTGTGCAGATCTTTGCAATGATCTTGCTTGTCGGGATCGGCCAGTCGTTTGTCGACCAGTACTACGCGGCATTTCAGAACGGGAAGCCGGACTTGAACAGCCTTTGTGTGCTTCTTGTCTCGGCTGTCGTGCTGCTTGTGCTTGTCACCAAGATTCCCCCGATGCTGGCGAGCGTTGTCGGGGGAGGTTCGAGTGCAGGTATCGGTAGCTTCGGCGCGGGTGCTGCGGTCGGAGCGGCAGGTTTTGCCGCGAGCGCAGCAACTTCGGTTGGCTCTGCCGCTATGGCTGGCGCCACGAGCGCAGCGGGCGGTGCAAATGCGCTCAAGGCTGCCTTCCAGAGCGCGCAACAACACATGGCCGAAGGGTCGGGCATGTTCAGTGGCAGCGGTGGTGGTGGCTCCGGCGGCCTCGGTGGTGGTAGTGGCGGTGGCGGTAGTGGTAGTGGCAGCCTCGGCGGCGGCGCCAGCAGCTCGTCGGGCGGCAGCGGCGGTTTCAGCTCGTTCATGAGCAACGCAGGCCGTTTCGCGGCCGACATGGGGAGCAACCTCGCGAAAGGCGCCGGCCAGGTCGCAAAAGACAAGGCCGCGTCGATGATTGACTCGGCGAAGGAACGCATCGGCCAAACCACGGGCGGAAGGATCGCGGCGGCAATCCGCGGAGGCTCGGATTACCGGGACTCAGCTGGCGCGGATACGGCGAGCTTCGCCGGCGACAGTCTCGGCGCCGGCAACGATCGGCGCCAGCAGCAGAACCCGATGAATGACGAAGTAGCCGCGTTCGTGAACCAGGATCGTTCCTCGCGAGAGGAAACCTAGAAAGCGCACCGGCCGGCGGCAACCGGCCGGCACTTCCACAACAGCACCTACTTGAGAGGTGAAGTATGGCAACCATGCATGATACCGAAGCTCGCGAAGTTATCCATCACACGGCGATGCGACTCGCGGCCCTAGAATTCATAGATCGGCACGCCGCTAAGGATCTGTCTCAAATGGCGGAGGCCGTTGCAAACCTATTCGTGGTCGTCTTCTACCAGGCCGAAACGGGCCGGGCGACGCGCTCGGATTTCAGAGAGGCAATGACGGCCGTACGCCAAGCGTTGCAGCAGTATGCAGAAGCTTCGAAGTGCCACGGCGTCATTTCGGGGAAGGGGGCCGACAAGGCATGGTCATAAAAAATCATCCGCACCCCGGCGAGCAGCTGCGCGAGGATATTTGCTGTCGGCTCGGCCTCGATGTAGCCGGTGCAGCCAAACGGCTCAGGGTGTCACGCTCGATGCTTTCGCGCGTGCTCGATGGCCGCGCCAGCATCAGCCCCGATCTGGCGATGCGCCTCGAGCGCTCCGGATTCAGTTCTGCGAGCTTCTGGATGGCCCTGCAAAGCAACTATGACCAGTGGCGCAGGGAGCTAGATCTGGCCCATATGTTGGATGGCATTACCCCTGATAACTTGCATGGTGAGGTTGATTTCGGGTCGGCGGCTGGCTGCAAAACTGCCGACTAGGACAAATTGGGACGGCTATGATCGCAGATAGAAACGAGAAGCAATCGGACGTCAATCTCGGCCCCAAGCCGAGCGGCGGTGAAGCCAACGCAAGCCACGTGTTGAGTGCCCGGGAGGAGACAGCAAATCGCAACGTCCTCGCCGATCGGTCTGACGCTCCAGGACCAAGGTTCATAGACGAGATTGGCCCTCTCGACGTCATTCCACTGTTCATCACGAGGGCCAACGCTCGCGAACTGCTCGGCCGCCGTCCCGGCGAAACGGTAGCGCAGGCGCTAGCGCGGATGGCCAAGGACGGTTAGTGCGTACTCGCGAAGCACGACCGCTTCGTCGAGCCGAAATGCCCCGAGTTCTATATGTCTGATAATGTTCTTTATCGAATATATGGAGGTGGCGTGGATGCTCGAGCTGACAAAGAAGTTTCCTGACGCTGAGGTGCTCCTTGGGCTTGAGCCGGAGGAGCTTGCAATGGAGGTGCTCTTTATCCTGAAAGAGAAACCAGCGATGCCGGGCCTCTACACGCCCGATGCCTTCTTCCCCCGTCTCCTCAGTTCCGACTATAGCCTTACGCAGGCTTATCCTCCGCACCTCCTTAAAGACGTACAACTCGCCGTCATGGAGGCCATCAGCTGGCTAGTCACGCACGGACTAATTGTCCGCTGCCCGGAGGTAAAACAGCCCTCGAGCGGAGCTTGGCGCCTGAGCCGACGCGCGCGAGGCTTCCAAGATCGACAGGCCTTTGTTGACCATCAGACCGCGCAGCTACTGCCGAAGCAGCTACTGCATCCGAAACTCACAACGAATGTATGGCTGTCGTTCATGCGTGGTGACTATCCGACAGCGGTGTTTCAGGCCATGCGTGCTGTCGAAATTGCGGTTCGGGAAGCGGCCGGGTATTCGCAGTCGGAGATCGGTGTGAATCTGGCCCGAAAGGCGTTCAACAAGGAAAACGGGCCGCTCACTGACCGGACGACAGAAGAGGGCGAGCGCGATGCGCTGAGCGCGCTATTTGCTGGCGCGATTGGTTCCTACAAGAATCCGCACTCGCACCGCAACGTACCGATCGACACGCCGCGTGAGGCGATCGAAATGATCATCCTGGCCAGTCACCTGCTGGGCATCGTCGATGCGCGGGCAGTTGCACGGAGAGCAGTGCAGTGAGCGAACTCGTCACGCTCAACGGCATGACGACGCCGGCATTGGTCACTGTCGCTGACGAGCGGGCCAGTGGCATAAATGAAACCACCGGACTCGGCGTCGAATTGATCGGCTTTTAGAGTCCATTTTTCTGCCAAACAGAGCCGATCACGTTCCGCTTGCGTGCATAAGTTTGGCGTAGGCTTCCTTCCCAATCATTCGGACTATCGACTGAATAAATTGGGGTTCAATTGACATTGCGAACGCCAATAAACCGCGCAGTCTACTTACTTCCTCGTTCGACAATGCTCCGCGAGAAAAGCGATGCGCCATCGCACGCAAATCGCGCTTTTTCTCGCGGCCAAGGGAGACGGTGCCATCGTTGGTAAGGATGAGTCCCGTCAACTGTCGCTGAAATTTCTTTGAGGTAAAGACTGTCTTTTTTTCGTTCAATGCCAAGCTGGGATATTCCAAATCCCGGCAAGTTTTTCGAATGAAATCTTGTAAAGCATCGAGAACATGCGGTATATCCGTGGAGAAGGCAAGATCATCCGCATAGCGCGTATATGCTATGTCATTTTCTCGGCAGTAGTCCGCAATGGCGATATCGAACGGGTACATAATAGTGTTCGATATCGCAGGTGAACTTGGTGCCCCAATTGATAGCACCATTTCACCGTTTTCGCTGTCCAATCTGAACAGCAGTCGCATCAGAGCTGACTTGTCGGCCGTCGACAGGTCAGTATGATGCGTCAAATGTGCGCGCAAATCTCTTGCTTGAATCGAAGGGAAAAAATCCTTAAAATCAAGCTTGAGTAAATATTTTCTCGTCGCGTGTTTCTTTGCGTGATCTTTGATTCCCAGTCCGGGCCTATATGCTATCGCGGCCGAGTGCACCGGGAGTTCGCTGATGTAGGTGGATACAATCCATCGTTGCACTAGCTTCAATTCGGCCGTCGGTTGCGCAATCTCGCGCAACCCTCGACCATTCCGTTTCTCTATGGTGTGAACCTTGTAGCGACGTGGGGCGGTTTTAATTAATAACTCAACCTCCGCGCGCGAAAGCGGGAAAGCCGCTTGCAAGCGATCAATTAGATCCATGCGACACCCCTCCCTGGACCTGCTCGTAAGCCTTCCTTCGAGCCGTTTCCTTTTTTAAGAGCTCGAAAGCTGACATTTTAAATCTGGTGCGATCGAACTTTTCATCGGCGACAGCGGAGTCGTAGTCGAGATAGGATTGCCTATTTTCTCTCGGAGCGATGATGTATTTTTGACCATATTGTCGTCGATCGTCAACCAAATGAAATAGCTTTAATTGACCAACCAGCCTACGAAATATCGATCGATCAATGGCCGCTCCCATGAATTCTAGGAGACCGAGTAGTTCTTTTTCCGTAAGAGCCCCGAAAAGCTCAACTAGGTCAGCTATTAGTAGAAGTTGATCGCGTACTTGAGAGGGAGACAGTAATTCTTTTCGAGGGTGATCATCCACCTTGGCTTGTAGGGCTTCGGCCACTAAAGCTGCCTCGTCGTAAAAGCCCTCTGGCGTCTCAGACTCTATGACGCACACGGAGTCATCGGAATGAGCGCCGATCAATTTTCGGATAGGGCCATGAACAACGAATGAATCTTTCTCGAAATATGAGCGACTGATTACTACCAGTAGGCGCTCAGAGAGAACGTCATCCATGCAAAATGCCCCCAACTCGGCGAGTGCACCCCCGCTTTCTGAGAAGAGCAATATCGCTCCAGATAAAGCGCCAGCATCCCGCTCAAATTCGACAAGGTTCTGGTAACCCTCGAAGCGATTCCACTCCGGGAAATATTCAGGAAGTTGGAATTGGTCGGCCAAGGGATGTCTATTCTCACCAGTCCAGTTGAGAAAGACGTTTCGAAACGAAGAGTTGCGGTGCTCCGGTTCGATTCCAATCGGACCACTACCGAAGATCAGAATAATCTTCGGTCGCCGAAGAAGTCTCGTTTTACTTGGTGCAACGCTATTCTTGAATTGTTGTAATGCGCTAGCAAGCAAAGGTCAATTACCTGAAGATAGGCACGAAAGCGGCATGCGCCGAATCGGGACCCACTGGACACGGATTCGGCGCATGCCGCTTTCGTGCCGTTGTTGTAGTCCACTACAGCTCAGTCTGGCGAAACGCCCGACAATTGATAGCAAAAAAATGTCTGCTACCGCGCGTAATTGAGCCCTCATTCTGGCACACGAATGGAACATTGGCAACGGCGGGGACGCCCGGACGGCCGTGGAGCCGAGAAGCGGTGAACGGGAATCCAGTTGGCATCGTTTTCGGAAAACCAGATGGACATAACATCGCGTCACGCTAATCGTTTCGCCAGGTCCTCCGCTCGAGGATGGTAGTACCGCATGAGCATGCGCGGGTCTTTGTGCCCCGTGATCTTCGTCAGTTCGTGCATCGGGAAGATCGAAGCTAGGCGAGAGGTGGCTTCGTGTCGCAAGTCATGAAAGCGGAGGTCGGTGAGGAACTTGCCGTCAGGCCTTTGTGCGGCGGCCTTGCACTGCTCGACATACAGTCTGCGGGCGCGCGTTACGGCACGCTCAAAGGCTCTGGTGACAGCATCGCTGCGAATCTCGAACACTCGTCCGGTGTCCAACTTTTCGCTGTCGTCAGAATTTTCCCGTGCGCAATCAGCAGCGTCTTTCACAGATTGAAACACTGCTACGGCACGTGAGGACAGGGGTACGTCGCGCGCGCTGCCGTTCTTCGTGGCCGGAAGGTGTGCTACTCGGCGCTTAAGATCCACATGCTCCCATCGTATCGTCACGATCTCGCCTCTACGCATCGCAGTTTCGACCGCCAACCAAATGATAGCCGGGAGCAGCGCGGAGCCGCTGGCGGCCACCACACGCTCAAGTTCGCCGTCCAGGGCACCTCGGTCCGAAGCTGCATCATCCGCACCCGACTCGCCGGAGGCAGGATCGTTTACTGTGATGCGCCGCGTTCGAGCGTTTTCGACTTGGGGCTTGCGCACGAGCTCTACCGGGTTCGAGAGGCTTTCCATGCCCCACTCCCTGCGAGCTATGTTGAAAACATGGGAGAGAACCGCCAGGCGGCGCAATACGGTCGCCGGCTTGTAGTCCTTCAGCCACTGATCCCGTAGCCGCGCTACATCGGTGCTGCGGATCGACGCTAGCGGTCGCTTGGCTAATTCTTCTGCCTGACAAGCGCGTAACACTGACTCTTCCTGCGCGGCTCCTTTTTTGGTCGGCACTATTTCGGCCGCGTACCGAGTCAACGCATCGTAGAGAGTTGTCGCCTCGGCTTCGCTGCGACTGATCCAAACGCCGCGCGACATCTCCGATTCGATCATATTGGCCCAGGCTTCTGCTTCTACCTTGGTGTTAAATGTCTTGCTCTGCGCCGGATAACCATGTCGCCGTACTTGCGCGCGCCATTGGTAGGGGCCTCGTTTGGTGATGGTAGCCATCAGAAGTGATTAATCTGAAGCGAGTGTGCCAAAATTGTGCCATAAAGCCGAAAATATGTCGCAAAGTCACGTAATATGGCGTATGTTTTTACCTTCGCAATGCGAAGGTCGGGAGTTCGATCCTCCTCCGCTCCACCAACGGAATTCGAAAGGCCCGATCGCGAGATCGGGCCTTTTGTTTTACCGTGGCGACCGCGGCCTGTTGCTCGACCGTCTCGCCACCCCGCCCTAGACCCGCCCCAAACTCGGCCGCTTCGGGTCATACGTCCACCCCGGCACCAGATACCGCATCGCGACCGCATCATCGCGCGCCGTACCACCCACCGCGTTGTACAGCGCATGCGCGGCCTCGACCTGCGCGATGTCCAGCTCGATGCCGAGCCCCGGCCGTTC
Source organism: Burkholderia sp. 9775_39 (assembly GCF_015712225.1). NCBI lineage: Bacteria > Pseudomonadati > Pseudomonadota > Betaproteobacteria > Burkholderiales > Burkholderiaceae > Burkholderia > Burkholderia sp. 9775_39. The sequence goes on along the minus strand of NZ_JACCQC010000007.1, from coordinate 41,582 downwards.
GGGCACGGCCACCTTGCCGCCGACGATCGCGAGCGGTTCGCGCGTGAGCCGCGCATCGCCTTCCTGCCAGATCCAGTGCGTATCGATCGCGGTGATCGTGCCGGGCGCGGCCGCCGCCGCATGCGTGAACATCGCGAGCGACACGTCGAAGTGGTTGTTCGAGTGCGAACCCCACGTGAGTGCCCAGTCGCGGCACAGCTGCGCGAGCCGCACCGAGCCCTGCATCGTCCAGAAATGCGGATCGGCGAGCGGGATGTCGACCGCCTGCAGCCGCACCGCGTGATCCATCTGTCGCCAGTCGGTCGCGATCATGTTGGTCGCGGTCGGGATCCCCGTCGCGCGGCGGAATTCGGCCATCACCTCGCGGCCCGAATAGCCGCCTTCCGGCCCGCACGGATCTTCCGCGTACGCGAGCAGGTGGCCTTGCCCGCGGCACAGCGCGACGGCCTCGTCGAGCGACCACGCGCCGTTCGGGTCGAGCGTCGTGCGCGCGTCGGGAAAGCGCGTCTTGATCGCCGCGATCGCTTCCATCTCGTCGGCGCCGGCCATCACGCCGCCCTTCAGCTTGAAATCGGCGAAACCGTAGCGCTCGACCGCGGCTTCGGCCTGCCGCGCGATCGCGGCCGGCGTGAGCGCCGCCTCGTTGCGCAGCCGGAACCACGGGTCCGGCGCCTGCGCCTCGTCGCGATACGGCAGATCGGTGCGGCGCCGGTCGCCGATGTAGAACAAATACGCGAGCATCGGCACCGCGTCGCGCTGCTGACCTTCGCCGAGCAGTGCCGCGACCGGCACGTCGAGGTGCTGGCCGAGCAGGTCGAGCAATGCGGCTTCGATCGCGGTGATCACGTTGTCGAGCCGCAGGTTGATCTCGTGCGGCTGGCGCAGCACTGCCGCCTCGCCTGCCGACGTCACTTCGTGGCGGATCGTGCGGCCGGCACCGGCGCCTGCGCCGGACAGCGCCGCGCGCACCGCGTTGAGCGTCGCCTGGTAGCGCCCGATCGACTGGCCGACGACGAGATCCGTCATGCGTTCGAGCGCGTGGCGGATGCCTTCGCCGCCCGGTACTTCACCGACGCCCGTGTGCCCGCTGCTGTCGTCGAGGATCACGAGGTTGCGCGTGAAGTACGGCGCATGCGCGCCGCACAGGTTGAGCAGCATGCTGTCGCGGCCGGCGACGGGAATCACCTGCATGCGCGTGACGCGCGGGGTGCCGGCACGGCTCGGTTCGGACATCGGTTCGCTCCTGGTTTCGGTGGCGTGCGGGCCGCCGGACCCGCCGGCGCGGCCCGCGCCGTTCATTGAAGCTCGACGCGGCGGATCTCGCCGACGACGAACAGGTAGCAGATCACGGCGACGAGCGCGTGCGCGACGACATAGACGAGCGCGCCGTTGAACGAGCCGCTGCGGTCGACGATATAGCCGATCGCGATCGGCGTCGTGATGCTGGAAAGGTTGCCGCAGGTGTTGAGCAGCGCGCCGCTCAGGCCGGCGATCTGGCGCGGCGCGGTGTCGGCGTTGACGGCCCAGCCGAGCGCGCCGAGCCCCTTGCCGAAGAACGACAGCGCCATGAACACCACGACGAGCACGTGCGAATCGGTGTAGTTGCAGACGATCATCGACATCGACAGCAGCATGCCGATCACGATCGGCACCTTGCGCGCGACCGACAGCGACCGGCCCTGCCTGAGCAGCGCATCGGACACGACGCCGCCCAGAATCCCGCCGAGGAACCCGCACACGGCCGGGATCGACGCGACGAGCCCCGCGTTGAGGATCGACATCCCGCGCGCCTGCACCAGATAGACGGGAAACCACGTGATGAAGAAGTAGGTGAGGGCGTTGATGCAGTACTGCGCGACGTACACGCCGACCAGCATCCGGTTTCTCAGCAGCGCCTTCACGTGATGCAGCGACGGGCCGCCGTCGCGTCCGCCGATCGCCTGGTCGATGTTCACGAGCGCGCCGCCTTCGGTGAGATAGTCGAGTTCCGCGCGATTGATGCCCGGATGATCCTTCGGGTCGTACATCGTGCGGTTCCACACCAGCACGAGCGCGAAGCCGAGCACGCCCATCACCGCGAACACCGACTGCCAGCCGAACGCGTGCACGAGCCAGCCCATCAGCGGCGCGAACACGACGGTCGCCGCGTACTGCGCGGCGTTGAAGATCGCCGACGCGGTGCCGCGCTCGGGCGCGGGGAACCAGGTCGACACGATCCGGCTGTTGGCCGGGAACGACGGCGCCTCGGCCGCGCCGACCAGGAAGCGCAGCCCGAACAGCAGCGCGAACGCGGCTGCACCGCCGAAGAAGCCGATCCCGCCCTGCAGCAGCGTGAACAGCGACCAGAAGAAGATGCTGAATGCGTAGACGATGCGCGATCCGAAGCGGTCGAGCAGCCAGCCGCCCGGCAGTTGCGCGACCACGTACGACCAGCCGAACGCGGAGAAGATGAAACCCATCTGCACATGCGTCAGGTGCATCGAGCGGGCCAGCGCCGGGCCCGCGATCGCGATGGCCGCACGATCCGCGTAGTTGATCGTCGTGACCGCGAACAGGACGGCCAGCACGAGCCAGCGCACGCGGGTGCGCCGGGCCGTTGCCGACGCGGACGCCGGCAGCGCGTGAAGCGGATTCATGACTCGTCTCCTCCGAAGGGCGGAAGGTGCCGTCGTGCGGCACGCGCGTCGGTGCGCGCGTTGTGTGTATCGATGCCGCCGGCGGGAGACCGGGCACCGGACGCCGAGGCAGGCGGGGCGTCCGGGCCATTCTGTCATGTCGAAATTTGCGCTTTCATGCCAATTGCTGACTTGATCGATTCAGCATTTGAATCGATCGAATGGACGCATGCGGTCACGCGCGCGCGTCGTCCGGGCCGCTGCCGTGGTGGCGCGCCACGTGCTGCGCGAGAAACTCGACGGCGGCGCGCACGCCGGGCAGCTGGCCGCGCCGGTGCGGCATCAGCAGCGTCGTCGTGACGGTGCCGGCGCACCAGCCGGGCAGCACGCGCACGAGCGTACCGGACGCGAGCGCGGCGCCGGCGATCCAGTCGGGCAGGCACGCGAGGCCGAGGCCGGCCGTCGCCGCCTGCAGCAGCAGCGTCGATTCATCGGCCTGCAGCCGCAGGCGCGGCGTCACGTCGACGGCGTCGCCGCCGCGCTGCAGCCGCCACGGCTGCGGGCCCGGGTGGAGCCCGTCGTGCTGCGCGAGATCGGCCGGCGTGTCGGGCGTGCCGGCCCGCGCGAGATAGGCCGGCGCGGCCACGACGACGATCGGCGACGCCGCGAGCGGCCGTTGCACGAGCGCGGAATCGGGCAGCGGCGCGAAATGGCTGCGCACCGCGATGTCGAAGCCTTCCTGCGCGATGTCGACGAGTCGGTCGCTCGCATGAATCTGCAGCAGCAGCTTCGGGTGCGCGATCGCCAGCGCCGGCAGGCACGGCGCGAGGATGTGCTGCGCGACCGGCACCGAGCTCGTGATCCGCACGACGCCGGCCGGCTCGGCGGCCTGCCGCAGCACCGCGTCGCGCGCGCTGTCGGCCTCGATCACGGCCGCGCGCGCATGCTCGAAGAATTCGGCGCCGACCGGCGTGAGCCGGAAGCTGCGCGACGTGCGATGCACGAGCCGCGCACCGAGCGTGCGCTCGAGCTCGGCCACGCGCTTGCTGACCGTCGATTTCGGCAGGTCGAGCCGGCGCGCGGCCGCCGACATGCTGCCGGCATCCACCGCCTGCACGAACAGGTAGAGATCGTTCAGATTCACTTCCAGAGTCCACATGAAGAAACGAAGGGTTTCGATTTTAGCGGCTACTGCATCATCGTTCGCCATGGGAGCATGACGGCTCGTTCAACTTTCACGGAATGTCCCGATGTCTCCGATCCTTCTCTACGGTATTCCCGCCGGCTGCTCGTTCGGCTCGATCGTCGCGCTCGAATGGACCGGCCGCCCGTACCGGCTGTCGCGCATCACGATGCCGGGCGCCGTGACGAGCGACGCGTTCCTCGCGCTGAACCCGGTCGCCGAAACGCCGGCGTTCGTCACCGCGAACGGCGACGTGCTGACCGAAAGCATCGCGATCCTCGGCCATATCGGCGCGCAGGCGCTCGACAGCGGCCTCGCGTTTCGCCAGGGCAGCGCGGCGTTCGACCGGCTGAACCGGATGCTGGCGTGGCTGAACACGACGTTCTTCAACGCGTTCGGCGCGCTCTGGTACGTGTACGAACACGACACCGAAGACGCCGAGAAAGCGGCGCTGCAGGCGTACGGTCGCGGCAAGGTGCTGAAGGCGCACCGTCAGCTCGAAGCGCTGCTCGAGCGCGGCGAAGGCCCGTGGCTGCTGGGCGCGCGGCGCACGCTGGCCGATGCGTACTTCACCGGGATCGCGCGCTGGGCCGACTATCACGCGGTGTTCGAGCCTGATGCGTTCCCGCGCGTCGCCGCGCTGCGCGCGCGGCTCGCCGACGATGCCGGCGTGCAGTTCGCGCACGCGATCGAGGAAAACCTGCCGCCGCCGGCGTCGTCGGCGTTCGAAGGGCATGTGTCGCTCGACGACGCGCTGGCCAGCGCGCGCGGCATCGTGGTGCCGGCGCGGGCAGCCTGACACGCGGCACCGGCCACGCGCGCGGCCCGGCAGGGTGGAATTCCGAGGCAATATTTTTACCCGGATAATATTGACATCCAATTAATACCCGGATAAAAATAGCGTCATTCCGATTCCAGCCTGCGGGCGACCACGATGACCTCTTCCACACTCCTTCCTTCGTACACGGCTTTCGACGGCCACCGGCGGCTCGCGTCGGGTCCGCTCGCGACGGTCGCGCTTGCCGTCCGGCAGGCGGCCGGCGACGCGATGCCCGGCACGATCCTGATCTTCGACGACGCGACGGGCCGCTCGATCGACCTCGACCTGCGCGGCACGGCGGACGACATCCGCGCGCGCTATGCGGCGCCGGCGGCCGACGCGTCCAGCGGCGCTGGCGAACCGGCAGGCGCTGGCGCTCCCGAACAGCGCGGCCGCGGCCGGCCGAAGCTCGGCGTCGTGTCGCGCGAGGTCACGCTGCTGCCGCGTCATTGGGAATGGCTCGGCGCACAGCCGGGCGGCGCGTCGGTCGCGCTGCGCAAGCTCGTCGAGGACGCGCGGCGCACGCACGCGGCGGCCGACCGGCAGCGCGACGCGCAGGCGCGCGCGTATCACTTCATGTCGGCGATGGCGGGCGACCTGCCCGGTTTCGAGGAAGCCGCGCGGGCGCTGTATGCGAACGATGCGACGCGGCTGGCCGAGCTGATCGCCGGTTGGCCGGACGACGTGCGCGACCATGCGCTCGCGCTGGCGCGCGGCGATCTGCCGCCCGCCGCCGAAGACTGCTGACGGAGCGCCGACGCGATGACCGTATTCGACCTGAACCGCGGCGCGCTCGCGCCGGTCGCCGACGAAGTGGACGTCGTCGAGCTGCGCGTGACGGGCGCCATTCCGCGCGAACTCGACGGCACGTTGCTGCGCAACGGTCCGAACCCGCCGGGCGGCCGCTTCGACGGCAACGACATGCTGTCGTGGTGGCCGGAGGCCGCGATGCTGCACGCGATCGCGTTCGACGACGGCCGCGCGGCCGGCTACCGGAACCGCTGGGCGCGCACCCGGCGCTGGGCCGCCGTCCACGCGCCCGGGCAGGCGCCGCAGCTGCCCGACACCAATCCGAACGTGACCGTGCTGCAGCATGCGGGCGAATTGCTCGCGCTGGCCGAGGGCGGCGTGCCGCTCGCGATCACCGCCGCGCTCGATTCGTTCGGCGTGCCGCGCCGGCACGCGGGCTTCGACGGCGCGATGACCGCGCATCCGAAGGTCGACCCGGTAACCGGCGAGCTGATTATGTTCCGCGCGGACTGGCGCGCACCGTGGCTGCGCTACGGCGTGATCGACGCGATGGGTGTGAAGCGCGTCGACGTCGAGATCGAACTGGGCGCGCCGTCGATGATGCACGACCTCGCGATCACCGAAACCCGCAGCCTGCTGCTCGACCTGAACGTCGGCTACGACTTCTCGCTGCTGCAGCAGGGCCACCGGATGCCGCTGCGCTGGCACGACGACCGGCCCGCGCGCATCGGCGTGCTGCCGCGCCACGGCGGCGACGTGCGCTGGTTCGGCGTCGAGCCGTGCTTCATCCAGCACGTCGTGAACGCGTACGACTGCGACGCATCGTGCATCGTGCTCGACGCGGTGCGCTATCCGTCGTTCCTGCGGCTCGATGCGCGCACGGGCCGCTTCGCCGACAACCCGGTCGGCGAGCTGTGGCGCTACGTGATCGATACCGCGAACGGGCTGATCGACGAAGGGCCGCTCGCCGACGGCGGCATCGAGCTGCCGCGCATCAACGAAAGCCGCACGGGGCGCCGCTACCGCTATCTGTACGCGGTCGAGCAGCCGAACAACGCGGAAATGCGTGGCGTGATGCGCTTCGACCACGCGCGCGGCACGACGACGCACTACGCGGTGCCGGCCGGCGACCAGAACGGCGAGCCGGTGTTCGTGCCGCGCCCGGGCGGCACCGACGAGGACGACGGCTGGCTGCTGGTGATGGTCTACCGCGCGGCGACGGATACGAGCGATGTCGTGATCCTCGATGCGCGCGCGATCGACGCGGGGCCGGTCGCGACCGTGCACCTGCCGCGTCGCGTGCCGGCCGGGTTCCACGGCGCGTGGGTGCCGCGCGAACGTCGAGCGTGAGCGGCGGCGCGCGTCACTGCGCGCGCAGCGCGTCGACGATCTTCAAGCGCGCGGCGCGCATCGCCGGCAGGAACCCGCCGACGAGCCCCATCACGAGCGAGAACACGAGCGTCTTCACGACGATCGCGGGCGTCAGCACGAAGCGGAACGACAGATCCGAGAAGGTCTGGAAGTTGGTCGTCGAGAACGACGCGAACTGCATCAGCGACGCGCACGCGAGCCCCGCGACGCCGCCGACGAAGCCGAGCAGCAGCGCCTCCAGCAGGAACGCGGCGAGCACGCTGGTGCGCTTGAAGCCGAGCGCGCGCAGCGTGCCGATCTCGGCCACGCGGTTCGCGACCGACGCATACATCGTGATCATCGCGCCGATCATCGCGGCGATCGAGAAGATCGTCGACAGCGTGATGCCGAGGATGTTGATGAAGGTCGACAGCGCCTTCGACTGGTCGCCGTAGAAGGTCTGCTCGCGCTTCGCCTCGTCGGTCAGCCGCGGGTCGACGTCGATGTCGGCCTTGAAGCGCGCGAAGCCGTCCGCGCTCGGGATGCGCAGCACCATCGACGAATAGCTGGTGCGCCGGAACGACTGCATCAGCTGGTCGACGTCGCCCCAGATCTCCGAATCGAAGCCGCTGCCGCCCGCATCGAAGATGCCGACGATGGTCCAGTCGCGCTGCGCGAAATGCAGGCGGTCGCCGAGCTGCGTGCCGCTGAAGCCTTTCGCGATCGCGCTGCCGACGACGATTTCCGACGAGCCGGGCGCGAACGGGCGGCCGGCCACGAGCTTCACGTGCGGACGCAGCGCGAGGCCGGCCGGCGATACGCCGCGGATCACGACGTTCGACGGCTTGCCGGTCGACGTCTTCACGAGCGAGATCAGCACAACGGCTTCCTTCGACACGAGCGGCCGGCCGTCGGGGCCGAGCGCGACGGCCGGGTGCATCTCGAGCGCGTTGGCCTGCTGATGGTCGATCGAACTCTGGATCTCGGTCTCGGCGCCCTTGCGGATCACCACCGCGTTGTCCGGTTCGCCGGTCGACACGAGCGTTTTCGTGAGCCCCGCATCGAGCATCTGCACCGTCGCGAACACGAAGATCACGAGCGCCATCCCGCCCGCGGTGAGCGCGGTGGTGAGGCGCCGGGTCCACAGGTTGCGCGCGATGTAGGTGAGCGGGATCGCCATGCGCGCCTCTAGCCGATCGCCCGCAGGCCTTCGACGACGCGCACGCGCGCGGCCTGCCACGCCGGCACGAGCGCGGCCGCGAGGCCGACCGCGACCGAGCACGCGGCCTGCAGCGCGATCGTCTCGGTCGACACCTTGAACACCGGGAAGATGCCGCCGGCCGCCTGCTTGAACAGGCTCGCGGCGGGCGGCGTCGCGAGGATGCCGAGCCCGCCGCCGGCCACCGCGATCACGACCGATTCGCCGAACACGATCAACGCGAGGAACCCGGGGCCGAAGCCGAGCGCCTTCAGCGTCGCGTATTCGGCCGTGCGCTCGCGGGCGCTCATCGCCATCGCGTTGGCCATCACGGCCATGATGATCAGAATCACCACGTACGACACCAGGCGGATCGCCGCGATGATCTGGTTCGACATCGCGACGAAGCCGAGCTGGAACGCCTGCTCGGTCTCGGTCAACGTTTCGGCGAGCGAGTTCTTGAACACCGCGTCGACGTTGCGCGCGATCGACGCGCCGTCGTCGGGGTTCGCGACGCCGAGCACGAACACGCCGACCTGGTCGGCCTGCCTCGGCGTGCGCTTGCGCACCGTCTCGTTCAGGTAATCCCAGTGGAACACCAGCTGGCGCGTGATCGTCGAATCGTCGCGGCCGTCGAGAATGCCGCGCACGACGAAATCCCACGTGCCCGGATAGATCGTGCCCTTCAGCGGAATCACGTCGCCGACCTTGAAGCCGAACTGCGTCGCGAGCTGGCGGCCGACGAGGCAGCCGCGGCGGTCGCGGTTGTAGTCGGCGCGCTGTTGCGCCGGCAGGATGAATTCCGGGTACAGGTCGAGATAGTTCTCCGACACCGCGAAGCTCGCGAAGAAGTTCTTCGGGTCGCGATAGATGCCGCCGAACCAGTTCGAGCGGACCACGGCCGTCACGCCGTCGACGCCGCGGATGCGGTTCTCGTAGCTGACCGGCAGCGGAAACACCAGCGAGATCGCGTTGCGCGTGACGAGCCGCCCGCTGGACGCGGCCGCCGCGCCCGCGTACCACGCGTCGACGACGGTGTGCAGCAGCCCGAACGCGAGCACTGCGATCGTGAGCCCGAGCACGGTCAAGAGCGTGCGCAGCCGGTGCCGCAACGCGTTGCGCGCGATCAGCTTCAGCACATACATCGCGCGCGCTCCCGCCGCCGGTCAGCCGGCGTGCCCATCGATCAGCTCCCCTTTTTCCAGATGGACGAGCGAGCGCGCGGCGCCGGCCGCATGCGCGTCGTGCGTCACCATGATGATCGTCTTGCCGAGTTCGGCGTTCATCCGCTGCAGCATCGCGAGCACGTCGGTGGCCGACGCGCGGTCGAGGTCGCCGGTCGGCTCGTCGGCGACGATCAGCACCGGATCCGTGATCAGCGCGCGCGCGATCGCGACGCGCTGCTGCTGGCCGCCCGACAGCTCGGACGGGTAATGGCTCGTGCGATCGCCGAGATTCACCATGTCGAGCACCAGCTCGACGCGTTCGCGCCGCTCGCGGCGCGACAGGTGTGTGAGCATCAGCGGCAGCTCGACGTTCTCGAACGCGGTGAGCACGGGCATCAGGTTGTAGAACTGAAAGATGAAGCCGACGTTCGCCGCGCGCCATTCGGCCAGTTGCGCCTCGGCGAGTTGCGAGATGTCGAGGCCGCCGACGCGCAGCTCGCCGCTGTCCGGCCGGTCGATGCCGGCCACGAGGTTCAGCAGCGTGCTCTTTCCGGAGCCCGACGGCCCCATCAGCGCGACGAAATCGCCTTCGCCGATGTCGAGCGTGATGTCGGTCAGCACCGGCACGATCTGGTTGCCGCGCCGGTACGACTTCGCGACGTGGCTGAGCTCGACGAGGGGCGGCGGGGCGTCGTTCACGCGCGCTACTTCTTCGCGACGGTCACTTTCGCGCCGTCCTTCAGCTTCGCGTCCGGCGCGAGCACGACCGTGTCGCCCGGTTTCACGCCGCGCACCGCGACCAGCTCGCCGATCCGCATGCCGCGCGTCACGGCCACTGCGTGCACGCTGTCGTCCTTCACGACGAACACGACCGGCCGGCCGTCGCGCTCGACCACCGCGCTCGCCTGCACGGCCGTCACCGGCTGCCGGTCCTGCGGCGTCGCGGGTTTCGACAGGAATGCGATCTTCGCGCTCATGTCGGGCAGCACGCGCTCGTCGCGGTCGACGAAGCGCACCTTCACGAGCACGGTGGCCTTCGAGCGGTCGACGGTCGGCACGATGCGCGACACGCGGCCCGCGAAGCGCATGTCCGGCAGCGCGTCGAGCTGGATCTCGCACGGCTGCTCGGCGCGGATTTTCGCGATGTTCGATTCGGCGACGTCGGCCTCGACCTCGAGCGTGTCCATGTCGGCGATCGTCACGACCGCGCCCTTGCTGTCCGACGCGGACGAGAACGGCGTGATGTTGTCGCCGACGTTCGCATGCTTCGCGAGCACGATGCCGTCGAACGGCGCGCGGATCACCGTCTGGTCGACCGCGACCTGCGCGGCCTGCGCGTTCGCTTCGGCCGACACGATCGCGGCCTGGTCGCTGGCGAGCGTCGCGCGCGCCTTGTTCACGCGGGCCGTGTCGGTGTCGAGCTGCGCGGCCGGCACCGCGCCCTTCGGCGCGAGCGCGGACGTGCGGCGCAATGCGATCTCGGCGTCCTTCAGTTCGGCCTGCGCGACGCCGAAGTTCGCACGGGACACCTGCACCTGCGCGCGCGCCTGCGCAAGCGACGCTTGCACGTCGTTGCTTTCGAGCCGCGCGATGATCTCGTCCTTCTTCACGCGCGTGCCTTCGAGCACGCCGAGCCATTCGACGCGCCCCTGGCCCTTCGACGCGACCGCGGCCTTGCGCTGCGGCACGACGTAGCCGGTCGCATTGAGCTGCGTGTCGTTCTGGTACGGGTAGGCGGACGTGACGGACGTGGTGTCGACGGTCGGCCGGCCGGTGAGGGCGAGGCCGGCGACGATCGCGACGACGATCAGCGCGGCGGCGACCGCATAGCGCGCCCAGCGGCGCCGGCGTGGCACCGGGGCGATCGGACGCCGGTCGATTTTCAGTTTGTCCAGATTGTGGTCGGGCAATTTGAGCGCCTCGAGACGGCGGGGGGCGTGTGACCGGCCGCGATCCGGTTTCCGGGAAAGGGACGGATGGACGCCAGTATAAGCGTCGCTCCGGCGCCGCGCGAGCCGGTTTGCGGCGCCGTGCGGCGGCGGCCCGTCGGGCCGGCCGGCGCCGGCCGACAAGCCCGCCCCCGGGGAAACCCGAGGACGCAAGCAACGTGTCAACTTGCCGCGAAGGCGGTGCGTTATGGAACCAGTGCGTCAGGTTTTGTCGCGACGGCACGGCGCAAGCCGGCCATGCGGCCTGGGGCTCCGATGCGAATGCCTCGCATCTTTAATTACCGGTACGTTTGATTTTTTCTCCGCTAAAGGAAGAACAATGAAGAAGACGCTCGCTTCGATCATCGCCGCAGCATTCGCTCTCGCATCGGTTTCGGCATTCGCACAGGCGTCCGCGCCGGCAGCCGACACGTCGGCCGCCGCTCCGGCACCGGCCAAGAAGGATCACAGCAAGCCGAAGCACCAGCTGAAGCACCACGGTTCGAAGAAGGGCCAGGCGAAGGCTGCAGCCGCATCGGCCGCCGGCACGAACGACGCAGGCACGCAGAACTAAGCGGTTCTGCCGCCACGGCCGGCGTTGCCGGCCATCGGTCGGCCAGCCCCGCATGCTTCGGCATGCGGGGTTTTGTTTTTTCAGGCACCGGATTCACCCGGTTCGTCGGCCCGGACGGGCGGCAGCGCGCGCATCGCGTCGACCACCGCGCGCATGCGCCGCCAGTGCGAGCCTTCCCAGAACACGCGCCGGCACACGTCGCACGCGGCGAAGCGCCGGTGCCGCAGCCGGACGCCGGCCGGCACGCGCGGTGCGGCGGCGGCTGCATCGAGCGGATGCAGCGGCGCGTTGCAGCGCAGGCACAGCCGGAACGGTCGCATGTGCGGCGCGAGATCGAGCCGCTCGAACAGCTCGTGCAACTGGTCGGCCGGCCGCTGCGCATGCAGGTAGCAGCCGCGCACGACCGCACGCCGCTTGAGCAGCTCGCGGTCGCGCGTCAGCACGATCCGGTTCTCCCGCTCGGCGAGCGCCGCGAGTTCGTCGTCGCGGTAGTGGTTGTCGTAGCAGGTGTCGAACCCGGCGAGGCGCAGCAGTTGCGCGAGGCCGCCGAGATGCGCGTCGGCGACGAAGCGCCATGCCGCCGGTGGCGGCCCCGTTGCACCGTGGGCCGCCGGCCCGGCGCGTTCGGGCAGGACTTCGACACGGTCGCCGTCGTCGAGCGGCCGGTCGAGTGCGGCCGGCGCGTCGTTCACGTACAGCCGGCCGATTTCGGTGTGCGGGACGCCGAGCGCCTCGATCGCATGCTTGACCGTCGCGTCGCGGGCGCATGCGTGCGCGAACGCCCGGTCGCGCTGCGGGCGCGCGAGAAAGGCGTTCAGTTCGCCGTGAAAGCGGAAGGTCGCGGTCGCCATCCGTGCAGTATCGCACCGCGCCCGGCCGGCGGCAGGCGCTGCAGACCGCCGGCATCTGTGTTTAACTCGCGGCTTCACGGAGCGAAGGAGCAGGACATGGATCTCGGGTTTATCGGGCTGGGCGAAATGGGGCAGGCGATCGCGACGAACCTGCTGAAGGCGGGTCACACGGTGCGGGTCTGGAACCGGTCGCGCGAGCGGGCCGAGCCGCTCGGGGCATTCGGCGCGCAGATCGTCGACACGCCGGCCGACGCGTTTCGCGGCGACGCCGTGTTCTCGATGCTCGGCGACGATGCGGCCGCGCGCGCGGTGTTCGACGATGCGCTGCTGGCCCAGGCGCCCCGTGGGCTGATCCACGTGAACATGGCGACCGTGTCGGTCGCGCTCGCCGAATCGCTCGCGCACGCGCATGCGTCGCGCGGCATCGACTATGTCGCCGCGCCGGTGATGGGCCGGCCCGACGTCGCGGCCGCCGCGCGCCTGACCATCATGGCCGGCGGCCCGGCCGAGGCGATCGACCGCGTGCAGCCGCTGTTCGACGCGATCGGCCAGAAGACCTGGCGCTTCGGCTCGCTGCCGCAGCACGCGAACGTCGCGAAGATCGCCGCGAACTTCACGCTCGCGTCGGCGATCGAGACGCTCGGCGAGGCGTCCGCGCTGCTCGGCGCGCACGGCGTCGCGATGCGCGATTTCCTCGACGTGATCACCAGCAGCGTGTTTCCGGGGCCTGTCTACGAAGGCTACGGCGCGATGATCGCCGAGCGGCGCTACGAGCCCGCGCGCTTCAAGGCGCGGCTCGGGCTGAAGGACGTCCGGCTCGCGCTGGAGGCGGGCGACGCGACGTCGGTGCCGCTGCCGGTGGCGAGCGTCGTGCGCGACAGCTTGCTCGACGCGCTCGCGCATGGCGGCGGCGACCAGGATTTCGCGGTGCTCGGCGAGGCCGCGCTGCGCCGCGCCGGCCGCTGACCCGCGACAGAAGCGCGACCCGCACGGCATAATCGGCGGTTCGTTTCCCCCTACATTTGAGGCAGAGGCAGTCATGAACTTGCATACGTGGTGGCTTTTCGTGGCGACGGTGTTCGTCGTGTCGGCGATTCCGGGCCCGAACATGCTGCTCGTGATGACGCACGGCGCCCGGCACGGGCTGCGGCGCTCGTCCGCGACGATGGCCGGCTGCCTGAGCGCGCTGGTGCTGATGCTCGCGGTATCCGCGGCGGGCCTCGGCGCGGTGCTCGAGGCATGGCCGGCGATGTTCAATGGGTTGCGCTTCGCGGGCGCGGCCTACCTGATCTATCTCGGCGTGAAGGCATGGCGCGCCCGCGTGGACGACACGCCGGCGGCCGACGTCGATGCCGTGTCGCACGGGGTGTCGGCGTCGCGCGCGGTGCTGTTCCGCAATGGCTTCCTGGTCGCGGGCAGCAACCCGAAGGCGATCCTGTTCGCGGCCGCGCTGCTGCCGCAGTTCATCAACGCGGCCGAGCCGACGCTGCCGCAGTTCGGCATCCTCGTCGTCACGTTCGCGGTGATCGAGGTGAGCTGGTATCTCGTCTACGCGTCGTTCGGCACGCGCATCGGCGCCACGTTGAAGAGCCAGAGCGTCGCGAAGGTGTTCAACCGGTTGACGGGCGGGCTGTTCGTCGGCTTCGGCGCGATGATGGCGCTGGTCCGTCACTGATTCCCGGCCGGCTCCGGCGTACCGAACGCCCCGTCCCTTGCAAGAGGGCGGGGCGTTCGGCTTTTGGAAGCCGCTCCACAGCGTTGCCTGCTCACGCACGCGGCCGATCCAGCGCCGCCTTGCCGGCCCCGCGTCCAGCCACCAGCCCGAACACGGCCGTCGCGCCCGCGAACGCGAACCCGACACCGCATACCGCGCTCCAGCCGCCCCATGCCCATGCACTGCCCGCGAGCGCCGCACCCAGCGCGCCGCCGCAGAAGAACAGCCCGACGAATAGCCCGTTCAGGCGTCCGCGCGCGGCCGGGTTCAGCAGGTTGATCTCGCGGCGGCCGATCGTCTGGTCGACGATGACGCCCGCATCGAGCAGCGCCGCGCCGCCGGCCAGCAGCGCGAGCGCGACGCCGCGATGCGCATGCGCATCGAAGCCGAACCAGCCGGCGCCGGCGACGCCGAGCACGACGAGCGCCGCGAGCATCGTGCCGTGCGCGAGCCGCTGTGCGGCCGGGCCGTGGCCGCGGTCGCCCGCGCGGCCGGCGAGCGGCGTGACGATCGCGCCGCTCGCGCCGGCGAACGCGAACAGCGCAATGCCGTGCAGGTCGAGCGCGAACGGCGGCTGCGCGAGCCGCAGCCCGACGGCGGTCCAGAACGCGCTGAACGCGGCCATCGCGAGCGCGGCCGACAGCGCATGCCGGCGCAGCACCGGCTCGTCGGCGAGCAGGCGCCCCATCGACGCGAGCAACGCGCGGTAGCCGGCCGTGATTGACGGCGTGCGCGCCGGCAGGCGCAGCGCGAGCACGACGGCGATCGCCGCGTTCGCGAGCGCGGCCAGCAGATAAAACGCGCGCCAGCCGGCCGACCCGGCGATCAGGCTCGCTAGCGGCCGCGACAGCAGGATCCCGAGCATCAGCCCGCTCATCACGTTGCCGACCGCGCGGCCGCGCTGCGCTTCGGGCGCCATCGACGCGGCCATCGGCACCAGCATCTGGATCACGCTCGACGCGGCGCCGGCCGCGAGCGTCGCGAGCAGGAACACGGTGCCCGACTGCGTGAACGCGGGCAGCGCGAGCGCCGCCGCGCAGACGGCGAGCGTCGCGACGATCAGCCGGCGGTTCTCGAGCAGGTCGACCAGCGGCACGAGCAACGCGAGTCCGGCCGCGTAGCCGAGTTGCGGCAGCATCGCGACGAGGCCGGCGAGACCGGGCGGCAGGTGCAGGTCCGCGCTGATCGGGCCGGTCAGCGGTTGCGCGGCGAACAGGTCCATCACGATCACGCCGACCGTCGCGGCGAAGAACAGCGTCATGCCGGTGCTCAGCACGGGCGGCGCGGCGACGGACGGGGAAACCGGGGCGGAGCAACGGTGGGCAGGGCAGTTCATCGGAAGCCTGGGAGGGAGATCGAAGGAACTCCCATCGTAGGGGCCCGATGTTTATGCGACAATTGAAATATGTCTAACATGATTATGCGAGTTTGTTTTGAATACGCGTGATCTCCAGGCGTTCGTCGCGGTCGTCGACAGCGGGTCGATGGTCGCCGCGGCCGCGAAGCTCCACCTGACGCAGCCGGGCCTGACGCGGCGCGTGCAGAACCTCGAAACGCTGCTCGGCGTGCCGCTGCTCGAACGGCAGAGCAAGCCGCTGAAGCCGACCGCGGCCGGGCGCGACGTCTACGCGCTCGCGCGCAACGTGCTCGGCGCGGTCGACGAGCTGATGGCGGCGGGCGCGCCGGACAGCGAGCCGTCGGGCGAGCTGCGCATCGGCGTGCCGCCGTTCCTGTCCGAGCTCGCGCTGGAGCGGCCGATCGACCGGCTGCGCGATGCATTCCCGCGCCTCACGCTGCGCGTGACGGCCGGCTGGTCGCCTGCGCTGGTGCAGGGCATCGAGCGCGGCGCGCTCGACGTCGCCACCGTGATGGTGCCGGCGAGTGCGACGCTGCCCGACGCGCTGACCGCGACGCTGCTCGCCACGCAGCCGACGGTGCTCGTCGCCGCGCGCGATTTCCCGCTGCCGGACGGCCCGCTGTCGCTCGACACGCTGTCGGGTTTTCCGTGGGTGCTGAGCCAGGACGGCTGCGGAATGCGCTCGGCGCTGAGCCGCGCGCTCGGCGCGGCCGGGCTGCCGTTCGACGTCGCGGTCGAGGCCTTCGGCTCGGAGCTGCAGTTGTCGCTCGTCGCGCGCGGCGCCGGCATCGGCATCGCGCCGCCGAACGCGCTGGCGCGCAGTGCGCATCGCGATGCGCTGCGGGTGGTGGAAACGGCGGGGCTGGAAACGCGAATCAACGTATGGATCGTGCACGGCGCGTTACCGGGCCGGCTGATGCGGCCGGTCGCGCTGCTGCGCGACGCGCTGGGCGAGGTGCTCGAGCGGGAGAACGGGACGGGGTCAGGTGCCGTTACGGCGGACTAGAGGCCGCATTCGAGGGAAAATCCTTATTTTCTCTACGGAAATGTTGCATTGCGGAAACCGATTCGATATCATTGGAACTGTCTCCTCCATGTCTCCTCTGATATGGATTCAGCCCGCCACTTAGGCGGGCTTTTTTTTTTGCGTGCGATTTTGTCGCGGCGCTTCCGTTGCCGGCTGTCGCCGCGCTCAGAACTTGTACGTCATCCCGACGTAGCTGATGATCGGGTCCGCCTTCAGGTCCGATTTCGACTCGGCGAGTACCGAGCCGTCGGCCGCCTTGATCGTCACCGTCGACGTCGTCTTCAGCGGGATGTAGGTGACCGACGCCACCAGCCCGAAGTGTTCCGTCATGTTGTACTGCAGGCCCGCGTTGAACACCGGCTGCCAGGACGACGACGCCTTCGCTTCCACCGAGGTCGTGCCCGGTTTGCCCGCGCCCGCCGCGAGAATCGCGCCGAGGTTGTCCTGCGTCTGCTTGATGAAGTTCGTGTTGAGCTGCAGGTCGCTGAACCAGTTGTACGACACGCCGAGGCCGAGGAACGGCCGGAACTTCGCGGTGGCCTGCCCGAAGTAGTACTGCAGGATCACCGCGGGGCTCCACTGCCGCACGCTCTTCACGATCGGGTTGACCGAGCCCAGCCCGATGTTCTGCGTGCCGAGCGCGCCGGCCGGGCCGGGCGGCTTGATCGTGCCCTGGCCCGACACCTTGAACACCGGCGGCACGCCGGCCACCGACGTGACCGCGATGTGGTCGGTCAGGAAGTGGCTGACCGTCAGGCCGACGGTGTCCGCGCCGCTCGTGTGCAGCCCGGTGCCCGGCGACGTGAACGACGGCGGCAGCCGCAGCGGCGTGTTGATCGGCGTCGGCGCGACGTTGGTCGTCATCGGCGTGCTGCTCTGCTGCGGCATGATGTGGAACCAGCCCAGCGTGACGACGTTGCTGCCGGCGCTCTGCGCGTGCGCCGCGAGCGGCGCCACGGCGGCGGCGCCGGCCGCCGCGCAGAGAAGGGTTTTCTTCATCACGGCTTTTCCCTCCGCTTACTGGACGAATGCGCCGATCGTGAAATACGGCGTCGATCCCGCGTTGTCGAGGAAACCGAACACGCCACCCGTGAAGATGAACTTGCCGGTCGGCGACGTGCTGCCCGAACCCGTGTGGATCGTCGTGACCGTGCCCGGCACCTTCTGCGTGTAGTCGAGATCGAGCGCGGTCGCGAGCGACGCCTGCGACGGCTGGAACGGATCGAGCAGCGTGGCCTGCTTGTCGATCAGCGCGGTGGTCCGGTAGTCGAACTGGCTGTCGACGCCGATGTACTCGCCGTTCTGCGAACCGGCCGCCACCGCCGTCTGCGGCGCGAGGATCGAGATGCTCGATTCGTCGTCGGCGGTCAGGCCCGGCACGCCGTTGCTGTCCGGCGTCGGGTTCGGGTTCGCGACACCCGTGCGCACGAGGATCGGCACGAGCTGGTTGCGCAGCTTGCCGACGATCATGAAGCCCTTGCCCTGCGGCGTGGCCGACAGCGTCGGCTTCAGCTGGCTCCGGTAGTTGTTCGACTGGAACGCGCCGCTGCCGTCGGCCGACTGCACGAAGTTCGTGCCTTGCTGCACGCACGCGCCGCCCGCGAACTGGCCCGTCGTGTCGCACTTGGTCCACGTGCCGTCCGCGTTGATCGTCACCTTCGCGTCGATCGACGCCGGCGCGAATTTCTGCGACGGCACTTCGCCGAAGCCGATGTGGCTGTACGTGCCCGCGACCTTCGTGATGTCGGTTTCGATCGACGAGAAGCCGATGAACGGGTAGTACGGGAATTTCGTGTCGGGCACCGCCGCCTGGCCGAGCACGCCGTCGAACTGGATCTCCTTGCCGGGAATCGTGCCGCCCGCGACGCCGAAGCCGACGAAGATGCGCGCCGGACGCGACGCGTCGAGGCTCGCGCCGTTCAGGCGGAACGCGCACTGGTTCAGCTTGTTGGTCGGCAGCAGCGTTTCCTGCGTGAGCGTGCCGCTGTCGACGGTGCCCGCGCGGGTCGGCACGACGGTGCCCGTCTTTTGCGGCACCGGCGATTCGACATAGGTGACCTGCCAGGTCATCTTGGTCGTGTCGAGCTGCACCTTCGCGAGTTCGCCGCTGCCCGCGCCGCCCGTGAACACGGTGTTGTAGTCGAGCGTGGCCGGGCAAAGCCGGTCTTCGACGAGCGGGGGCGGATTGTCGCTGCCGCCGCCGCAAGCCGAAAGAAGGGGGGCGGCAAGGGCCGCCGCCAGAATGAGGTTGCGCTTCATGTTGCTCCTCCAGATTTGTCTTTGTGCGGCGGCCAGCTCCCTGTCGGCCGCTTCTGTTGGTCGTGCTCGTCCTGCTTGCGCCGTGCCGAGCGCCTTCGTGCCTTCCCTGCAATGCGCGGCGGCGGGCCGGCCGCCGCGTCCTCGATCGCTACTTGCTGATCTGCGCGCCCACGCCGAAGTACGGGGTCGACGACGTCGTCGAATTCGCCGACGTCGGCGTGACGCCGCCGTTCACCGTGCCCTGGATCAGCGCCGCATACAGGCCGCCCGTCGCGATCACCACGCCCGATGCGGACGGGTAGCTCGCGCCGCTCGGCGGGGTAGTCTTCGCGTTCAGCAGGCCCGGCGTCGCCTGGCCGTAGTCGAGCGTGAAGCCGTCTTCCTCGGCCTGTGTGGACGGGTTGATGAACGACGCGTTGCTGCCGCGGATCAGCGCAGCCGTGTACTTGAAGTTCGAGTCCGCGCCAGCGTAGCCGCCGTCGATCGCGCCCGACGTGATCGCCGTCGCCGCGCCGAGCACCGCGATGCCCGATTCGTCGTCGACCTTTGCGTCGGTGTGCAACGGCGGCGTGCCGAGGTTCACGTAGCCGGTGCGCACGATCACCGGCACCGTCGCGCCGTTGAGCTGGCCGATCACCATGTGCGCGGTGGCCGACTTGCCGGTCGCGCCGATCAGGGGCAGCTTCGTTTGCGGCAGGATCTGCGGTGCCTGGGTGCTGTCGAAGTAGCCGCCGTTCGCGCTCGTCTTCCATGGATCGCCGGTGGTCTGGCAGCCGCCCGAACCGCTCGACGTGCACGCGCCGTTCGCATCGAACGTCTCGCTGGAGTTGATGCCCTTCGTTGCATAGTTGCCCGACGGCACGAGGTGATAGAGCAGCGCGTTGTACGTGCCCGGCAGCTTCGTGAGGTCGGTCGTCGTGTTCGCGAAGCCGAGGAACGGGTAGAAGTCGAAGTGGCGATTGGGCACCTGGCCGACGTTCTGGAATACGGGGAGGCCGATCACGCTGATCGTCAGCCCGTCGTACTGAACCGTCGCGCCGGGAATGCCACCGCCCGCCACGCCCATGCCGACCAGCAGCATCGGCGGGTTCGCCTGGTTGAAGTCGGCGGCCGTCGAATAGGTCGAACCGTCCGGCGCGGTGCCGGTGCCCGGCGTGAGGACGAACGCGCAGCGCGTCTGCTCGGCGGTCGGCAGCGTGCCGGTCGGCGGATGGACGACCTTGCCGGTGATCGTCGTGCCGGCGCGGCTCGGCGTGACGGTGCCCGTCTTCAGCGGAATCGGCGATTCGAGCCACTTGAGCGTGTACGTCATCGCGACCGCGTCGATGTTGACGCTGACGATCTCGCCGCTGCCCGCGCCGCCGAGATACGTGCTCTTCACGATATCCGCGTTGGCCGGGCACAGTGCGCCGTTGATCGGCTGCGAAGGCGGCGGCCCTTGCGTGCCGCAGTTCGAGCCGGAACATTGGGGCGCATCGATCGGCGCGAGCGCGCCGCCAGAGTCCCCCCCACCACATGCAACCAGGAAAGGGGCAATGGCAAAGGCCGTTGCCACCCCCTTCGATAAGGCGTACGACATGCCGCTGTCTCCAATCGTTTAATTGTGCGAGCTAATGTCGCTGCCTGGATTTTTGCTGTCAATTGATGAACCCGTCTAAAAAAGGCGATTGAAACGGGAACGGCAATTTGAATCCTTGCCCGATAAGGCGGTTGGTAAGAATTAAAACGCGCGGCGGGCCGTCGAAAGCTGCCGGAGTGGGGGCTGCGCGACGCCTGGCACGCTCTCGCCGCGCCTTCCTGCGTATAACGGCAGCGTTTAAATCGACGGTATCCGGTTTATCCCTATTCGGGATTGACTGGATAAAGAACGGGCTGGATTAATTCACTGGTAATCGCGCAATGGAAAGCTTGTAAATATTTGTAAATGCGCGATCCGGTGTTTTTATATATTGCCTGATACGGGTAAATAAAAAGCCGGCCAGTGGCCGGCTTTGCATGGCATGCGATGCTGAATCAGCGTTTGAGGCCGGCGTCCTCGGCCGCGCCGATGTTGAGGTTCATGCACTGGATCGCGGCGCCCGACGCGCCCTTGCCGAGGTTGTCGAGGCGCGCGACCGTGACGAAGCGCTCCGCGTTGCCGAACACGAACAGGTCGACGCGGTTCGTGTCGTTGTTCGCCTGCACGTCGAAGAAGCCGCTGTCGAGGTTCGCATCCGCGTCGAACGGTGCGACGCGCACGAACGCTTCGTCCGCGTAGTACTCGGCGAACACGCGCTGCACGTCCTGCGGCGTCGCGCGCTTCGCGAGCTGCCCGGGCGTGAAGTAGGTCGTCACCGCGAGGCCTTTCAGGAACGGGCCGACGATCGGCGTGAAGATCGGTGCGTTCGCGAGGCCGGTGTGCGCGGCCATTTCGGGCAGGTGCTTGTGCGCGAGGCCGAGCGCATACGGGCGCGGGCTCGCGAGCTTGCCGCCCGGCGCGGCGCTTTCGTACTCGGCGATCATCGACTTGCCGCCGCCGCTGTAGCCGGTGATCGAGTAGCTGTGCGCGGCGAACGTCGGCGCGACGATGCCCGCATCGACGAGCGGCCGCATCGCGAGCACGAACGCCGATGCGTGGCAGCCGGGCACCGCGATGCGCTTCGACGTACGAATCTTCTCGCGCTGCGCGCGGGTCAGCTCGGGCAGGCCGTAGGCCCAGTCGGCATGGGTGCGGAACGCGGTGCTCGCGTCGATCAGCGTGGTGTTCGGGTTCTCGACGAGCGACGCGGATTCGCGCGACGCGACGTCCGGCAGGCACAGGAACGTGACGTCGGACGCGTTGATCAGGCGACGGCGCTCGTCGACGTCCTTGCGCTTCGCTTCATCGATGCGCAGGATCTCGATGTCGCTGCGTGCCGACAGGTATTCGAAGATCTTGAGGCCGGTCGTGCCTTCCTGGCCGTCGACAAAAACTTTGGTGCTCATTTCGCTCTCACTGAATGAAACGGGAGCCGCGGCGCCCTGAAACCGCCATTTTAAGACGTCATCCGGCGGGCCTGTACCGCACGGGGCGAAAAAAAGACGGCCCGCGGGCCGTCTTGTGTCCCTTTGGCGCACCCCCACGCTGCGCGGCCATGCCAGCGGCCGGTGCGAGCGGGCGGGTGTCCCGGGCGCGCTCAGCGGCCGCCGGCCACCCAGCGCGCCGTCGCTTCGGCGACGCGCCGGCCGAACGCCTTCGCGGTATCGAGGTCGCCGGGCAGCGGGCCCTCGTCGGGCGTCGCGTCCGCCGGCGACTGCGCGAGCAGGCCCGTGAAGCCGCCGACGTAGTTGATGTCGTTGCGCGTGGCCGCCTTCGAGTTGGCCGGCATCATGCCCGTGCCGACCCACACCATCCCATGTTGCATCGCCAGCGTGACGAAATACTGAATCGTCGAGAACTTGTCGCCGTTCATCGTCGCGGAATTCGTGAAGCCCGCGGCGATCTTGTCCTTCCATTTCTGCGTAAACCACGGTTTCGAGGTCGCGTCGGCGAATTGCTTGAACTGCGCGGACGGGCCGCCCATGTAGGTCGGCGCGCCGAAGACGATCGCGTCCGCCGCGTCGAGCGCGGCCCAGCCCGCGTCGTCGAGCTCGCCGACGGCGAGGAGGCGTGCGGCGGCGCCGGCATCCTGCGCACCGGCGTGCACGGCCTCGGCCAGTTTCTGCGTGTGACCGTAGCCGCTGTGATAGACGATGACGATGTTCGACATGAAGCGTTCTCCGGAAAGGGACGGGAACGGCGGCCCGCAGGCTCGCCGCGACACGCGCCGCAGTTGGGCGGCGCGACGGATGCGCGGCGGGATGCCGCGACCGGTGCAGCCGAGTCTAGCAAGCCGAAATGACCGGAAGAAAGCGCGCAGGCCGCGCACAGAAATTCGCGGGCGCGGGCAATCGCGACCGCCACGGGCGGCGGCGCGCGCTTACCTACTGCCCGTAAGTGACCGTGAGTCGCGCGGTGCCGATCGCGAGCGTGCCGATCTCGTGCTCGAACATCGGCGCGGGGCGGCCTTGCGAGATACGCAGGTCGGTGCCTTTCAGCGCGTAGACGGTGATCACGTAGCGATGCGGTTTGCCGGGCGGTGGGCACGGGCCGCCGTAGCCGTCGATTCCGAAGTCGTTGCGCGCCTCGCTCGCGCCGATGCGGCGCAGGAAGCCGGACGCGCTCGCATCGGCCGGCAGGCTCGTGACGGTCGCCGGGATGCCCGCGACGGCCCAGTGCCACCAGCCGTGCCCCGGCGCGTCGGGATCGAAGATCGTGACCGCGTAGCCGCGCGTGCCCGGCGGCGGGTTGTGCCATGCGAGTTGCGGCGAGCGGTTCGCGCCCTTGCAGTCGCCGCGGTCGAACACGTTCGCGGGCCGCACGCGGGCGCCCGCCGTCAGGTCGTCGCTCGTCACGGTGAACGGGCCTTCCGCATGCGCGGGCAGCGCCGCGAAGACGGCGGCGCACAGGAGGGCGGAGAAACGGAGCGGAGAAGGGCGACCCGATGGCGCAGGCGGAGTGATCCGGCGATCCACACGCATATGGCGCTTCTCCCGTCACGTGGGCCGGGCCGAGGCTCCCGGCATTGTTGGCGTTGTATGTTGCCCGCGCAGCTGAGGGCGGCGATGGATCAAGTCTAGCATTAGGGTTCGATGAGCGACGCACACCGGCGCCCGCGATTGCGCGCGGTCGGCGCGCAACGCGACGGACGAAAAAAAACCGCCTGCGATGAAGCAGGCGGCTCGTTCAGCCAGTGCGCCGGCATGCGTGCCGGCGGGGCGTCATTCCTTCGGGGCCGTCGCGCCGCCGTGCGCGGCCGACCATTCGGCCGGTGCGTGCAGGAATTTCTCGACTTCGTCGAGCGTCTTCGTCTCGAAGTAGCCCGACGCCTTCGCGACGCGCAGCACGTCCCACCACGTCGCGAGCGCGTGCAGGTCGACGTCGATGTCCTTCAGGACCGACACGCTTTCCTTGAAGATGTTGTAGTGGAACAGCACGAAGCAGTGGTTCACCGTCGCGCCCGCGGTGCGCAGCGCGTTGACGAAGTTGATCTTGCTGCGGCTGTCGGTGGTCAGGTCTTCCACCAGCAGCACGCGCGAGCCTTCCTCGAGATGGCCTTCGATCTGCGCATTGCGGCCGAAACCCTTCGGCTTTTTGCGCACGTACTGCATCGGCACCATCATCCGGTCCGCGATCCATGCCGCGAACGGGATGCCGGCCGTCTCGCCGCCCGCCACCGCGTCGATCTGCTCGAAGCCGATGTCGCGCGTGATCGTCGTTTCCGCCATTTCCATCAGCGCACGGCGCACGCGCGGATACGAGATCAGCTTGCGGCAGTCGATATAGACGGGGCTTGCCCAGCCGGACGTGAAGATGAACGGTTTTTCGGCATTGAAGTGCACCGCCTGCACTTCGAGCAGGATTTTGGCGGTCGTATCCGAGATCGACTGACGATCGTAGCCTGTCATGGGCATTCCTTGGGTGATGAGCGAGGAGCGGGCGCGGGCCCGGTGGCGCAGCAAGGGGAACCTGCCCGAAGGGCCGGGGTGCGATCGGCGGGCCGATCGCATCGCTGCGCGCGTAGCCGGCTATTTTACCCGATTCAGGCAGGTTTTCGGCGGAATTCGCGCGGGTTCGCTGCCCGGCTCACCACCGGCGAAACAAACGGGGGCAGACCATCCCGGCGCTGATGCCGGAGATGCGGCGTCGCAGCAACGGACGTCATTTAGGGGGTGTACACTAGGCGACCCTTAGAAATCGTTCAGTACTTTGTACTTTCCTCTTGCCATCCGCCAAGGTTCGATGGCGTGCCGATCCGGTGCGTCGCGGGCCGTCTCGCAGTCGACCATCCCCTCGATTCAAGCAGACGCGGCCGAAGGTGCTGTGTACTGAGTCGTCAATATTCCGCATGTCTCTCGCAGGTCAATCATGGACGAACAACTGAAGCAGGCCGCTCTCGCTTATCACCTGAACCCGAAACCCGGCAAGATTTCGGTCACCCCGACCAAGCCGCTGTCGAACCAGCTCGATCTGTCGCTCGCGTATTCGCCGGGCGTCGCCGCCGCGTGCGAGGCGATCCACGCCGATCCGCTCGACGCGCAGAAGTACACGTCGCGCGGCAACCTCGTCGGCGTCATCACGAACGGCACCGCCGTGCTGGGTCTCGGCAACATCGGCCCGCTGGCCGCGAAGCCGGTGATGGAAGGCAAGGGCTGCCTCTTCAAGAAATTCGCGGGCATCGACGTGTTCGACATCGAACTGTCGGAGTCCGACCCCGACAAGCTCGTCGAGGCGATCGCGATGCTCGAGCCGACGCTCGGCGGCATCAACCTCGAGGACATCAAGGCGCCGGAATGCTTCTACATCGAGCAGAAGCTGCGCGAGCGCATGAAGATTCCGGTCTTCCACGATGACCAGCACGGCACCGCGATCATCGCGTCGGCCGCGATCCTGAACGGCCTGAAGGTCGTCGGCAAGAAGCTGTCGGAAGTGAAGCTCGTGTGTTCGGGCGCGGGCGCGGCGGCAATCGCGTGTCTGGACCTGCTGGTGAACCTCGGCCTGACGAAGTCGAACATCCTCGTCGCCGATTCGAAGGGCGTGATCTACGAAGGGCGCGGCAACCTCGATCCGTCGAAGCAGCGCTATGCGGCCAACACCGACGCGCGCACGCTCGCCGACGCGATCGTCGGCGCGGACGTGTTCCTCGGCTGCTCGAGCGCGGGCGTGCTGAAGCAGGACATGGTCAAGACGATGGGCGACAAGCCGCTGATCCTGGCGCTCGCGAACCCGGAACCGGAAATCCGCCCGGAAGACGCGAAGGCCGTGCGCCCGGACGCGATCGTCGCGACCGGCCGTTCGGACTACCCGAACCAGGTCAACAACGTGCTGTGCTTCCCGTTCATCTTCCGCGGCGCGCTCGACGTCGGCGCGACCACGATCACGGAAGAAATGAAGCTCGCGTGCGTGCGCGCGATCGCCGAGCTGGCCGAGGAAACCGACCAGAGCGAGGAAGTCGCGAAGGCGTATGAAGGCCATTCGCTCGAATTCGGGCCGGACTACCTGATCCCGAAGCCGTTCGACCCGCGCCTGATCATCAAGATCGCGCCGGCCGTCGCGCAAGCCGCGATGGATTCGGGCGTCGCGACGCGCCCGATCCAGGACATGGACGCGTACCGCGAGCAGCTCGGCGCGACCGTCTACCGCACCGGCATGGTGATGCGCCCGGTGTTCGCGGCCGCGAAGCAGAAAGAGGCCCGCATCGTGTTCGCCGAGGGCGAGGACGAGCGCGTGCTGCGCGCCGCGCAGTTCGTGCTGCTGGAAAAGATCGCGAAGCCGATCATCGTCGGCCGTCCGTCGGTCGTCGACATGCGCTTGCAGAAGATCGGCTCGAAGCTGAAGGCCGGCGTCGATTTCGAAATCGTCGATCCGGAAGACGATGCGCGCTACCACCGCTACTGGCAGGCGTATCAGGAGATCGGCGCGCGCGACGGCGTGACGCCGGAAGTCGCGAAGGCCGCGATGCGCAAGTTCAACACGCTGATCGGCGCGATGCTCGTGCATCTGGGCGATGCGGACGGGATGATCTGCGGGATGATCGACACGTTCCACAGCCACCTGAAGTTCATCGAGCAGGTACTGGGCCGCGCGAAGGGCGCCGAGCACTTCGCCGCGATGAACCTGCTGATGCTGCCGGGCCGCAACCTGTTCGTGTGCGACACGTACGTGAACGAGCTGCCGAGCGCCGACCAGCTCGCCGACATGACGATCCAGGCCGCGGCCGAGATCGAGCGCTTCGGCATCGCGCCGAAGGCCGCGCTGCTGTCGAACTCGAACTTCGGCAGCGCGCCGTCGGCGTCGTCGCGCCGGATGGCCGAGGCCCGCAAGCTGATCGTCGAGCGTGCGCCGAACCTCGAAGTCGACGGCGAAATGCACGGCGACGCGGCGCTGTCGGAACTGATCCGCAAGCAGGCGTTCCCGGGCACGACGCTGTCGGGTGAAGCGAACCTGCTGATCATGCCGAACGTCGAAGCGGCGAACATCGCGTACAACCTGCTGAAGATGGTCGGCGGCGAAGGCGTGACGGTCGGCCCGTTCCTGCTCGGCGCCGCCAAGCCGGTCCACATCCTGACGCCGGCCGCGACCGTGCGCCGGATCATCAACATGACGGCCGTTGCCGCCGCGAACGTGAACACGAAGTAAGTCCACGCCCGCGTGTGCCGCACGTCAGGCGCGGCGCAATGAAAAACGCCACGGAACCTGGATTCCGTGGCGTTTTTTTTGCATGAACCGCGACGGGCGGCGGCGCGGGCGGGCGTTCCTGCTTCGAACGCCGCGCCGCGACCGCGCGTTACGCGACCTGCTGGTGCGACTGGCCGCCTGCCGGCGAACGCCACTTCGCGAGCAGCGTGTCCCACTTCTGGCGTACCGCGCGCAGGTTGTTCTCCTTCACGTGTCCGTAGCCGCGAATGCCGTCCGGCAGCGCCGCGAGTTCGAGCGCGAGCGGCCGGTTGGCCGCGTTCAGCTTCGCGAGTACCTCGCCGATCAGCGCTTCGTACTCGCCGATCAGCGCGCGCTCGGTGCGGCGCTCCGCGGTGCGGCCGAACGGATCGAGCGCCGTGCCGCGCAGGAACTTCGCCTTCGCGAGCAGCCGGAACGCCGACATCATCCACGGGCCGTACGCCTTCTTCACGAGATGGCCGTGGGCGTCCGTCTTCGCGAACAGCGGCGGCGCGAGGTGGAATTTCAGCTTCCAGTCGCCTTCGAACTGCGCGCGCAGGCGCGCGAGGAACGCGGGGTCGGACTGCAGCCGCGCGACCTCGTACTCGTCCTTGTACGCCATCAGCTTGAACAGGTTGCGCGCGACCGCTTCGGTCAGCGGTTCCTGCACCGTGTCGCCGTCCGCCAGTGCGCGCTCGGTGGCGCGCACCTTGTCGACGAACGCCGCATAACGCGACGCGTACGCGGCGTTCTGGTACGCGCTCAGGAATTCGACGCGCTTCGCGATCAGCGCGTCGACCGCCTTCTTCGTGTGCAGCGAGATCACCGTGGCGCCTTGCGCGGGCCGGGCGTCGCCGGCCGCCGCCTGCTTCACGCTGGCCAGGTCGTACGCGGCGCGGCGGCCCCAGTCGAACGCCGCGCGGTTCTTGTCGACCGACACGGCGTTCAGCTCGATCGCGCGTTCGAGCGACGCGAGCGTCAACGGCAGCCAGCCCTTCTGCCATGCGTAGCCGAGCACGAACGGGTTCGTGTAGATCGCGTCGCCGAGCAGCGCGACCGCGAAGCGGTTCGCGTCGATGAAGTCGACCGCAACACCGGCCGCCGCGCGGATGTCGTTCTCGGCGGACAGGCCCGGGAACGCCCAGTTCGGGTTCTTGATGAACTCGGCGGTCGGCGTCTGCGCGCTGTTGACGACCACCCGCGTCGTGTCGTGCCGCATCCGCGACGTGCACTCGTCGCCGGCCGTGACGATCGCATCGCAACCGATCACGAGATCGGCTTCGCCCATCGCGATCCGCGTCGCGTGGATGTCGGTCGGCGCGTGCGAGATCTGCACGTGGCTCATCACGGCGCCGCCTTTCTGCGCGAGGCCGGTGACGTCGAGCACGGTCACGCCCTTGTTTTCCAGATGCGCGGCCATCCCGAGCAGCGCGCCGATCGTCACGACGCCCGTGCCGCCCACGCCGGTGACGAGCACGCCGTACGCGCGATCGATCGCCGGCAGCGTCGGTTCCGGAATCGGCGGCAATGCGCTGCCGTCGACCGACACCGCCTTCGGCTTCTTCAACTGGCCGCCCTCGACCGTGACGAAGCTCGGGCAGAACCCCTTCACGCACGAAAAGTCCTTGTTGCAGCTCGACTGGTTGATCTGGCGCTTCGTGCCGAATTCGGTTTCCAGCGGCTCGACCGACAGGCAGTTCGACTGCACCGAGCAGTCGCCGCAGCCTTCGCACACCGCGTCGTTGATCACGATGCGCTTGGCCGGGTCCGGATACGTGCCGCGTTTGCGGCGGCGGCGCTTCTCGGTCGCGCAGGTCTGGTCGTAGATCAGGATCGTCGTGCCTTCGATCTCGCGCAGCTCGCGCTGCACGTCGTCGAGCTGGTCGCGGTGATGGATCGTCACGCCGGGCGCGAGCAGCGCCTTCTGGCTGTCGTACTTCTCCGGCTCGTCGGTGACGATCACGATCTTCTTCGCGCCTTCGGACGCGAGCTGGTGCGTGATCTGCGGCACCGTCAGCACGCCGTCGACCGGTTGGCCGCCCGTCATCGCCACCGCGTCGTTGTAGAGGATCTTGTAGGTGATGTTCGCCTTCGACGAGATCGCCGCGCGCACCGCGAGCAGGCCCGAGTGGAAATAGGTGCCGTCGCCGAGGTTCGCGAACACGTGCTTCTCGTCGGTGAACGGCGCCTGGCCGATCCACGGCACGCCTTCGCCGCCCATCTGGCTGAAGGTGCTCGTGCTGCGGTCCATCCACACGGTCATGTAGTGGCAGCCGATGCCGGCGATCGCGCGCGAGCCTTCCGGCACGTTGGTCGACGTGTTGTGCGGGCAGCCCGAGCAGAACCACGGCTTGCGCTCGGTCTGCACGTGCGGCTTCGCGAGCGCCATTTCCTTCGCGTTGATCACCGCGAGCCGCGCGGCGATGCGCGCGCGCACGTCGGACGGCAATTCGAACTTCTCGAGCCGCGTCGCGATCGCTTTCGCGATGATCGCGGGCGACAGCTCGTAGTGCGCAGGCAGCAGCCAGTTGCCCATCGGCACCGACCATTCGCCGCCGGCGCCATCCTTCTCGTCGAACTTGCCGAACACGCGCGGGCGTTGCGCGTCGGGCCAGTTGTACAGCTCTTCCTTGATCGCGTATTCGAGGATCTGGCGCTTTTCCTCGACCACCAGGATTTCGTCGAGGCCGCGCGCGAACGCCTGCGCGCCCTGCGCTTCGAGCGGCCACACGCAGCCGACCTTGTAGAGCCGGATGCCGATCCGCGCGCAGGTTTCGTCGTCGAGGCCGAGGTCGGTCAGCGCCTGGCGCACGTCGAGATACGCCTTGCCGCCGGTCATGATCCCGAAGCGCGCGTTCGGCGAATCGATCTCGATCCGGTCGAGCTTGTTCGCCCGCACGTACGCGAGCGCCGCGTACCACTTGTAGTCGAGCAGCCGCGCTTCCTGCACGAGCGGCGGATCGGGCCAGCGGATGTTCAGCCCGCCTTCCGGCAGGATGAAATCGGTCGGCAGCACGATCTCGGTGCGATGCGGGTCGATGTCGACCGACGCCGACGATTCGACGACGTCCGTCACGCACTTGAGCGCCACCCACAGGCCCGAGTAGCGGCTCATCGCCCAGCCGTGCAGGCCGAAATCGAGATATTCCTGCACGTTCGACGGGAACAGCACCGGCAGCCCGCAAGCCTTGAAGATGTGTTCGGACTGGTGCGCGAGCGTCGACGATTTCGCCGCGTGGTCGTCGCCGGCGAGCACCAGCACGCCGCCGTGCTGGGACGAGCCGGCCGAGTTCGCGTGCTTGAAGACGTCGCCGGTGCGGTCGACGCCCGGGCCCTTGCCGTACCACATGCCGAACACGCCGTCGTATTTCGCGCCGGGGTACAGGTTCACCTGCTGGGAGCCCCACACGGCGGTGGCGGCGAGATCTTCGTTGAGGCCGGGCTGGAACACGATCTGATGGGCGGCCAGGTGCTGCTTGGCTTTCCAGAGCGACAGATCGAGGCCGCCGAGCGGCGAGCCGCGATAGCCGGAGATGAAGCCGGCCGTATTGAGACCGGCGGCGCGGTCGCGTTCCTGCTGGAGCATCGGCAGGCGCACGAGGGCCTGGATGCCGCTCATGTACGCGCGGCCGCGTTCCAGTGTGTATTTGTCGTCAAGCGTGACGGACTTCAGCGCGGCTTCTAGCGACGCGCGTTGGTCTGCGTCTAGCGGGGCATTCATTAACTGTCTCCTCCACCCGGTCTGGGATCACCAAAACTTCGGTTGCGTCGGCATCTTTTGGACGCGTCTGCAGTGGCCGGCATGTTCGCCGGTTTTAAGGGATGGTAGCACTGGGGCAAACCCGCCGCCCATCGGTTGCAACGCGGGGAATGCGCGGCGGCGCCCCGCGAAAACGGGGCGGATGATGCGTTACATCATGTAAAAGCATGTAAAGCCGCGTTGATCTTCGGGCAAATGCCGTTAATCTTGTCGGCCTGCCGGAGGTGCCCGGCCGCGTGGGTTCGTTCCGACGCAGTCGGGGAGGCGCCGGCAGTTTTACAGGAGGTGCAATGAACACACGTCATATCCAGAGTTTCCTGCTCGTGTCCGCCGCGTTTTTCTCGATGACCGGCCCGGTGCACGCGCGAGGCGCGAGCGCACTGGCGGCAGCCGGCGCGCAGATGCAGCAGATCGTGCCGGCCCAGGACGCCGCAGCCCAGCCGTCGGCCGAGCGTGCCGCCGAGTCGAAGGCGAACGTGCGTTGATGCGATCGCGCGGCTTGCGGGCCGCGCCGAAATACAAAAGGGCGGGAATCCGAGGATTCCCGCCCTTTTTCTTTGTGCGGCCGGATCGCGCGGGCGGCCCGGCTGCCGAGCCGCTGCCGCGCGGTGCAAGCGTCAGGCCTTGTCCTGCACGACGCCGCGGCGGATCTGGTCGAGCTCGATCGATTCGAACAGCGCCTTGAAGTTGCCTTCGCCGAAGCCCTGGTTGCCCTTGCGCTGGATGATCTCGAAGAAGATCGGCCCGATCTGGTTCTCGGTGAAGATCTGCAGCAGCAGGTCGTCGCGCGCGCCGTCGATCAGGATCTTGCGTTTCTTCAGCTCGGCCAGCGATTCGCCGTGGTTCGGCACGCGGCGGTCGACCAGCTCGTAATACGTGTCGATCGTGTCGAGCAGCTTCACTTCCTTGCTGCGCAGCCCGTCGACCGCCTGGTAGATGTCGCTCGCGCCGAGCGCGATGTGCTGGATGCCTTCGCCGTGATACGCGTCGAGGTATTCCTGGATCTGGCCGGCCGTGTCCGAGCCTTCCTCGTTGATCGGGATGCGGATCTTGCCGCACGGCGACGTCATCGCCTTCGACTTCACGCCGGTCACCTTGCCTTCGATGTCGAAGTAGCGCACTTCGCGGAAGTTGAACAGGCGCTCGTAGAACTCGGCCCATTCCTGCATGCGGCCGCGATGCACGTTGTGCGTCAGGTGGTCGATGTAGGTGAGGCCGTGCCCGACCGGGTTCGGGTTCGCGCCGGGAATCGGCTCGAAGTCGACGTCGTAGATGCTGATGTCGCCGATCGCGCCCGGCTGCGCGCCGTTCTTGCCGCGCCAGCGGTCGACGAAATAGATCAGCGAATCGCCGATCCCCTTGATCGCCGGGATGTTCAGCTCCATCGGGCCCGTCTTGTTGTCGAAGCCCCACGCGCCGAGTTCCAGCGCACGCTGGTACGCCTTCGCGGCGTCCTGCACGCGGAACGCGATCGCGCAGATCGACGGGCCGTGCAGGCGCGCGAAGCGTTGCGCGAACGAATCCGGTTCGGCGTTGATGATGAAATTGATGTCGCCCTGGCGGTACACCGTCACGTCCTTGTGGCGGTGGCGCGCGATCGCGGTGAAACCCATCCGTTCGAACAGGTGTCCGAGCGCTTTCGGGTCCGGTGCCGTGTATTCGATGAATTCGAAGCCGTCGGTGCCGACGGGGTTGTCCCAGTTGGGGATCTGCATGTCGTGTCTCCTGTGCGGGGCGATCGGCCGGGGCGGCGTGCGCGTGCTCGGCCTGGTTCGATGTCGACGGCCGCCTCCGCAATGAGCGTGTGCGGCGCGTCGAGACATGCGACAGAGTGTAGCGGGCGGCCGCGAGCGGAAACTTGCGAACTTGATCGCCCGCGCCTACGATGGCGCAATTTCCAGTCTCAAAATAATCAACGGAGGGCAGAAGATGGCGCAAGCCGAATTGGATGCCATCGATCGGCGAATTCTCGCGATTCTTCAGGAGAACGGGCGCCTGTCGAACCAGGAGATCGCCGAGCGCGTGAACCTGTCGCCGAGCCCGTGCCTGCGGCGGATCCGGCGGCTCGAGGACATCGGCGTGATCACCGGCTACGTCGCACTGCTGAATCCGCAGAAGCTCGGGCTCGACCTGCTCGCGTACGTGAGCGTGCGGCTCGAAAAGCGTGGCGGCCTCGCGCCGGTCCGGGTCGACGAGACGTCGGCGCGCGCGGGCGCGACGCACGCGGAGCTGTTTCGCGCGGCCGTGCAGGCCTGGCCGGAAGTGGTCGCGTGCCACGCGATGACGGGCGACATGGATTACCTGCTGCGCGTGCAGGTCGAGGACATGGCGCATTTCTCCCGCTTCGTGCAGGAGCATCTGCTGCATCACCCGTCGGTGATCGACGTGAAGACGAGCTTTTCGCTCGACTGCTTCAAGGAAACGACGGCGTTGCCGATTCGGTCGGTGCGCTAGCGGGCGGGGAAAGGAGGGGAGCCGGGTGCGCCACAGGCGCGGCCCGGCTGGCCGACGCCGTCGACGTCAGGCCGTCAGTGCGGCGGGTATCAGCGATTCGATGAACTTCGTCGTGCGGCGCGCCTGGCGCTTCATCGCGTAGTCGAACACCGCGGCCTGTTCCTGCAGCATCTCGGCGATGATCGTCGAGTGGTCGGCGGGCGGCAGCGACAGGTACGCATCGGCTTCGCCGTACGCGTACTCGATTCGCATCCCGGATTTCTTCGCGATGTGCATCATCGTCGCGTTACGCGACAGGCAGTGCATGTACAGCATCGTCACGTGCGTGTTGCGGCTGCGGATCGCCGCGCGCTCGAACAGCTTCGAGCCGACGCCGCGGCCGCGTGCGCTTTCGAGCACCGACACGCCGAATTCGGCGGTGCGCTTGTCGCCTTCGGCCGGCAGATAGGCCAGGTGGCCGACGCCGATCAGTTCGAGATCGTGGTCGAACACGCCGAATACGGTATCGCGACCGAAATCGATCGTGCGGACATAGTTCTCGATCACGTGGTCGGGCACCATCTGGCCGAAGCGCAGCAGGCGGTCCTCTTCGTCGAGCGAGAGAAAGTGGGTGAGCATCTGCTCACGGTCTTTGGAAGCCAGTTCCCTGACGAGAACCGGCGCAGTACCGGCGTGGCCGACAGCATCGGCACGGCGGTTGGATCGCGTGTTCATCGTGGGTTCCTCAGTGTGTGGCTGCACAAGCGGCTTGTGCAATGCAACAGCATTCTACCCGACCGAGGTAAGGGAAAACCCGCATTTGACGTTATTTGTGCCGAGGGTGAATTCTAAATCCGCTTAATTATTCGTCTATCTATTTGATTTTTAACGGATTTAAAATTCATCATATGAAACGCGCGACGGGCGGCCGCACTGTGCCCGCCGCGCAACGCATGCTGCTGCGCGGCATCAGGCCGCTGTCGACAGCCCGCGTTCGATCAGGTCGATTACCTGTTCGGCGAAGTCGCGGTAGCCGAGGCGCCCGCCCGGCTTCAGCCATGTGAAGGTCCAGTTGATCATCCCGAACACCATCATCGTCACGGAGGTCTGGTTTTCCTTCGAGATGCGGTCGGGATACGCGCGCGCGAGCTGCCGCGTGAACGCCGCGACGATGTCGCGCTGGCGGTCGAGCACGATTTCGCGCTGCGCATCCTCCAGATACTTCACGTCGTTGAGCAGCGCGACGTGGCGGCTGTGCGACGTCTCGTATTCGGCGAGGAACGCGCGCACGAGCTCGGCGAACGCGTCGCGCTCGCTGAGGCCGCGCCGCTGGCTCGCACCCTCGACCTCGGCGATGATCAGCATCAGCCGTTTGGTGTAGCGATCGAGCAGGTCGAACAGGATCGCTTCCTTGCTCTCGTAATAGTGATAGAGCCGCGCCTTCGACGTACCGCTCGCGGTCGCGAGATCGGACATCGACGTGCTCGGATAGCTCGTCTGCGCGAATTTCTCGGCGGCCAGGTCGAGGATCTGCTCGCGCTGGGATTCGTGGTCGGGCGCTCGGGTTCGGGCCATGGTCGAAGAAAGATTAGCGGTGCGCGGCGGCCGGGGCCGCGCGCACCTGCGTGGAAGAGAGGGCCGCGGGCGCGTCGTCCTGCAGCTCGAGTCGGCCGGTGGCCGCGAGTTCGCGGCAGCGCCACCACGCGATCGAGTCGCTGACGAACAGCCCGCCGCGGTCGGCGGCGGCCATGATGCTGCCGACGAGGCGCCGCGCGGGCTGCCAGTCGGTTTCCGCGCGCGCGACGATCAGCGCGTCGAGATCGGCGTAGTGGCCGCTCTTGATCGTGTTGCTGACCCAATAACGCAGCTCGGCGTTCAGGTGCTTCGCCTCCTGCCACTCGAGCGCAAGGCGGCCGATGCGCAGGACCGAGATCGGCGCGGCCACCGGCCGCTTGCGAGCCAGTTCCGCGGGCGAGAACATCCCGGTCGCGCAGGCCTGGTCGGTACGCGACAGCGATGCGCGTTGCGCGGCGTCGAGGTCGGCGGCCGACAGCCGTACCTCGTTCAGGCGCTGCGGCACGTTGCGCAGGTGATAGGCGACGCGGCGCAGCAGCAGCTTGTCGCCGACGCTCGGCGCATGCCACACGACGACCTGGCCGGTATCCATCGCGAGCTGGTCGAGGCGGGCGAATTCGCCTTCGATTTCCGCGTTCCAGTCGGGAATCTGGTCGCCGAGCACGTGCTGCCAGAAAGCGGCGCGCGTGTCGGGCGTCTCGTCGGCGCCCTTCAGTGGCCCGACGCCGAGATCGTCGAGCAAACCGACGACGCGCTCGTCGCGTCCGGCTTGCACGAGAGCCTCGCGCAGCGACGCGGCGGCGGTGCCGCCCTGAATCACATGAATGGTACTCATCGGCCTGTCGTCAACAAAAGAAAACCGCCGACGGGCGGACGTTGCGATGTCCAGCCGGCCGGCGGCCCCTAGTGTAAGCGAGATGTGTGACGGCGAGAAACCGTCGGGCGCCGCGACGCGATGCCGCTCAACGTTCGTCGAAGCTCACGACGACCTTGTCGCTGATCGGGTGGCACTGGCACGTCAGCACGAAACCATCCTTCACCTCGTGCTCCTCGAGCGTGTAGTTCTTCTCCATCCGCACTTCGCCTTCGACCACCTTCGCGCGGCATGTGCAGCACACGCCGCCCTTGCACGCATACGGCAGCGCGAGGCCCGCGCGCAGGCCCACGTCGAGCAGGCTCACGCCTTCGTACGGCAAGCGCAGCTTGCGCTTCTTGCCGTCGAGCACGATCTCGAGATCGGCGGCCGGCGTCTGGTCGGTGATCTCGACGACTGGTGCGCCGGCCTGCGGCAGCGGCGTGCCGAAGCGCTCGACGTGCACCTTCGCCTGCGGCACGCCGGCCGCCTTCAGCGCGGCTTCGGCGGCGTCCATCATCGGTGCCGGGCCGCAGATGAACGCCTCGTCGATCGCGTCGGCCGGCGTCAGCGTGGCGAGGAATTCCGCGCATTTCGCCTGGTCGAGCACGCCGTTGAACAGCTCGACGTCCTGCAGATCGTCCGACAGCACGTGGTAGAGGACGAAGCGGTTCATGTAGCGGTTCTTCAGGTCCTCGAGCTCCTCCGCGAACATGATCGCGTCGACGCTGCGGTTGCCGTAGATCAGCGTGAACGTGCTGCGCGGCTCGAGTTCGAGCGTCGTCTTCACGATCGCGAGCACCGGCGTGATCCCCGAGCCGCCCGAAAACGCGACGTACTGCTTGCCGTGGTCGGCGTTCAGGTGCGTGAAGAAGCGGCCATCCGGTGTCATCACGTCGATCATGTGGCCGGGCTTCAGCGTATCGAACGCGAAGTTCGAGAAGCGGCCGCCGCGCACGCGCTTGATGCCGATGCGCAGTTCGCCGTCACGGTCGTAGTCCGTCGTGCCGACGCAGATCGAATACGAGCGGCGCGTCTCCTCGCCGTCGATGTGGGTCTTCAGCGTGACGAACTGGCCCTGCGTGAAGCGGTACGCGTCGCGCAATTCGGGCGGCACGTCGAACGAGACGGTCACGGCGTCGGCGGTCTCGGGCCGCACGTCGCGGATACGCAGCGGGTGAAATTGCGGGGTCGCCATATTCAGTAGGGTTTGAAGTAGTCGAAGGGTTCGCGGCAGTCGACGCAGCGATACAGCGCCTTGCAGGCCGTGGACGCGAATTGCGCGAGACGTTCGGTGCGCGCGGAGCCGCAGCGCGGGCAGGTGGGCGCCGCGACCGGCCGCGGCACGAAGCGCACGACGTTCTCCCGCGGCGCGGCGCTGCCGCACTGGCCGACCGGCGGCGCGATACCGTACGCGCGCAGCTTGTCGCGCGCTTCCTGCGTAATCCAGTCGGTCGTCCACGCGGGAGCGAGCACCGTCTCGATCCGGTGCGGCGGCAAGTCGGCGGCCTGCAGCGCGGCGGCGATGTCCTCGGCGATCTGCGACATCGCCGGGCAGCCCGAGTAGGTCGGCGTGATCACGACTTCGAGCTGGCCGTCATCCGCGCGGCGGACGTCGCGCAGGATGCCGAGCTCGCGGATCGACACGACCGGGATCTCCGGATCGGGCACGGCTTCGAGCACGTCCCACGCGCGGGCGAGCAACGGATCGTCGCGGTGCGCGGCGGGGGCAGGGGCGGCGGTCTGGGCGGACATCGTCGGGCTCCGTGGCGTGGGCCGGTTACCAGCTCGCGCCGGGATGCTGGCGCGCGAGGCTCTGCATTTCGGCGAGCAGGTAGCCCATGTGCTCCGAGTGCTCGCCCTGCTTGCCGGTCGTCACATGCTTCACCGGCGTCGGCAACGTGAGCGTGGCTTCCGCGAGCGCGTCGTCCACGTCCGCGCGCCACGCGGCCTCGATCGCGGCCGGCGCCGGGCCGATGCCCGGTGCGACGATCGCGTCGTCGATCGCATCGGCGGCGAAGAATTCGCGCGTGTACGGCATCAGGTAGTCGAGCGCGGCCTGCGCGCGGCGGTGCGATTCGTCGGTGCCGTCGCCGAGGCGCACGAGCCACTCGCGCGCATGCTGGACGTGATAACGGGTTTCCTTCACCGATTTCGCGGCGATCGCCGCCAGTTGCGTGTCGGTCGACGTCTCCAGCGCGCTCCATACGTGCAGCATCAGCGCCGCGTACAGGAAGTTGCGCACGATCGTCACCGCGTAGTCCTTGTCGGCGTGCGCGGTGCCGGAGACCGGGCCGTAGTGCGGCAGTTCGGCGAGCGTGAAGTTCGCGAACTCACGCTCGGTGCGGAAGTACGCGTAGTCGTCCTCGGTCTTCGTCGCGCCGGTGAGCTGGCGCTCGAGCTCGGCCGCGTGCGTGTACAGCATGCGCGCCTGGCCGATGAGGTCCAGGCTCATGTTGGTGAGCGCGATGTCTTCCTCGAGGATCGGGCCGTGGCCGCACCATTCGGCATTGCGCTGACCGAGGATCAGCGCGTTGTCCGCGAGGCGCAGCACGTAGGAGAGGTGTTCGGGCGTGATCGTCATGGCGCGGGCGTTACATGTGGTTGACTTCGTCGGGCAGCGTGTAGAACGTCGGATGACGGTAGATCTTGTCGCCCGCCGGTTCGAACAGTTCGGCCTTCTCGCTCGGGTCCGACGCGGTGATCGCCGACGACGGCACCACCCAGATGCTCACGCCTTCCTGGCGACGCGTGTAGACGTCGCGCGCCATGCGCAGCGCCATCGTCGCGTCGGCCGCGTGCAGGCTGCCGCAATGCTTGTGGTCGAGGCCCTGCTTGCTGCGCACGAACACTTCCCAGATCGGCCATTCCTTGTTCATCGTTTTCTCCTGATTCCTGAATTCGAGGGGGCCGCTCAGGCGGCCTGCTGTTCGGCGCGGGCGCGGCGCTTCGCTTCGTGCGCGAGCGCGGCTTCGCGCACCCAGGCGCCATCCTCGTGGGCTTTCACGCGCGTCGCGAGGCGTTCCTTGTTGCACGGGCCGTCGCCGTTGACCACGCGCCAGAATTCGTCCCAGTCGATCGCGCCGTAGTCGTGGTGGCCACGCGCTTCGTTCCATTTCAGGTCGGGGTCGGGCAGCGTCACGCCGAGCACCTTCGCCTGGTCGACCGTCGCGTCGACGAATTTCTGGCGCAGATCGTCGTTCGAGATCCGCTTGATGCCCCATTTGGCGGACTGGCTGCTGTGGACCGAATCGGCGTCGCTCGGGCCGAACATCATCAGCACCGGCCACCACCAGCGATCGACGGCCTGCTGGACCACCGCGCGCTGCGCGTCGCTGCCCTTCATCATCGACAGCAACGCGTCGAAACCCTGGCGCTGATGGAACGACTCTTCCTTGCACACGCGAATCATCGCGCGCGCGTACGGACCGTACGTGCAGCGGCACAGCGGGATCTGGTTCATGATCGCGGCGCCGTCGACCAGCCAGCCGATCACGCCGACGTCGGCCCAGGTCGGCGTCGGGTAGTTGAAGATGCTCGAGTATTTCGCCTTGCCGGCGTGCAGCGCGTCGATCAGCGAATCGCGCGATACGCCGAGCGTTTCGGCCGCGCTATAAAGATAGAGGCCGTGGCCGGCTTCGTCCTGCACCTTCGCGAGCAGGATCGCCTTGCGCTTCAGGCTCGGCGCGCGCGAGATCCAGTTGCCTTCCGGCAGCATGCCGACGACTTCGGAGTGCGCGTGCTGCGAGATCTGGCGCACCAGCGTCTTGCGATACGCGTCGGGCATCCAGTCCTGCGGTTCGATCTTGCCGTCCGCGGCCATCACCGCATCGAACCGCGCCTGTTCGGGCGACTCGGCTGCGGCGTCGAGCGGCGCGACGTTGCCGGGGATGTCGAGGGATTGCGTGTACATGGCGAAGGCTCTCGTCCGGTTGAGTGTGTGCGAAGTATAAACCAACCGACCGGTCGGTTAATAAATTTCTTGTGGATTTGCGGCGGGACTCGGGTAAACGAGGGACATCGGGGCGCGATCAAGCGGAGCAAATGCGGCCCCGCACGTGGGGCCGGCATCTTCTGCGGCACAATGCCCGCTTTCCGATGAGGATTTTGCCGATGTCATTTCGAAGCAATTTCGCCGCGGCTGTGCTGGGTGCGGCCGTTCTCGTGTCGCCGCTTGCAGCGTCGGCCGCGCCGGCCGGGTGGGTCGCTGCGTGGGCGACCGCGCTGCAGCCGATTCCCGACCTCGCCGCACCGCCGCCGCTCTACCGCGCGCCAGACGTGGCCGGGCGAACCGTGCGTCAGATCGTCTACCCGACCGTGTCGGGGCGGGCGGCGCGGATTCGCGTGAGCAACGCATACGGTCGCGCGCCGCTGGTCGTCGAGGCCGCGAGTCTCGCGCGCGCCGGCGAAGGGGCCGCGCTCGCCGGTGGTGCGGCGGTGCCGGTCCGGTTCGGCGGCAAGGCGTCGGTGACGCTCGCGCCGGGCCAGGAACTCGAAAGCGACCCGGTGGCGATCGGCGTGACGGCCGCGCAGCCGTATGCGATCAGCCTCCAGATGGGGCCGAACCAGCGGATGACGGTCTGGCATCGCGTGTCGAACCAGTTCAACTATGTGTCCGGGCCGGGTGATCACGTGAACGATCCGGGCGCCGCGACGTTTCGCACCCGCTTTACCCAATATGCGTGGGTGACCGAACTGGCCGTCAAAGCTGGTCCCGCACACGCCAGCGTCGCGGCGATCGGCGATTCGATCACCGACGGGCTGCGCTCCAGCGTGAACCGGAACCGCCGCTGGCCCGACGCGCTCGCACGCCGGCTGGCGGCAGCGGGTGCCGATTCGGTCGGCGTCGTGAATCTCGGCATCAGCGGGAACCGGCTGCTCAGCGATTCCGCGTGTTACGGCACGTCGCTTGCGTCGCGGTTCGAGCGTGACGCGCTGTCGCGATCGGGCGTGAAGGCGGCGATCGTGCTGATCGGGATCAACGACATCAATTTCGCGGCGATGCCGCCGCGCGCGGGGCTCGATTGCGATCACCCGCATACGCCGGTGACGGCTGCATCGCTGATCGATGGCTATCGCCGGCTGATCGAGACGGCGCACCGACAGGGCGTGAAGGTCTTCGGCGCGACACTCACGCCGGCGGCGCTGCCGGCCGGGCGCGAGGCGATCCGGCTCGAGGTGAACCGGTGGATCCGCAGCGGCGGCGGGTTCGACGGCGTCGTGGACTTCGACGCGGCGCTGCGCGATCCGGCGCGCCCGAGCGTGCTGCAACGCCGATACGATAGCGGCGACGGTATCCATCCGAGCGACGCCGGCTACACGGCGATGGCCGACGCGGTGCCGGTCGAGCGACTGCAGGCTGCTGCGGGCGGCAGCTGACACGCTCTATATATAGAAGGGAACGTTGCCGACGGCTGGTGGATCGTCCGCGCTTCCCGGCCCGTCGAGCCCAAAGCCTCCGTGCGCGTGAGCGCACGGAGGCTTTTTCAAACTTTCTTCACAAAGCGCTTGCATGGATGGGGACAGGTGCTTAGAATCACGCCTCTTTCGCGCTAACGGAAACGCGGCGCGGAAGGAAGGGAAGCGGTGCTGTTGGGGTTCGGAAGTAGCGAGCCTCGGCGGTACGGAAGTTGAGCCCCGCAGTCGCAACGAAGTCGTTCAGAAAGTTGTTGACGAATTGCGAAACACGGTTCATAATCTCGCTTCTCTGCTGCTGAAAACGCAGCGCTGCTGAGGGGTTCAGATCACTCGCAGACATGCTCTTTAAAAATTAACAGCCGATAAGTGTGGGCGCTTGATGGCAGCGAGCTGATCCTCGGATCAGATGGCAAAAGTATCAAGAGTCTCACACTAAAGTAAGTCAGGTTTATGAAGTGATTCATATTCCTGTCAGCTTTGAGTGAGCGACCGGTTCTTAACTGAACCGAAAACAGTAACAGGTTTGAACTGAAGAG
>NZ_JACCQC010000079.1:0-545 GCF_015712225.1 Burkholderia sp. 9775_39 | reverse complement strand
AGAGTTCGAATCATCTTGAGATACATCGATACAATCACAACCCGGATAGTTTCCACGTCCATCTCAAGACGCTTCCGCTATCCAAATTACTTACTTCTTCCAGATTGTTAAAGAACGACAGCCGATACTGTTGTATCCTCTGACTGGCTCAATCGCCAATGCAAAATTCTCGGTTCAGTGTCTGAACCAAGCCCTTAGCGTTGGTGATTGGTGGAGGCAGACGGGATCGAACCGACGACCCCCTGCTTGCAAAGCAGGTGCTCTCCCAGCTGAGCTATGCCCCCATGTACAGATTTGCCTCAGGTGTGTTACCGCCAGACAATGGTGGGTCTGGTTGGATTCGAACCAACGACCCCCGCCTTATCAAGACGGTGCTCTAACCGACTGAGCTACAGACCCCTGAGTCTGTCTTTAATTTACAGCCGATAAGCGTGAGCGCTCAACTTCGCGAGATAGCTCTGGAAAGGAGGTGATCCAGCCGCACCTTCCGATACGGCTACCTTGTTACGACTTCACCCCAGTCATGAATCCTACCGTGGTGACCG
>NZ_JACCQC010000078.1:0-600 GCF_015712225.1 Burkholderia sp. 9775_39 | reverse complement strand
CCATGCGTCAATAGCATCCAGCTTGCCATGAATGGTCGCAATGGCGTGCCCGTCGTTACGTTCGTTGGCGTCGTGTAGCTGCGCTTCTAGTTGACGATATTCACGGTCGCCGTCAATGACAAATTCCAGCGCCGCTTGCGGTAACGCCGGCGTTTCCTGATTCACCCACGCCAGTTGCCAGCTTCCCGGAAAGGTGTAGCTGCCGCCGTCGGCGCTGATTTCATTTTTCAGCAATGCCAGCAGGGTAGATTTACCACAGCCGTTTTTACCCACCAGGCCGACTTTCTGCCCAGGGTTGATGGTGGCGGTGGCATTATCCAGCAGGACGCGCACGCCGCGACGAATTTGTAACGAGGAGAAAACAATCATAAGTTGCCGTATGTTCAGACTATGTTAACTTATCATTATGATAATGTAATGTATGGGCGAGCTGCCGCACCGGGCGCAATGGTAGCCCAAAACAGCGACTATACACAAAAACCATACCGGGAGGGGGATGATGTCTCAGCCAGCGAAAGTTTTGCTGCTGTATGCCCATCCGG
Source organism: Burkholderia sp. 9775_39 (assembly GCF_015712225.1). Classification (NCBI taxonomy): domain Bacteria; kingdom Pseudomonadati; phylum Pseudomonadota; class Betaproteobacteria; order Burkholderiales; family Burkholderiaceae; genus Burkholderia; species Burkholderia sp. 9775_39. The sequence continues at coordinate 58 of NZ_JACCQC010000078.1, read as the reverse complement.
AATCTCAGGACTCGGTGGCAAACCGGGTACTGCTTAAACCGGCCACGCAGCTCAGCAA
>NZ_JACCQC010000077.1:0-715 GCF_015712225.1 Burkholderia sp. 9775_39 | reverse complement strand
GTATAAATCTCATCACAGCCAGCCTGTCGTAATGCGCTCAGTTGCAGATCCAGACATTGCTCGTCTGTCGAGACACGCGCGTATCCTATCTTCACATCTATTCCCCGTGCCCGGCCCTCTTATTTTCTATTCTTAATCAACCGTCTTCGCGGTCGCTCGGAATTCCACACAATGTTCATTTGTATTACTTAATACATTATACGTCTATCAAATAAAGCCAAATATCCGTATATTCACTCCCCGCAAGCAGAAATCCAACTTCTTTGATCTTGATCAATTTATTAAATAAAACTCATATGAATGCACCAAGATGTCGCAACAATCACTCTGCCACCCAAGCAAACCCGTATATTTTTACTGAATCGGCGTACGCGCTTCGCTTGAAATATTTATTACAAAATAGTGTCATATCTTGACTTACCGCTTCGACCCTTTATGCTTCGAATCATGAACCTGCCGTTCCGAAGGTCGCATCTGCGGATTTCGGTGATGGTGATCAGGCGTTTCGGCGAACGTGATCAGTTTGGAAGGTGGTGTTGCGCGGTCAATGGATTATAACGAAGGTGATCACGATCAGGATGCGGAGGACTGAGGCCGGTCGAAAAAAATGGAAGCCAACGTTTCGTAAAATTGAGAAACGGAGGCATGGATGAATCGAATTCCAAGAGCGGTCTATACGAAGGAGCTTCGCGACGAAGCGGTCAAGTTGGCGTTG
>NZ_JACCQC010000076.1:0-821 GCF_015712225.1 Burkholderia sp. 9775_39 | reverse complement strand
CGCACAGCCTGACCGTCACCGCAACGGATACGGCCGGCAATGTGAGTGTTCCGAGTACGGCCTTCAACCTGACGATCGATACGACAGCTCCGTCGATTCCGACAGTGAACGCGACCGACGGTACGTCACTGTCGGGCACGGCCGAAGCGGGCGCAACGGTCAATATCGATACGAACGGTGACGGCACGCCGGACGCCACCGTAACAGCCGACCCGAGCGGCGCGTGGACGTACACACCATCGACTCCGCTGCCGATCGGCACGGTGATTGGCGTGACGGCTACCGACGCGGCGGGCAATACGGGCCCGTCTGCATCGGTAACGGTGACGGGCGACACGACGGCACCGGGTGCGCCGGTCATCGGTACGGTGACGGACGACGTAGGCTCTGTTGTTGGTGCGATCATTTCCGGAGGCAGTACTGATGACGCGACGCCGACATTGAGCGGCACAGCGGAAGCGGGCAGCACGGTGAGCGTGTATGACGGCACGACGTTGTTGGGTACGACGACGGCAGATCCGTCCGGAAACTGGACGTTCACGCCGACCACGGGTTTGGGAGAGGGCGCACACAGCCTGACCGTCACCGCAACGGATGCGGCCGGCAACGTGAGTGTTCCGAGCACGGCCTTCGATCTGACGATCGATACGACGGCTCCGGCGATTCCGACAGTGAACGCGACCGACGGTACGTCACTGTCGGGTACGGCCGAAGCGGGTGCGACGGTCAACATCGACACGAACGGCGACGGCACGCCGGACGCCACCGTGACGGCCGACCCGAGTGGCGCGTGGACGTACACGCCGTCGACCCCGCTGCCG
>NZ_JACCQC010000075.1:0-925 GCF_015712225.1 Burkholderia sp. 9775_39 | reverse complement strand
TGTGGGACTCGGACGGCAACAAGGTGATCGACGGGATGGCCGGCCTGTGGTGCGTGAACGTCGGCTACGGCCGCAAGGAACTCGCCGACGCCGCGTATCGCCAGATCCAGGAACTGCCGTTCTACAACACGTTCTTCAAGACCACGCATCCGCCGGTGATCGAGCTTTCCGCGATGCTCGCGGAAGTCACGCCGGCCGGCTTCAACCACTTCTTCTATTGCAACAGCGGCTCGGAAGGCAACGACACCGTGCTGCGACTCGTGCATCAGTACTGGCGCGTGCAGGGCAAGCCGCAGAAGAAATACGTGATCTCGCGCAAGAACGGCTATCACGGCTCGACGATCGCGGGCGGCACGCTCGGCGGGATGGGCTACATGCACGAGCAGATGCCGTCGAAGGTCGAGCACATCGTGCACATCGACCAGCCGTACTTCTTCGGCGAAGCGGCAGCCGGCGAAACGCCCGAAGCATTCGGCCTCGCGCGCGCGCAGCAGCTCGAAGCGAAGATTCTCGAACTCGGCGCGGAGAACGTCGCGGCGTTCATCGGCGAGCCGTTCCAGGGTGCGGGCGGCGTGATCTTCCCGCCGTCGACGTACTGGCCGGAAATCCAGCGGATCTGCCGCAAGTACGACATCCTGCTGGTCGCCGACGAAGTGATCGGCGGCTTCGGGCGCACCGGCGAATGGTTCGCGCACCAGCACTTCGGCTTCGAGCCGGACCTGATCACGATGGCCAAGGGCCTCACGTCGGGCTACGTGCCGATGGGCGCGGTCGGCATTCACGAGCGCGTCGCGCGCCCGATCATCGACAACGGCGAATTCAATCACGGCCTCACGTATTCGGGGCACCCGGTGGCAGCCGCCGTCGCGGTCGCGAACCTGAAGCTGCTGCGCGACGAGGGCATCGTCGAGCGCGTGAAGACCGA
>NZ_JACCQC010000074.1:0-951 GCF_015712225.1 Burkholderia sp. 9775_39 | reverse complement strand
TTGCGACCCGCGGTCGCTATGGTGAATCAGGCCCGCCGGCGGTCGTCGGGTCACGACAGCGCGGAACAGCGCCTGCATGACCAGATTTTTCGTCATCCGCTCGCTCATCGCGTAGCCGACGATTTCGCCACTGTACAGATCCTTCAGGCCGGCAAGGTACAGCCAGCCCTCGTCGGTCGCGATATAGGTGATGTCACCGCACCAGGCTTGATTGGGCGCCGTCACCGAGAAATCCTGGTTCAGCAGATTCGGCGCGACAGGCAGATCGTGCTTCGAATTCGTCGTAGCCTTGAACCGACGTTTCTGCTTGCAGCGCAGTCCCAGTTTTCTGCGCAACCGTCTGATTCGATGCACGCCGATTCGCACGCCACGTTCCTCGAGATGTTGCTGCAGGCGCTCGGGCCCGAAACTTTCCCGGGTTCGCTGATGCGCCGCGAGCACCTCCGCTTCCAAGCGAGGTTCCTGCCGAGTTCTTTCGGACGGTTTGCGCTTGCGCCACGCATAGTAGCCGCTTACCGATACGCCCAGCACGCGGCACATCGGCGGCACGGAGTAGTCCTGTCGCATTTGTTCAATCACGCCGTACTTCACCGCGACTCCTTCGCGAAGTACGTCGCGAACTTTTTTAGGAGATCGCGCTCCATTTTGACCTCGGCCAGTTCGCGCTTGACCTGTGCCAGCTCGGCCTCCATCTCCGTCAGTGGCTTCTGGTGCCGACCGACATCTTTCAGCTTCCCGGCCTTCGCCGCGCGCACCCAGTTTGCCAGCGTTTTCATTGGGATCGACAACCGCCGGGAAGCTTCCGATACCCCAACACCTTCAGTCAACGCCAACTTGACCGCTTCGTCGCGAAGCTCCTTCGTATAGACCGCTCTTGGAATTCGATTCATCCATGCCTCCGTTTCTCAATTTTACGAAACGTTGGCTTCCATTTTTTTCGACCGGCCTCAG
>NZ_JACCQC010000073.1:0-989 GCF_015712225.1 Burkholderia sp. 9775_39 | reverse complement strand
TCGCGCTTGACCATCTCGTGCAGCAGCGTCACCAGGATCCGGCAGCCCGACGCACCGATCGGGTGACCGATCGCGATCGCCCCGCCGTTCACGTTCACCTTCGACGTGTCCCAGCCCATCTGCTTGTGCACCGCCAGCGCCTGCGCCGCGAACGCCTCGTTGATTTCCATCAGGTCCAGGTCGCCCGGCGTCCAGCCCGCGCGCTCCAGCGCACGGCGCGACGCCGGCACCGGGCCCATGCCCATCACGCTCGGGTCCACGCCCGCGTTCGCATACGCCTTGATCCGCGCCAGCGGCGTCAGGCCCAAGGCGGCTGCCTTCTGCGCCGACATCACCAGCACCGCCGCCGCCCCATCGTTCAGCCCCGACGCGTTCGCCGCCGTCACCGAGCCGTCCTTCGCGAACGCCGGCTTCAGCCCCGCCAGCGACTCCGCCGTCACGCCGTGACGCACGAACTCGTCGGTCGCGAACTGCAGCGGCTCGCCCTTGCGTTGCGGAATCGACACCGGCACGATCTCGTCGTTGAAACGCCCGGCCTTCTGCGCGGCTTCCGCCTTGTTCTGCGACAGCGCCGCGAACGCGTCCTGCTCTTCACGCGTGATCCCGTATTCCTTCGCGACGTTCTCCGCCGTGATCCCCATGTGGTACTGGTTGTACACGTCCCACAACCCGTCGACGATCATCGTGTCGACCAGCTTCGCGTCGCCCATCCGGAACCCGTCGCGCGAGCCCGGCAGCACGTGCGGCGACGCGCTCATGTTCTCCTGGCCACCCGCGATCACGATCTCCGCGTCGCCCGCAACGATCGCGTTCGCCGCCAGCATCACGGCCTTCAGGCCCGAGCCGCACACCTTGTTGATCGTCATCCCCGGCACGGCGTTCGGCAGCCCCGCCTTGATCAGCGACTGCCGCGCCGGGTTCTGCCCGGAGCCGGCCGTCAGCACCTGGCCCATGATCACTTCGCTGACCTGCTCGGGCTTCACGCCCGC
>NZ_JACCQC010000072.1:0-1004 GCF_015712225.1 Burkholderia sp. 9775_39 | reverse complement strand
ATCGAGCTGATCGCGTCGGAAAACTACACGAGCCCGGCCGTGATGGCCGCGCAGGGTTCGCAGCTCACGAACAAGTACGCGGAAGGGTATCCGGGCAAGCGCTACTACGGCGGTTGCGAGTACGTGGACGTGGTCGAGCAGTTGGCGATCGACCGCGTGAAGCAGCTGTTCGGCGCGGAAGCCGCGAACGTGCAGCCGAATTCGGGTTCGCAGGCGAACCAGGGCGTGTTCTTCGCGATGCTCAAGCCGGGCGACACGATCATGGGCATGAGCCTCGCGCACGGCGGCCACCTGACGCACGGCTCGCCGGTGAACATGTCGGGCAAGTGGTTCAACGTGGTGAGCTACGGCCTGAACGAGAACGAAGACATCGACTACGACGCGGCCGAGAAGCTGGCGAACGAACACAAGCCGAAGCTGATCGTCGCGGGCGCATCGGCATTCGCGCTGAAGATCGATTTCGAGCGTCTGGCGAAGATCGCGAAGTCGGTCGGCGCATACCTGATGGTCGACATGGCGCACTACGCAGGCCTGATCGCGGCGGGTGTGTACCCGAACCCGGTGCCGCACGCGGATTTCGTGACGACGACGACGCACAAGAGCCTGCGCGGCCCGCGCGGCGGCGTGATCCTGATGAAGGCGGAATACGAGAAGCCGATCAACTCGGCGATCTTCCCGGGGATCCAGGGCGGCCCGCTGATGCACGTGATCGCGGCGAAGGCGGTGGCGTTCAAGGAAGCGCTGTCGCCGGAGTTCAAGGAATATCAGCAGAAGGTGGTCGAGAACGCACGCGTGCTGGCCGAAACGTTGGTCAAGCGCGGGCTGCGGATCGTGTCGGGCCGTACGGAAAGCCACGTGATGCTGGTGGACCTGCGCGCGAAGCACATCACGGGCAAGGCGGCGGAAGCGGCGCTCGGCGCGGCGCACATCACGGTGAACAAGAACGCGATTCCGAACGACCCGGAAAAGCCGTTCGTGACGAGCGGCATCCGTCTCGGCTCGCC
>NZ_JACCQC010000071.1:0-1157 GCF_015712225.1 Burkholderia sp. 9775_39 | reverse complement strand
TCGCGCACGTTCACGCTGCCGACTTCCAGCTCGGTGATGAAGCGCGTGATGTGGTCGAAGCGGTTCGTGCACACCGACGACGACAGCGCGTAGTCGGTGCTGTTCGACATCCGGATCGCCTCGTCGATGTCGCGAAAGCGCATGATCGGCGACACCGGCCCGAAGGTTTCGTGCTTGACCAGCGGCATGTCGGGCGTCACGCGATCGACGACGGTCGGCGAATACAGCGCGCCGTCGCGCACGTTGCCGACCAGCAGCCGCGCGCCGCGCGCGATCGCGTCGTTGACCTGCTGCTCGCAGAACTTCGCCGCCGCTTCGTCGATCACCGTGCCCATGTCGACCGACGGATCGGACGGATTGCCGTACGACCAGGCGCGCGTCTTCTCGACGACGAGCGCCGTGAAGCGATCGGCCACCGCCTCGTGCACGAGCATCCGCTTGATCGCCGTGCAGCGCTGCCCCGAATTCTTGTACGAGCCCGACACCGCGAGCGTGCTCGCTTCGTCGAGATCGGCATCTTCCATCACGATGATCGGATCGTTGCCGCCGAGTTCGAGCACCGCGCGCCGGTAGCCCATCCGCGCGGCGATCGACTTGCCGATCGACACGCCGCCGGTGAACGTGATCAGGTCGATCGCCGGGTTCGTGATCAGCTCGTCGGCGATTTCCTTCGGGTCGCCGGTGATCACCTGCAGCATCTGCGGCGGCAGGCCGGCTTCGTACAGGATGTCCGCGAACAGATAACACGACAGCGGCACCTTCTCCGACGGCTTCACGACGATCCGGTTGTTGGTCGCGACCGACGGCACGATCTTGTGCGCGACCTGGTTCATCGGGTGATTGAACGGCGTGATCGCCGAAATCACGCCGAGCAGCGGATCGCGCTGCGTGTACACGCGGCGCTTCTTGCCGTGCGGCGTCAGATCGCACGAGAAGATCTGCCCGTCGTCCTTCAGCACTTCGCCGGCGCCGAACGTGAGCACGTCGGCCACGCGGCCGGCCTCGTAAGTCGAATCCTTGATGCACAAGCCGGCCTCGGCCGTGATCAGCGCCGCGATCTCCGCGGTGCGCGAGCGCACGATGTCGGCCGCGCGGCGCAGGATCGCCGCGCGATCGTGGCGCGTGAGCGTCGGCCGGTACGCACGCGCGACCGCGAA
>NZ_JACCQC010000070.1:0-1286 GCF_015712225.1 Burkholderia sp. 9775_39 | reverse complement strand
TTTTTTTCTTCTAGCGACAACGTCCCGCATGTCGTACACATGCAGGACGTCATACATCATCATGGATAGCTACCAAGATCTTATGCAGCAAGAGATGGCGCTCAGAGAACGCATGGAACTTGCTCGCAAGCGCGAATTGGGCGATACGATCCTCTCCATCGCGCGCCTGATGGTGCTTTATAGTATTTCCCTGGACGACATCGAGGGCGCCATCCGCGAACTGAAGTCGCCCGCGCCACGCCGAAAGCGTGTCCCCCAATACATGGATCCCGTATCAGGCAAAACCTGGTGCGGAAGCGGCCGCCGGCCCAAATGGATGCACGGTCAGGATATCGAAAACTTCAGAATCAAAACCGACGCGTCAGCCTGAACCTCCCACTAACGTCATGTATCACTTGACGACGTGTCTGACTCCTTGAAACACGCGTGTGCTCGCCTTCGCACCGGGCGATAACGCGTGCCGGACGAAAACAACCGTTCATCCGCACCGACCAGCAGCGGCATCGGCTGCATCCACCAGTCCCGATCCGGCTCCGTCTGAAGGCGCCATGCCAACCCCATACTCGCCTGCCCCCGTGTCCGACGCCACGCCCGTGCAACGGCTCTCACCAATTGCCCCAGCCCGCAGGCACGATCGCCCTCGTTACACATCATGACATCGTCCTCACACTGACGGGGCGCGCCCTGAACCTCTCCCCCGAGCACCTCGAACTCCCGGAGCCGCTTACGCAGTGTCCGGTGGTGAACCCGAAACCGAATCGCCACCTCCGCCTCAGGAAGCTCCCGCAACAAGACCCTCGCCTCCCGCATCTGTGCGTCATCCAGCGCCCTTGGCCGTCCCAGAAGTTTGCCTCGCTCCCGAGCCGCCGCCACCCCCGCACGCGTACGCTCGCTGATCAGTGCGCGCTCAAATTCAGCCAGCGCTGCGATCATATGAAATGTGAACATCCCGGTCGGCGTGCCCGTATCGATCAGCTCCGTCAACGAGGCAAAATGAATGCCTCGCGCGCGAAAATCATTGATCAGCGCAAGCAAATGACTTAACGAGCGACCAAGACGATCCAGGCGCCACACCACCAATGTGTCGCCCGGTCTCAGTCCCGTCAGCACTTCGTTCAATCCAGGCCGGTCCTGTCTGGACCCCGACATGCCATGATCCGTATAAATCTCATCACAGCCAGCCTGTCGTAATGCGCTCAGTTGCAGATCCAGACATTGCTCGTCTGTCGAGACACGCGCGTATCCTATCTTCACATCTATTCCCCGTGCCCGGCCCTCTTATTTTC